>CALMEF010000142.1 GCA_937862825.1 uncultured Armatimonadota bacterium
GCCACGTCTTCTGGGATGCCGACACCTGGGTGTTTCCTGCCATGGTGTTCGTTGATCCGGATCGAGCGAAGATCATCCCCGAGTATCGCCAACGACTGACTACGCAAGCGATGAAGAATTTCGGCGAATGGCTTGATCAGGGTCGTCCGACGGGCAAGGAAAACCTCGGTCGTCCGGAACTCGAAAAGATGGACATAAGCCCAGGTGCAAAGTTCCCTTGGGAGTCCTCGATCAGCGGCAAAGAGACCGTACCTGGTCCCTCCAAGTTTCAAGACCACATTACGGGTAGTGTCGCATGGTCGTATCGCATGGCTCGAGCACTGGCCTTGACCAGCCCGAGACACGACTTGGTAACCCTTGCGGGTCAATATTATTCCTGGCGGTCTGAAGTAGGTCAAATTGGAAGGGAAATCAAGGGCACGATGAGCCCCGACGAGTTCCACATTGGCGACAATGACCTTTACACCAACTTGCTTGCCGAGTGGTGCGTGAATGGTGGCAAGTTTGCGCCAGCCGTTTCCCCACCCCTTACCCCCTCCCCACGCACAAACATCGTGGAGAGGGGGTTCACGCGGTTTAAACTTCCTCGTGACGAAAAGTCATTCCTCACTTACGACGGCGACCCGGTTCGGGGCTACAAGCAAGCGGCGGCGGTTCTTGCCATCTATCCACTCCAATACCCACCCGCTGAGAAGCAAGCACTCACTATGCTTGACCGTTTCGAAGGCAAGGTAACGAAGAATGGACCTGCAATGAGCGACTCGATCCACGCATTGATTAGGGCGCGGTTTGGCGATGCGGGAGAAGCCTACAAGACTTGGCACGAGAGTTGGAAGCCCTTTACGGATCACGCCTTCATGCTCTTCAGCGAAAAGCGGAGCAAGGACAGCACTTATTTTGTGACCGGAGCCGCAGGGAGTTTGCAGTCGGTCATATACGGTTTCCTCGGATTTCGGATAGACTATCAGAAGGAGCCGGGAGCGGTTTGGACCAAGCAGTTAAAAGGAGGGTATTGGTTGAGCATAAAGCCTAACCTGCCGCCTGCCTGGAAGAAAGTGACTTTTAAGAACTTTCATGTGCTTGGCAAACGGTACACCCTGACCGCGACACACGACTCTGCAACTGTAACCGAAGGAGCACCCTGAACCTAACCATGCCAAACGTTGTCCTGACTGTCGATTGCGAAGGCGCCCATCATGATCGTTGTTACACGGGCGATTACATCAAAGTTCTTGAATCTGAGTTCGTTCCCGCGACGTGGATGATCCATGTTTCCATGAAAGATCCCAGCGCGAACACGAACCTTTACTATCACGAGTTTCTTCACAAGATTCCGAACTGGCACGAGTTGGGAATGAAGGTTAACTTTGAGAACGAGCGCGGTCACGTTGAAGATGCCCGAGAGCGCGGCAACATTATCTCGATCGCCAAGGACACACTGAAATCGCACTTGATCAAGGCAACTGCATTTCGAGCAGGGGCTTTTGATCTCGTTCCTAGCGACATTAAGTGGCTTGACGAGATTGGGATCGTTGTTGACAGTTCGATCGTTCCTGACGCGAACTACAAGATGTTTGTTGATTGGGAAGGGGCTCCGCACGAACCGTATCATTCCTCTCCGGATGACCTCAAGAAGGATGGTTCCAACAAGGTCCTTCACGTTCCAGTGGCAACCCATGATGGTAACCACGCCTACCTAGACGCCGGGTTCGATGCGCTGGTTCCCCTCTTCGAAGCCAACATGAGTCGCGAGGTGATCTGTGTCGCGATGCGCGATTATAACGATTCAGTTGACACGCTACGACAAACGATTCGATACTTCCGACAGAAGGGCGCACACTTCACAACGCTAACACAGGCAGCTAGCGAGCACTACGAGCACCACGAGGCACTCGCCGCTACGCACGCTTAAGCACCCTAATCCTTAGTGATCTCAACCGTTCAGGTTGAGATCACTTTTTTGTTGCCAAGACCTCATCAAAGGTTTGGCCCTCCGTCGCATAGAAGTACGGCGTTTGACTTTCAAACTCACCGGCGCACGTATCAACCATCTTGAATACGGTGGGTTCGACAATGTGGTCATTTTCCCCACGAACCATTTGCTCCATTTTGTTTAGGAACCATGGGTCCACTTTACACAAAGCGTGGATTTCCTGCACCGTCATTCCACGACGAAAGCCTTCCGCAATCGCCCACAGCCTCTCGTCAGTTGGAACCCTGATGGCCTCCTTCAATGTGGAATCCGCTTCCTGCCCGCCCGCCCACTTGGCGTGTCGCAAGTCCTTTTGCTTGACTTCGAGTCCCCGAACCGCCTTGAGCAATGCGGACTCGAAGGTTCGGTCAATCGCCATCACTTCGCCGGTCGCCTTCATCTGCGTGAACAACGTTCGATCTCCAGTGGCAAACTTGTCAAACGGCCAACGTGGAATCTTGACCACCACGTAGTCCAAGGCAGGCTCAAAGCAGGCCTTGGTCGTGCCAGTTACTTGGTTATCGATTTGGTCCAAGGTCAGACCGACGGCGATCTTTGCAGCGACCCTCGCAATGGGGTATCCGGTAGCCTTTGACGCCAAGGCCGAGGATCTTGACACCCTCGGGTTCACTTCAATGATGTAATAGTCGAATCCATCCGGGTTCAACGCCATTTGCACGTTGCAACCGCCTTCAATGCCCAAAGCATTGATGATCTTCAGCGACGCGGTGCGCATCATGTGATACTCCTGATCGCTGAGCGTCTGCGATGGCGCGATCACAATGGAGTCTCCGGTGTGCACACCCATCGGGTCGAAGTTCTCCATGTTGCAGACCGTAATGCAGTTTCCGGCTGAGTCGCGCATGACCTCGTACTCAATCTCTTTCCACCCGAGGAGAGAGCGCTCCACCATTTTTCGCGCCGGCTCAGAAAGTTTGAGCCCCTTTTGCCCGACCTCCAAAGGTTCCCCCGTTGAGTGGGCAGTCCCCCCGCCTGTACCACCCAGGGTGTACGCAGGCCGCACGATACATGGATAGGGGACGAGATCAAGAACCTCCCTGAGTTGGTCTGGAGACTCGATGATCCAACTTTCCGGAACGGGTTCCTTGATTTCGCGCATCAGCGATCGGAAACTTTCGCGGTCTTCGGCCTTTTTGATGGCTGAGAGCGGAGTGCCCAAGACGCGAACGTTGTACTTCTCGAGGATGCCGGCATCGGCTAGTTTGGTGGCAAGATTGAGGCCCGTCTGCCCACCAAGGGTTGGGAGAAGCGCGTCGGGCCTCTCACGGGCAATTACACGTTCGCAAAATTCGACTGTCAGCGGCTCAATGTAGAGGGCGTCGGAGACCCCAGGATCGGTCATGATCGTCGCGGGGTTTGAGTTGATGAGGACCACTTCGTGGCCCTCTTCTTTCAGACTCTTGCAGGCTTGAGTTCCCGCATAATCAAACTCGGCGGCCTGTCCGATAACGATGGGACCCGAACCGATAACGAGAACTTTCATTGGGCGCCTAATTGTGGCGCATTTTGAGTGCTACGATCCGCCCTTGGCCAATCGCGACATGGTCTCCTTATCGACGGCTCGCATCAAGCACTCTTCGAAAGAACAGTAACCGTTTCGGACCAAGTCGGCGAGCGACTTGTCCATCGTTTGCATGCCCAACTGCGAGGAGGTCTCAATCACCGAATACATCTGGTGCGTTTTGCCTTCTCGAATAAGGTTCTTGATAGCTGGTGTGCCCAACATGATCTCAAGGGCAGCCTTTCGACCGCCGCCCAAACGAGGGATAAGTTGTTGTGAAACGACACCTTCAAGGGTGTTTCCTAACAGAACGCGAATCTGGTCTTGTTGATCGCTGGGGAACACGTCAATGATTCTGTCAATCGTCGCTGGAGCGTTCCGAGTGTGGAGGGTTCCAAAAACGAGGTGACCTGTTTCGGCCAGGGTCAACGCCGCCTCAATAGTCTCAAGGTCGCGCAACTCACCGACCAAGATGATGTCCGGGTCTTCGCGGAGGACGGCTCGTAGGGCATTGTGAAAAGTGTACGTGTCGCTGTGCAACTCACGCTGGTTCACCATGCACTTCTTGTGAACGTGCAAGTACTCGATCGGATCTTCAATCGTGAGAATGTGATTCTGGCGATGGTTGTTGATGTCGTCAATCATCGACGCGATCGTCGTTGACTTACCGGACCCAGTGGGTCCGGTTACGAGGATCAGACCGCTTGAGCGCTTCGAAATCTCTCTGATAACAGCGGGCAAGCCAAGATCTTCGAAAGCGGGGATTTTGGTTGGGATCGCTCGCAAGGCACCAGCAAAACTTCCTCGCTGCATGTAAACGTTGAATCGGAATCGACCAATGCCTTTGACACCATAGCCGAAGTCAAGTTCATGTGTCTCCTCAAGTTTCTGAACCTGTTCGTCAGTCAACGTGTCGTAAATCAGGCGGCGGGTGTCCTCGGCCTCCAATGGCTGGAACTCCAGCGGGACGATTTCGCCATCCAGTCGTATCATTGGAGGCAAGCCGACCGTGAAGTGAATATCGCTGGCCTTCCTCTCAACGGCCATTCGCAGAACGTCATCAATGTGATATTCGGCGATGGATGGGGACCCTTCCGAGATGTCGATCCGAGGGGCACTGTCTTGGAACTGATCAAACCGATGGTCCTTGACGTCAATCTCGTGGACATTCTTTGGAACGTCAGCGGGCATGTATGTCATATCAATGGCCCCAGGTTGATAACCGGCGCCAGACTCAGGCTTCGGTGCCTCAACTGGCAGTTGAACAACGTTGTCCGCCTTTGGCGGGGCTTTCGCTTCTTCTTCCTGCTTCGTAATCTGATCCCAACTGAATGACTCGCCCATGATTCTTGTCTCCCTAAATCTGTAACTTGCTTGCGGAGGCGATAGCCTCCATCGCCTGCTTGGTTATTGTCGGCATTTCTCCAGAGCCAACTCCAAGCACCGAAAGTGTCCATTCCGGAACTTCCGGAGCGATCGCAGGATTTACCGCTTGGCGGGCAATGGTGGACGCCATCGCAACACACGCCCGGTACGGTCCTGACTCATCGTCTGCCTCTGGAGGCGACATGTACGACAAGCCACCCGTGAGAATCTTCGGGAACCCCCACTTCATTGCGGCTGCCAGGCTCGCTTCCGTATGGCCAATGCCAAACACCTGCCGCTCAGCGTCAAGTTCCGAGAGCCCTGACTGTATGACCAAATCAACCGCGTCGTAGTTGCCATCCAGGTAACGGTCCAAAAGCGACTTCCCGATGTAGTGCAACAAACCGCACGTGTAGGCATCATCTGGACCAGCACGCTTGGTTACGGCTGCAATCGCCTTCGCGGCAACGGCGGTGTCAACGGAGTGTCGCCACCAGTCTCGACGACGTAGCGAGTCCTTGTCTCCTTTGCCGATGAAAAGGTCGAAAACACCAACGGTCATCGCCATTTGTCGAATGGTTTTGAAACCGAGGAACATGACTGCCTCACGGACGGACGTGACCTTTCGGGGCAAGGCATAGTAAGCCGAGTTGGCACAAGCCAACAACTTCGTACTGAATCCAGGGTCAACCAAAACCGCTCGCTCAATCTCGACGGCCGGTGAGTCCGAAGAGCCCGTAACCTCCAGCACTTTGAACACGACATGCGGGAGAACAGCAAGGTCTTGAATCTTGCTGAGCAAGGCCCTGAGCCCCTGCATGTCTTCTTGAGTCGATACCGTTGTCATGTTTCCTTCAGCCCTATTGTCGGTTACTTTATGCGTAGATCACACGGAGTACCTCGTCAACAGAGGTCACTCCCATCAAAATCTTTTGGACAGCATCCATTTGGAGCGTCCGCATGCCGTTCCCTAACGCAAGGTTGCGTAAGATGTGGCTTGGCGAGTGCTCCAAAATCTTGTCTCGAATCTCGTCGGTGAAGAGCATCAGTTCATGGATGCCCGTTCGGCCTTTGTAGCCAGTTCCCTTGCAGTGATCGCAACCCGCTCCACGGAACAAAGTGATTTCTCCCCCCGTGTCGGCACCTACCTCTTCCACAATCGGAAGGCCATAGCGAAGCAGACTCTCGCGTGATCCGACATAGGCTTCCTTACAGTTCGGGCAGATCTGCCGAATCAGTCGTTGAGCCAAGACCCCGATGATCGACGAGGCGATCAAGAATGGCTCAACCTCCATGTCAATCAAGCGGGTTGCCGCGCCAGGCGCGTCGTTGGTGTGCAACGTGGAGAGCACCAAGTGGCCAGTAAGAGCGGCTTCCATCGCGATGGTAGCCGTCTCAGTGTCACGCATCTCACCAACCATGATCACGTCCGGGTCTTGGCGCAACATAGCGCGAAGGCCAGCCGCAAAGGTCATTCCCGCCCGAACGTTAACGCCGCACTGGTTGATTCCGGCCAACTCGTACTCAACCGGGTCTTCGATCGTGATGATGTTGTTATCGCCGGTGTTAATCTTGTTGAGAATCGAGTAGAGAGTCGTGGACTTACCCGAACCGGTAGGACCGGTCACAAGGATAATGCCAAAACTCTTCGAACACATATCCTCGACGATCTTGAGGTTGTGCGGCAAAAAACCAAGTTTGGACAAACCAACGTTGATGCCGCCCTTGTCAAGGATTCGAAGAACGATCTTTTCGCCATGAATGAGCGGCAGGGTTGAAACGCGGAAGTCGTATTCTTTCCCGTTCACCACACCCGAAACGCGGTTGTCTTGGGGCGCTCGCTTCTCGGCGATGTCCATGTCCGACATGATCTTAAAGCGAGATGTCAGTGGAGCAACGACCTTTCGCGGCAAGCGCATTCCGTCCAACATGACGCCGTCCACACGGTAGCGAATCCGCATCCCGTCTTTCATCGGCTCGATATGGATGTCGCTTGCCTTGTCCTGAACGCCCTGGGTAACGATAAGATTGGCGAGGCGAATGATCGGAGCATCCTCACCCATCTCCCGAAGTTCGGCTTCACTGAGTTCCTCTTCAGTGACTTGGGCCAGGTCAACCTCACCATCGAAGTCCTTCATCACCGTGGACAAGGCATCGTTGACGTTGACGTCAATCTTGTAGAGGTTGCCCAGTGCGGTGTTGAGGTCTTCCTCGATCGCGATCATCGGCTCGATTTCGAGGCCCGTGGTCAACCGAAGTTCATCAATAACAAAGATGTCGAGCGGGTTCGCCATGGCGACGACCAAACGATTCCCATCTTTCTCGAGCGGGATTGTCTTGAAGCGCTTGGCAAGTTGTGGTGAGACGAGTTGAAGAACTTCTTGAGGAGGATGGATGTCGTTGACTTCGACAAAACCAAAGCCCCAAACCTTGCCAAGGCACCGAACCCGGTCGCGCTCGGCGATAAAGCCCATGTTAACAAGGAGACGAGCGACATGCTCTGTGCCGCCTAACTCGCGGTTTTTATCTTCCGCGAGTTGAAGTTGATCGGGCGTGATCAACCCTTCCTGTACAAACACCTCACCCGTTAGCATCGCCGTTATCCACAGGTCTTGTTCCACAACGGCAATCAAGCCACAGCCGGTAAGCGTACGGGGAGGCAAGGGTTTGTTTAATCAAATCTGCCCATCGAGGGAAGCCCGTGAGCGTTGGCGAACAGGTGGGGCTGACGAGCCTAGAGTTCCAAACATCCCGTAGGGATGATAGACCTTAGCCCCGGCGTCGAAGACCCGGGGAAACAGGACACCAAGTCAGCATGCACCCTGGAAGGGTGCCACAAAGGTTTCTGACTGGGTCAAGCGTCGAAACTGGGAAGGCGTGACGAGGGAGTCGACCATCATCACAAAGTCCTTGTAATTCTATGTTATTTCTGCTAACATGGATGTAGGGATGAGTTTTGACAGTCGGTTTTGGAATCCTATATTTTATGGCCGTTCAGTTGGCGGGGGGGGGGGGGTATGGCACAGCTATCCTCTTTCGAGGAAGAGACATGTTACACGATGGGTACATCCCTAATGCTAATTCTGCCTCTAACCAAAACTACCA
>CALMEF010000143.1 GCA_937862825.1 uncultured Armatimonadota bacterium
AGCCCGGAATCCACTCGGATCCATCCATGTTGCCTCAACGTGACCAACAACACCAGACTCGAATTTGAGAACCGCCAACGCATAGTCAGGTCCGTGGCCATTCTTGGCAACCGATTGGGCAAAAACACTTTCAACCGGACCAAAGGTCCAGTGAAGCCAATCAAACTCATGGACGGCAAGATCCAACAAGCCCCCGCCCGAGCGGTTGTGGTCCATAAACCAACCAACCCCGCCTTGAGGAGCAAGGCCCCCTCTCCGCATTCGCACTGCCGCTGGATTGCCGACAACTCCGGATTTGACTGCCTTGTGGGCTGCGGCATACTCGCGGAAGTACCGCACAACCTGACCAGGCATGAGCCAAGCATTCGCTGCGGCCTCGAGGAGTTCCCGTCCTTGCTGAAGCGTGCGAGCCAAGGGCTTTTCGATGAGAACCGGCTTTCCCGCTCTCAAGCAGCGCAGCCCATACTCCGCGTGTAAGTCCGTCGGTAGGCACAAGTCAACCGCGTCAACCAACTCAAGAACCTCTTCGAATGACTTGGCGTCGCGAACTTGGAACCGCTCCATGAACGAATCCAACTTGACAGCGTCGGCGTCAAAGGCGATCAGTTCTACATCGGCCATCTTGGCGTAATGCCGAGCGTGAACGCTGCCCATTCCACCGGTGCCAACAACGCCAACTCTGATCATTGGCATATGTTACTGTAACCAGGGCCGATCAGCCTACTCAATCACCTTCCATTCCAAAATCCCGCTCGCCCAGCCTTCTTGCTGTTGGACAACAACGCGCAAGCCCTTAACCGAGATCGACGGGAAGTCAACTTGAATCCACTGGTCCTTGTGCACTGGTCTGTCTTTCAAGGCGACCTCCTTCCAGGTCGAACCGTCCGTTGAGGCAAGCAACTTCCAGGATTGAGGCACCCGGCACTCGCCACGACCCGTATCGTCAAACCAATAAAGGCGGATACCGCGAACGTCGACGGGCTCGTCCCAAGTGTATTGAGCCCACTCCTCACCACCCTTGTGGGGCCAAAAATGGCAGTTGTCTGCTGCCTGATCGGCGCTATTCTTCGGTTCGATACCGTCGTTGATACCCTCAGGCTGGCAGTTTCCGCTGACGAAACTGAGCGAGACTTTCGCAAAGGACTCTGGTCCAAGGACTGGTCTCACAGGTGGTTCCGCAGGCAACCATACGGCCATGGCCCCTGGTGCCCGGTTAGCCCAGTACCCATACGGGATGAGCGATAACTTGCGAGTCTCGGTCTTGGAGATCGGAGCATACAGTCGCCGTCTCCAGTTCGGAGTAGAAGTTGAATACCCTTCACCCTCAAGCGTCACAACTCCGCCGAGCAACTTGGGTTGGAATTTGGGTTTGAACTCGGCTCCACGAGGAACAATCAGTCCATCTAGGGCCTTGGTTCCGGGTTCCTCCATGCAGTAGATCAACGGCCCGCGCTGGACGGCCAAGTGACCGAACAAGTTCTTGGCGTTCGGATTTGCCTGGACTTGCTGCACTGGCATCTCAAGTGACAACTCAACTGAGTCGCCCTTTTCCCAGGTTCGCTGAATCACGACATAGCCGTGTACAGGTTTACTCTCGAAAACTTGTCCATTTACGACTACCTTGAAGGAAGGGCACCAGCCAGGAACCCGGAGGTGAAGCGCAAACTGGGGCACCTTTGGTTCAACTTTGATGGTGACCTTTCCGTCCCAAGGGTAATCCGTATTGACGGATAACTTGGCCTGCTGCAGGTCTGCGGTCCCCTTGCAGTAAAGGTTAACGTAAGCGGCTTTCGCCGACGAAGCATAAGCATAGCCTCCAATCGAGGCAATTGTTCGCAAGACGTTCGGAGGGCAGCAGGCACACTCAAACCAGTCCACGCGCCGATGTTGCCCGTTGCTGGCCAGCGGGTTGACGTAAAAGAAGGATTTGCCATCCAAGCCGATACCGCTCAGCATGCCGTTGTACAGCGCGGTTTCTACCGCGTCCATGTACTTCGCGTCGGCGTAGAGAAGGGCCATACGGTGCCCCCAGAGGGCCATAGCGATGCTTGCACAAGTCTCTTGGTAGGCGGAGCCGGTTGGAAGGTCGTAGTCAACGGTGAACCCTTCGTTGTGAGCGCTTGGGCCAATCCCACCGGTCACGAAGATCCGCTTATCAACGACGTTGCTCCAGACCTTGTCGAGCATCTTGAGCAAGGGTTGGTCATTGGTATCTCTCGCGATATCTGCCGCCCCGGCAAGGAGATATGCTGCCCGCACGGCGTGGCCCTTGATCTCGGTGTGCTCTTCAATCGGCACATCGTCCAGCCAATAAGCCCCGTCGTATCGATCCTTAGGGGTCTTGTGCTCCTCCGCGAAGTAGCCCGAACCGCGCCTTTCGACCATGAGTCGCGACAAGTTAAACCATCGAGGGTCTTTCGTGACCGAAGTCAGTTTGACGAGGGCCAGTTCGAGCTCTGGATGGCCGCAATAGCCAGCCGCGCCATTGGGTCCAAAGCGTTGATCAATGAGATTGGCAAACCTTAGGGCCACATCCAGCAAGTTTCGCTTGCCCGTTGCTTGAAAGTGGGCGCAGGCTGCCTCAAAGAGGTGTCCAGCGCAGTAGAGTTCGTGCCAGTCACGCAAGTTCTTGAACCGGTCCTCTGGCCTCACGACCTGAAACCACGTGTTCAGATAGCCATCCTCCATCTGCGCCCTGGAGATAAGGCTGATCACTTCATCCATCTTGGCGTCAAGTTTCGGATCGGGATGTGTGGCAAGCGTGTAAGCAACACCTTCCAAGACCTTGTACAGGTCTGAGTCGGTGAAGAGCAGCCCTTTGTAGCCCTCTCGCTTCCGATCAGCCGCCAACTGGAGGTCAAGAAAGTTTCCGGCTCGTTCAAGCATTGCAAACGAGTGTTGAACCGTGATCTTTCGGTTGATTTCCTGCCGTGGACTCCAAAACCGATCTTGGATCGTCACTTTCGTGAACGGTACAGGCTCAAGTTTCGCGAGTTGTTGGGAGGTGGTGGCCATGACGAGTGCTGCGAGAAAAACGCTCACGCTTCGATTTTACATGTCGCATACCTCTACTCCCTTGGCAGAACGATTTTGTCAACATACTTTGGCAAAAAAAGTGGCGCGTGCTTCACGGCACGCGCCAACAGGAAGTGAATAGACGAGACTTTTAGAAACCGCCGCCGCCGGTGGAGCCACCGCCGCCTCGGTTACCGCCGCGTCCGCCGCCAAACTGACCGCCAGCCTGGGCAGCGCCCTCGAACTTCTTGCCCTTCATGGACTCGAACTTCGTCTTTTGCTCGGCTGTGAGAACCGCGAGCATTTCAGTTTCCATCTTCTTCTGGTTCTCTTGCATGGCTGCGCGCATGTCCTCGCCGCCACCGCCGCCGCCGCCGCTATTGCGCATCTCTTCCATCATTTCGCGCATTCGGTCCATTTGCTTTTGCTGAACGGCATCGAGGCTCTTCTTCTGAGCGTCGGTGATGCCAAGAGCCTTCTGAACGTCGGCATTGAGAAGTGCGCGTGCACCCTGTACTTGAATCTCGATCTCTTGGAGTCGCTTCTTTTGCTCATCGTTCAAGACTGCATCGGTTTCCTTCTTGACCTTGGCTTGTGCGTCGGCCATTTGCTTCGTCATGGCTTCGCGGTCGCCGCCGCCATTGCGCATTTCTTCCATCATGGCTCGGCGATCTTCAGCCGCCTTGTCCATAATCGCCTTGATCTTCGACTTTTGAGCGTCGGTCAGGTTGAGTTCCTTCTGGACATCCTCGCGGGCAAGCAGGTTTCCACCGCGACCGCCCATCATGCCTTGGCCCATTCCGCGACCCTGACCACGGCCTTGACCGCCGCCACCTTGGGCCATGGAAGCCGAAACCAACATTGCCATCGTGGCCACGATGGCGGTTACCTTGATTAATCGTTTCATTGCTAGTTTGTTCCTCCTGGGATACAACGGACAGGACGTTTCAGCCCGGTAGGTTGTTCAGTGCATCATCCCAATATTTTGCGGTACGCAAACCTCCTCCCCAAAAGTGCCCACAGGTACACTGCATTTTTAACCTTCTAGCCATGCCCAACGACGAACTGACCCTGTTTGACCTCCTTGAGATGTGCTGGGCAAAGAAGGGCGTGATCATTGCGACAACTTTGGTTGGTTTGGTTGCTGCTAGTGCGTTCACGATGTTGTCGCCAGCGCGATGGCAAGCAAAAGCAACGCTTGTCATGCCGATGCCAGAGACCACGCCGATCAACAGTCCACTCGCCATGTTTGTCGGTCAGGGGGCTACCGGGACCATTGACGTTCTAGCCGGGCTCGCCAAAAGCCACCGCTCTCTTAGTGAGGTCGCGGCAAAAACCAATTCCGATCCTTTCGAATTGGACCGGATCATCCGCACGGAAGTCGACGCTGCCGCCGGACAACTCATCTTGACCGCAGAAGATACGGACAAGAGCAAGGCAACTTCCTACTTGAAAGAATCGATCGCCTCGCTTGACAAACTCGCGAAAGAGGTGGGGCTGTCAGTGGCGAGTCGCACCCGCTCCGAAGTTGGGGCATCACTGTCGAACCGGAGGGCCGAACTGAAATCGGCCGAAGAAAAACTATCTGCCTACCTCTCCAACGCTCTGACCGCACCAGATCCTGCAAACCCAGGGACCTCGGCCGAGTATCGCAAGGCCTATTCTGAGGCTGCGATCAACCTCGAAAGGATTGAACGTCAGTTGGCAGCGAACCGCGCTTTGGCAGGGCAAATGGCGAACAACGCAGAACTGTCAACCGGCATTCCCGAACTGCAAAACCTCCGCGAGCAACTGATCACCAAGGAAACTGAACTTGCAAACGCTCGGATTCACTTCTCAGAAAGTAGTCGCGAAGTCACAACTCTCGTGAAACAGGTCGAAGTGTTGAAAGATACTGTCCGAAAGGAGGTCACCAAGCGAATGCAGGCAGTGAATGAGGGAGTCGACGCACGGGCCGCTGAACTTGAATCATCAAAGTTGGTCCTCACTTGGCAGGTGGGAGCCTTGAAGCGGCTGGCCGATGCCGCACCAAAAGAAGCAGCAGAAGCCGCCCGGCTGAACCGGGAAGTTCAAACCCTTGGTTCCGTAGTTAACGAACTCCGAATGCAATACGAGAAAGCACGGATAGACGCCGACGTGGACAAGGTTCGTTGGAGTGTTCTGGAGGAACCGTTCATCGTAGAGCCGGCTGTTAACAAACGCTTTGCCCGCGCAGGAGCCTTTGGTGGCGGCTTGGGCTTCTTGATCGCCTGTTTGGGCGTGTTTGTAGCGAATGGGCGACGAGAGCGTCGCTCGATTTCGGGTTAGGGAAGAAAGAAGATGTCAGCAGTGTCTATGAGTTCAACCGTCAAGTCGACCTTGCTTGAGCGAATCGCCAATCGGAGTGCGGTCGTCGGAGTGGTCGGTCTCGGCTATGTCGGCCTACCTTTCGCAGTCGAAAAGGCAAAAGTTGGATTCAAAGTCATTGGCTTGGATCGTAATGCGAAGCGGGTGAACTCGGTTAATCGTGGCGAAAACTACATTGGTGATGTCGCCGACGAGGAACTTCGAGATTTGGTGGCCTCTGGCCTCATCGTTGCAGAATCGGACTTTGCCCGTGTGCCGGAAATGGATGTGATTGTCATTGCGGTTCCGACCCCATTGACCAAGAATCAAACTCCCGATCTCCAATATGTTTCCGCAGTCACGAAGGAAGTCGCCCAGTACCTGAGACCGGGCCAACTCATCTCTCTGGAGTCCACGACTTACCCAGGCACCACCGAGGAAGTTATGCTACCCATCTTGGCGGAGGCTGGGTTGGAACTGAACAAGGACTTCTTCTTGGCTCACTCGCCGGAACGAGTCGATCCAGGCAACGAGCGATATACAACTAAAAACACGAACAAGGTGGTCGGAGGTGTCGGCGAACCCTCTCTTGAGGTCGCTATGGCCTTTTACTCTGCGACCATTGAGAAAGTTGTGCCGGTCTCAAGCGCCAAAGCCGCCGAACTGGTCAAAGTTTTCGAGAATACGTTCAGAGCCGTCAATATTGCCCTGGTTAATGAACTGGCGATGCTCTGCGACCGGATGGACCTCGATGTGTGGGAGGTGCTTGACGCCGCATTTACAAAGCCGTTCGGAATCATGCCCTTCTACCCAGGGCCAGGCGTCGGCGGACATTGCATTCCGATCGATCCCCACTACTTGGAGTGGAAGGCTAAGGAAGTTAACTTCTCAACTCGCTTCATTGCGTTGGCCGGAGAAATCAATCGGATGATGCCGGAGTTCGTCCGGGACAAGGCGGTCGGGTGCTTGAATCACCTCGGCGTGGCCGCTTCTCGGTCACGCGTGCTCATTTTGGGTGTGGCATACAAGGCCGACTTGGATGACTGGAGGGAGTCGCCCGCCTTAAACGTGCTTGAACTCATGATTGAGACCGGTGCCTCGATCCAATATCACGACCCGTACGTACCTGCGATTGAACTCGCTGGTCAGCAATGGGTAAGTAGCGACCTTACCGATGAGGTCCTTGATGAGGCGGACCTCGTTATCATCACCACCGGGCACAAGTCGGTTGACTACGAGCGCGTCATTGTTCGATCAAAATGCATCTTCGATACGCGGAATGCCACGAAGGGGCTCGACGGGCAAGGGAAGGTCGTTCGACTGTGAGCGTAATCGTCGTTGGCGCCGGGAACTGGGGCAAAAACCTTGTTCGTACCTTCGCCAAACTTGGAGCGCTCAGCGGCGTGATTGAAGCCAGCGAAAGTTTGAGGCTTGCAGTGTTGTCCGAACATCCTGACGTGCATGTTTCAAACGACTTCAATAGTGCGCTGATAAGCGATGCTTCGGCGATTGCGATCGCAACTCCTGCCGAGCACCATTATTCGATGGCGAAGTCAGCCCTAATCGCTGGCAAAGACGTTTTTGTGGAGAAGCCAATGACGCTGAGTTCGGAGGAGGCCGAAGACCTTTGCAGGTTGGCTCGAGAACATAACCGGATTCTGATGGTAGGGCACTTGCTCCTTTATCAGCCTGCGGTTCAGGCGATGAAGAATCTCATTGAGGACGGTGCGATTGGTGAACTGATATCCATCCACCAGGAGCGGCTGAATCTAGGCCGTGCGCGGGCCGTCGAGGATGTTCTCTGGAGTTTGGGCGTCCATGATGTTGCCGTATCACAATTCTTGGTCGGCTCGGGAGATTGCGATGCACAGGCATTTGGTAGGGCATCGCTCAACCCTGGGATAGCCGATGATGTTTACCTCCACTGCACGTATGGAACGGGTGTCCAGACACACCTTCACTGTTCCTGGCTGTGGCCCGAGAGGCGACGCCGTACCGTGGCGATAGGCAGCCGCGGAATGTTGGTTTACGATGAACTGGCCCAATCAGTCACGTTGCACCGAAAGTGGATTAACGAGAAGTTGGAGAACGTCGAGGAAGAATCCAGCCTCGTCTACGAGGGTGCAGGCGAGCCTCTATTCCTCGAACTTGAGCATTTCCTCCATTGTTGCGAGACTCGTGAGACCCCCAAGTCAGACGGGGAATCTGGCCTGCAGGTCATTCGAGTTCTTGAGCAGGCAACGGCTCGGTAAACTCGCGGCTCCATGGGCAACACCTTCGGCACCCTGTTTCGCATCACCACCTTTGGTGAATCGCATGGCGGGGGAGTTGGCGTGGTCATTGATGGATGTCCGCCCCGTATCCCGATCACTCTTCAGGCAATCCAATTTGAACTTGATCGTCGCCGTCCGGGTCAGTCCTCGATTGTGAGCCAACGTAAAGAGGCAGACACCGCCGAGATTCTGAGCGGAGTTCAAGACGGACTGAGCCTGGGCACACCTATCGCCATTTTGGTTCGAAACGAGGATGCCCGCTCCAGAGATTACGACGAAATGCGGGAGAAGTTCCGACCCAGTCACGCCGACTACACGTACCATGAGAAGTTTGGTATTCGAGCATGGTCGGGGGGCGGTCGAGCCTCCGCCCGCGAGACGATAGGCCGAGTTGCAGCGGGTGCCGTTGCGAAAGAAGTCCTTCGTAGTTTCGGTGTTGAGGTCCTTGCATGGGTAAGCAAGGTGGGCCAGATCACAGCCGAGGTTAGCGCAGAAGAGGTCACCATGGAGCAGGTAGAAGCCAATCCAGTGAGGTGCCCGTCAACAGAAGCCGCCGCGGCAATTCTGTCGCTCATCGAGCAAATACGCAAAGACGGGAACTCTGTTGGAGGTGTCGTGAGTTGCGTGGGTCGCGGAGTGCCTGCTGGTTGGGGAGCCCCGGTGTTTGACAAGTTGGAGGCTGACCTCGGAAAAGCAGTCCTGTCTTTGCCCGCGTGCAAAGGATTTGAAGTCGGTTCTGGATTTGCTGGTACCGATATGACCGGACTTGACCACAACGACGAGTTCTTCGCCGACCAAGAGAAGCGAGTTACGACAGGTTCAAACTTTAGCGGAGGCATCCAAGGAGGAATCTCCAATGGTATGCCGATCCTCCTTCGAGCGGCCTTTAAGCCAACTGCAACGGTGATGCACGAACAGCACACAGTGACCGAGTCACATGAGAATACGACCCTAAAGGGCAGGGGCCGTCACGATCCATGCGTTCTCCCTCGTGCTGTCCCGATGGTCGAAGCGATGGTTGCCCTGGTTCTCGCTGATCACGCCTTACGTCAGCGTGCGCTTGGGGTTTGAGAACCTCGGAAACTAGGTCAGCCGGGATCTAGTGTTCCACTCTCGATAGCAACTTGATAGTCGAAACCTTGTCCAGCGTGTCGTTCGATACTTCGCAGCGGGGAGAAAGGAGGCAGGCTGGACAGCCGTCCGCGCAAGGGCATGACTCCAGAAGTCGTCGTGCCGATATCATCCACAGCACGGCGTTGTTATAGAGGGCCTCGGCTAGGCCGACTCCCCCGGGCGTCCGATCAAAAACGAACACCGCCGGGCAGAACGTATCCGGGTGGAGCGCATACCAGGCACTGCCAAGGTCTCCACGATCACATCCCGCAAACAACGGTGCAACAGCCAATAACGCATGCTCCAACCCGTGAATGCCCCCTAGTTGCACCTTTGCATCTTGGTCAGGATCAAGTGAAGGAAGGTCAATTCGGACGGCGAGCGTCTCGAAAGTGTGCGCAGGCAGATCGAGATCAACGACGTTCTGGACACGTCCCCCATCCAGTGCCTTCTCCCTGTAGCCAAGCACCATGTCGGTGACCTTGACTCCACAGAGAGCGAGGTTGGCCTCGCCTGTGACCCGATTGTTGAGGACGACTTGCACATCCAGCGCGCTTTGTAGGAGAGGCTGAGTGTAGTAGTCAACGTCCTTGCGAGTAACGTCTGCGCGGCACATCGGTAAGTCAAGCGACTCAACAAGATAAGTTTGCCCGCGATGGAGGTAGACCGCACCCGGATGGGCGTATTGCAGCGCTCTCCAGCGTTCCATGGTGCCAAGCGCTTCGTTCCCTTCAAACAAAGTGATCTGGTCGCCTCCTGCACCGCGAAGGCTAACGCCCCGGGCGGGCGACTCATGCGCCGGATAGAAGAAGCGCCCACTTTGAAAGTGCAACTCTCCATTCCGATCCATTTGTTCGGCTGCCTCAATGGCGGTGCTCCCAAACGCTTCGAGTTCGCTTGGGGCGAGGGCCCGTTCGTAGGCGGCACACTTGAGCTGTTGGCCAAGAACCTGTGGGTTGTCTGGGTTGATGGCAATCGACTCGGTAATCCCGTCCAATATTCTTCCGGGTTCACGGGCCATGTATTGTTCAAGCGGATCGTCGTGAACGACGAGAACAGCCAGTCCATCACGGGTTCCGCGTCCCGCGCGTCCCGATTGCTGATGAAAACTGGCGATGGTTCCAGGATAGCCGTTCATGATGACCGCGTCAAGCCCACCGACGTCGACGCCAAGTTCCATGGCGTTCGTCGCCGACAATCCGAGCAGTTTGCCTTTGAACAGGGCCTGCTCAATCTGGCGGCGCTCCTTGGGTGTATAGCCAGCCCGGTAGGACTCGATGGCGGACTCGGGAACCCGGCCCTCATCCCTTAAGCGCTTTCGCGTATAGCGAAGCACGATCTCGCTCGTGACTCGGGCCCGGTTGAAAGCCAGGGACCGAACTCCCAGTTCAGCGAAGGACGCCAAAAGTTCCGAAGTCACGAGGTTTGCACTCAACCTCTCATGCTCGGCGATTTCGGGAGGATTCCAAAAGACGAACGTCCGCTTACCTCTTGGGGCACCGTCTTCGGCAAGGACGGTTCCGTTACGGCTAGTCAGTCGCTGAAACAGATCGTCCGGATTTCCGATGGTGGCGCTACAAGCAATGATCTGTGGTCGACTGCCATACCACTCGCAGAGCCGAAGTAAACGGCGCATTACTCCCGAAAAGTGAGACCCGAAGACTCCGCGATACGCATGCAACTCATCAATGACGATCATGCGGAGCGAACGTAAGTAGGTGCCCCAAAGTTCATGGTGAGGCAGAATCCCAACATGGAGCATGTCGGGATTGCTCAGCAAGATGTGCGAGAGTTTTCGGATGCTGCCCCGGCGGCTCATCGGCGTGTCACCATCGTACGTTGCGCAACGAATCCCGGGGTCAGGAATCAGTTCCTCCAATCGCCGTGCTTGGTCCTGGGCAAGCGCCTTGGTCGGGAATAGGTAAAGGGCCCTTGCCGATGGCTCAGTGAGACAGGTCTGCAGAACCGGTAGGTTGTAGCAAAGAGTCTTGCCACTGTTTGTTCCAGTCACGACGACCAGATCGTTGCCTTGATGGGCCAGGTCGAACGCATGCGCCTGATGAGAATACAGGCGATCAATCCCAAGGACTTCCAAGCGCGCAACCAACGCGGAATGCAGCGGATGGTCCGGTTGGGCAAACTTTGGCTCTTGTGGGGGAGTCTCGTGAACGTGAACAATCTGTCCAGCGAGTCTGGCGTCACTTTGAATCGCATCAAGCCATTCGCGGGTCACCTGTTTAGTCTAGCGCGTTTAACTCCGCGACAGGGTTGGCTTCAAGCGCCTTCTTTTTGGTTGTGATGCGTACTGCCCAAACGCTGATCATAAAGAGAAGGCTCAGAGGTATTGCCATCATGAGCATGCTGATGATGTCGTTGCTGGGGGTCAGAACTGCAGAGAAGACGAAGATGACGACGGTTGCCTGCCGCCAATACTGCATCATCGTCTCAGGTTCGAGGATTCCGACCCGGCACAAGAAATAAACAACCAGCGGCAATTGGAAGCCCAAGCCAAAAGCCAGCATCATCTTGATCGTGAAGAAGACCATGGCTCCCGGCTCCTGATACAGCACCGTTCGCGGGAACTCTGCGATAAACGAAGAGAACCATTTTACGGTCGCCGGAATAATGAGCCAGCAGAACGTGATGCCAATGGCAAAGAGCACGAGACTGAGGGGAGCCATCCGCTCCAGGGGTTTTCGCTCGGTAGGCTTGAGACCAGGCTTCACAAATCCCCAAAGTTCTAAAAGGAGGAAAGGGAAAGCCATCGTGAGCCCAAGCATAAACGAAAGTTTGAACTTGAGCATAAACGGTGCCATGACCGTATTCCATGCCTCCTTGTATTCGGCATCGGGTGGAAGGAGCGGTTTGATCGCATCCTCAACTCGGCTGTTCAACGCATCGTACAGATAGGGAAGGAGATACCACCCCACCACCCAAAGCACCACGATGACCACGAAGGACTTGATGATTCGGTTGCGAAGTTCTTCTAGGTGCTCAATAAGCGTCATGCGGAACGATTCCGGGTCTTCAGAATCGTTCCGCACTGACGGCTTTGGCCTAAGCCGAAGGGGCATAGACCTATTTTACTTTTCGAGGGTGAGAATCTGCTGGATGCGCATTCGAACGATGGTTACGTTGGCGCCGCCACCGGCTCCACAACCTTCACCACCGCGTCCACCTCGACCAAGGCCACCACCTTGAGGAGGGTTGCCCGAAGACGCACCGGCTCGGACCGGGCCCTGAATGAAGTCGTTGCCAGCGCTACCACCGCCACCGCTTCCGCTCACACCACCGCGTCGAGGACCACCGCTTGCGCCAGCAGCCGTGGGGCCGCCTCCGCCCATTTCGCCGCCACCCTGCATGCCTGTGTCGGCAGCCTGGGTTTCTTCGCGTCGATCAATGGTGAACTCACGCTGAATCTTGATCGGGATCCGCTTGTCCAGCGCAAACCAAATGGTTTCTTCAATCTTGGCCGCGCTCATGCCCGTAAATCGTTGCATCATGGCAGCGGTCGCTCCGCCGCCCATTTCGTAGGAGTGCTTGATCTTCGCGCACGGATGCCCCATTTCCCATTCAACTTTCTCGAAGTCGCCGCGGACGTTCGGGATGCGCTGGACGAACGATTTGAGTTCGTCTCGCTTGTTGATGTCAACATTCGGAATCTGGAAGGGTGCATTCCAGAAACTGCCGGGCTTGACCGCCTTGCTGGGGAACACCGGAAGTGGGAACCCAAAGGCGTAGAGGTTTAAGACGGTTCCGCCCTGGCTACTTCCCTCCATAGGAAAGTATCGGGGTACAGACGAAAAGACTTCTGCTCCGGTCGAACTCAAACGGGAGTAAACCGAATGCATGTCGTAGTCGTTATAGACGTTCGTTTCGCCGTCGCCCGGGTCGGTGAAAATAATCTTGTCTTTGCCCTTGGGCATCAAGGCTTGGACTCGCACGAGGCCATCGCCATTGGAGTAAGCATTGTCCACCGCATAAAGCAAGCGGAGGGTTTCGAAGTCCACAGGAAGTTCCGCAACTCGCGCACCGCCTTTCGCTTGGTTTTCGGTGAGGTTCGAGGTGCCGATCTTCTGCTCAAGTTTGTAAACATATTGAGCACCCGGCGTGAATCGGTATCGCAGAGTCAATCCGTTCTCTGGAACAGCGATGCTGGACGAGTTGGCAACTTCAACGTCAATCTCAGAAGTGTCGATAATCCGTGATCGCTCGCCTGTGTCGGCGTAAAGAACGGCCTTGATGTTCAGTTTGCCGTCGGCAATCTTCTTGCCCTTGGTGTCAAGGACATACTTCAAGTAATCGCCTTCAACCGGGGGAACGACCGCTTCAACGAACTTGCCCCCAACATAGATGGCGATGTAGCCGGTGCTGGGCACGCTGTTCTTGGGGAAAAGGATGTTGACCTTTTCACGAACCTTCGAACCGTCGGCTGGACGAACGATGGTGAAGGGTGCCTGGGCCGAGGCCACAGCAGCAAGTGCAAACAAAAGTGTGATTCCAAGAGACCGCATGTTTCAGTTCTCCAACTGTGCAGAAATCTTCTGCTTAGTTGTTATTATGACGATTCAACGCCAAGACACGTAACAGACGCTCCATGAACTTCCTTTGGTTTGCAAAATTCGCGGTAGCCTTGGCGAATGTTGATCGTCAGGCGCCTCGCCGAAGAGGACATCGAATCGGCCTCAACCGTGCTTGCCGATGCATTCGAAGGATATCCCTTCCTTGATCGGGCGTTTGATGGGGCTCGGCATGATCAACTCGCGATGCGGCAACTGATGTTTCGAGTCGGCACGACGTTCCGTGTCAAAACCGACCGTCCTGCTTTGGTCGCCATTCTTGACGGACAACTTGTCGGAGCGACGACGCTCACGCGAAGCGATGATGAGCGCGCTGACTCCGATCAGGATTATTGGCAACCGTTACTGGATGCGATGTCGCCAGCGGGCTTGGAAGTCTTTGACGCCTACGATGCTGCCCAGAGCACCTTTCGTGTCCATGAACCGCATCTGTACGTGGTGGCGATCGGCGTTCGTCCAGATGTGCACGGAAAGGGTATTGGCCGAGCCCTTTTGAATGGTGCGGCCAGCCTGGCTCGTGAGTACGGATTTGACTGGGTCGCCCTGGATACTCACGAGGAGGCAAATGTGGTCAAGTATCAGCGCCTTGGATTCGAGTATCTTGGCGTCGGAGACGTGATGGGGCTACCCAACTGGTTTTTCAGGAAGGCCGTCTAAATCAATCGTGAGTCAGGCACATTCTCAAAGGCCTTTCGCCACGACTTTCCATGAACCGGCGCCCACAGATAGACATTCTGAGTAATGTGCTGGGCCACATCTTCCCAAAGTTTTGAGTCTGTTTCATCGGTGTGGAATCCACCCTTTCTGAACACAAAGACGTGATTGACGATCTTACCGTTCATCGCGGACACTGCCTTGCCAACGACATAGGCCTCCGCGACCATCGGAGACTTTCGAATCTCTTCAACGAGTTCTGAGCGTTTTTCAACCGTCAGGTCAGCAGGTACCATCGCGTCGCTTGGCTTCAAACTGGCCGCCTCTTGATCGGCAACCGACTCGATGGTTGACTGGATCATCTGCTGCTCTTGAACTTGCTTGAGGTCTTCCGCTCTACCGTTCCGATGATAGAACGCGGCAATGGCACCAAGCAGGGAAGAAGCGTAGTTCGGCATTTCCGCAATGGCCTCCCGAAGCAAAGGCTCCCCATTCGGGTCGTCCTTTTCGAGCAGGCAATAGCCGACCCTCATTTTGAGTTGAGGATCAGTTGGTCGCTCTTCTAACAACATCTTGTACTCTTCGAACCCTTCATCTTCTGATCGGAGGCTATTGATCAAGTCAGCACGCCTGAGCCTCTCATCAAACGACAGGGAGTCCAAGCGCAGTTCTAAATCGCGAAGCCTTTCCGCCTCTCCGACTTGGCTTCGATAGCGTTCAATCCACCTGGGTTGAATCGACTTACAGTATTCATCAATGACTCGATCGCGAATTCGCTCGTAGTCTTTCCCCAGCAGTGCCTCGGCGGCCCCGCCCCACGGCGACTCGGTGAGTCGAGTGACCTCCGATCCAATGTCCGTCACACGCACACCTAAACCAGTGAGCCGATCACTAAGCGACGGGTGCGTGTCATCGTAGGTTGTCGGCAACGCCAGACGAGCCCGGATCGACTTTTCAAGAGTCTCCTTGGGTACCGGTTGGCTGAGACCGCTGCGAGCACCTCGAACGGCCTCAGGTGGAGGAGCCATGGACGTGTTGGCCAATTTGCCAAAATCCCCCATGATCTTTGAATAGGCTTCGGCAAGCACGCCGATCTTGATCAGCAAGTCCGCAGACGGACCTTCGCCAACAAGTCTTTTGGCGGCTGCATCCGCCTCGTACTCCTGATGGCGGTTCATTGAGAACGTCATGGCTGCAAATCGCGGTTGAAACCAGGTGTAGAACTGACGATAAAGGTAAACGAGAACCCCACCAACTTCGGCAAAGTAAGTCTGAAGGGCCCAAAACGTGCGTCCCAAGCGATAGACCTTTCCCCCAAACTTCCCATGTTCGCCAGCGAAGTGACCAAACTCATGGGCAATAACTGACCGCATTTCCTGAGGCGTTGCCGCGCACATCAGGGGCAGCCCCAGAATGAGAAAGTTTTTCACGCGCCAAGGCGTGAGGGGCTTTGGCATTTGGTAGGCAGCCGCGTTCACATCCATGTCCATAACGATCTCATCGGTAGGCGGAGCACCAGCGTCTGCGGCCAGTCGGTCCACTTCCGACCACAGGCCTGGTGCATCTTCGCGCTTGAGCGAGGTTCCAGAAGGTGGTTCGAACCCCGCATAGAGCGCCTTGATCGTTACAAAAATCAGAGGGAGCAGGATGAGTGCCGCATAGATTTCAAGTCGATTGACTGGCTGCCCAACTGCTATCGAAATGACAACGATGGCAACCAAGATCGACACCCACACCGTTAACGTGCCATAGAGGAAGCCCATCCCAAGTTGGGCCATACGGCGGACCATCTTTACGTAACCCGTTGGATCTCGCCGAGACATCTCCTCGTATTGAGTAACCCTCGCGACAAACTCCTTGTGCGCTCGCTGGTCCTTTTCAATGCGTTCTTTAAGGTTGATCGACGTTTCCGCCATGACAGGAACATATTATCGGAGGTACAACGCCTTGTGCGATCCCCGCTTGGCAGTTTTTTTGGTGCGCTAATCGTATTGACGGTACTTCGCGTCGTCATGGGGTTCGCTCAAGTCCCGATTGGACTGGTCCCTTACCTCAATGTGTTGGCGACTTTGGTTTTCTTGGGACTTCCGATCATCGGTATTTTCCGCGCGGCCAAGCATCCTTGGGATCAGCGACTCGCCTGGCTGTTCGTGGTTCTGGGCTTGGCGGCTCATTTCGGCTTCTTATTCATTGCGAAGTCCGTAAGCGGTATCGGGGGAGCGAGCGCGTCTGCGATTTCACAGGCCGGATTGATGACATGGTGTACCGGTCTGGGCGCGGCTCTGGCTTGCATGCTCAAGGATAAAAACCTACTGATCCCTGTTTCAATTTTTCTCGCCGGGTTCGACATTTTCTTGGTTCTAACGCCGATTGGTCTTACTCAGCAACTCATGCAGAAAGCACCCGAACTCTTGCCAACCATCGGTTACCAGTTA
>CALMEF010000144.1 GCA_937862825.1 uncultured Armatimonadota bacterium
CCACACGATTTGCGCCCGGATCGACAATCACCATCTCACGATCGCCAAACGGATAGGCTCGCGTTGGCCGTGTCACTGGCTTCGCATTGGCGGCATTGCCAGCGTCACTGTTTTGGCCGCTACTGAACGAAGTATCACTCGTCCACAGTGCGTTTCCACTTCCATCAAATCGAGCAATTCGTCCTTCGTCCGCGACCAAGAAGTCGGCCTTGGTAAAGCCCCAGACGCCTTGTTGACTCCATGCATAAACGCCCTTTGGACCGGCGACGACGCCAAATCCCTGCGTCGAGTTACCGAGAACGGTTTGAAGAAGTCGAATTCGGAAATCCTCAAAACTTCGCAAGCCAGAGGTCTGTGGCCAGACAACGGCCGGATTGGCATTGATCGGATTGTTTGGATCGCCGGTTGCTTTAAGCCGATAAAGTTGCTTCTGCCAGGGTCGAGCGGGGGCTGCGCCGATGAACGGGTCATTCGGAGGAACCTGGATATCGAGCCCCGCAACAAGTGCCCTTGTCGGGAACGGGCTACCGTTGGTAAGTAGGCTCGGAAGCGAACTGGTGCCGCAGAAGAAGAGACTGTTCCCGGTGATGATAGGCGGGCTGACATTGGCATCACCATGGAGAACCATGAACCACAGCAACGGATTGTAGCGGCTACCGTTCGACGGCGGGTCAATCAGGAGGTCTGGCTGACCTGCACGTCGGATAACGACGGGCTGACTGAGACTGATCGCGTTAAGGATGGGCCCTCTTGTGGTCGCACTCAGATTCTCAATTCGGATGGTCCCAGAGTCAGAGCCAGGCTCGCGCTCATAGATGAACTGATTGGGTTGAAGCGTGCTCCACACCTCTGGAACATTCTTGTTGTTGCTTCGACCTTGGTCTGGCTGGAGCAAGGTGAAGTTGGTTCCGATGTCGCCGGTTTTGATCTCAACTACTTCCGGTTCTGACTTGAAGGCCATGATAACCGAACACGGCACGAACCCGTTCTTAAACCCTCGAGCGACGACGTAGACGACGCCGTTGTTCACAACCGGACCTCCGGAGAACGAAAGATTCTGGAAGTCTCCAGCCAAGAACCCGCCAACTCCCGGAAGCGTCGTTAAGGGATCGGTATCAATCAGGGTAGGTCCGTAGCGGACCGCAGAAGCCTGGTTGAGCGTGATCGTGTGAGCCGGATACATGTCGTACCGGTTGGTAATCTTGAAACTGCCTCGACCCTCTTCGCGAACTGAGAAGAATACGCCAAAGTTCGAGCCGGGTACGGCGATCGCAGCGTGGAGCGTGCCCTGAGGCGAAAGGGCCAGGTTTCCGATGACTCGTCGGTTCTTCGTATTATCGTCCGGGAAGAGCAAGAACCCGCGCAGGATCTGGCTCGTCATGCTCGGCGATCCGGTTCCCCAGTTGATGTGGTAATCGAGTCGGATTCCAGTTCCGGCAGGCAACGACGTCACGCCAGGTTGCAGCGTAAAGTTCAGGATTCCACCAGATTGGCTGACTGCACCCGTGAAGGTCGCAACCATCTCGGCCGCGGTGTAAGCATCGCCATTCGGCTTCAGAAGCGTGATCTTGACTCCCAAGGGGCTTGCGCCAGGCGTGTAAATGTCAAGGCCCTGGCCGCTTGCGCGCGTTGCCACAATGAGTTGGTTGCCGGAAACAGCAAACGAACTGGGCCTTTCTCCACGAGCTCCGATCCAGAAACTGTACATGCCGCAGTTCGCATTCGGCCCAGCAAAGGATGGATTCGGTGCGGTTGGGACGTAAACAACCTTATCAAGACCGCCAGAGTTATCGGCGATCGGAATGTAACCGACCGTCGGGCTGCCGGTGATCGGGGGAATCAACTGGGTCATTGAACCGCCAACCGACCATCCCACGTTGCCCTGAACAAGGTTGCCAGTAGCGGCGTTGGCGACCCAGATTCGTCCAGTGGGATTACCTGCGCCCGTTGTCTGTTGATCAGCAACGTAAATTAGGTTTTCGTGAACTGTGGGTGGCTGAGGAACAGCACCTGCGACTTCCGAGGCACCGCCCGGAGGATTGACCACGTAAGCGGGAGACTGAAGCACCGTCGGATTGTTTGGAAACGCATTGAAGCACATCAAGTTCCCAGCAATGTCAACCACAAGAACTTGGTCTCGAACGGATCCATCAGGTACTTCGATCGCAGTCGGAGCGGAAAGCGGCCCGCCGAGGGGCGCACTCTCCCAAACCAGGTCTCGCTCAAATCCTAGCGACAAGTCGCGAATGCCGTCGTCCGAATCGCCATCGCCGTCAACGTCGCTTCTTGGATCAGCATCAAAGGCCTGCAATCGATCGCCAGTGGCGACGATTAACAACCCTTTGTAGACAACCGGCGGCACATACGTCGATGGTCCACCAGGAATCGAGGTTCCCATTCCAGACGTGTCAAAAGCCTTGAGGAGCGGTGGCTCGACGTCAATGGGTGTTCCACCCAAACGCCGGGAACCCGCACCATTCTGCTGCATGAAGGCAGTCAGATAGATCATGTTCAGGGCTAACTTCGCGGCTGCATCAGTGGTTCGATTGAATGTCGGTGTTTCGGCCTGTGGCCCCACATTCCCTGCCAATCCGACTGGACTGGTTGGAATGTAGTTCAGTGCACGTGCGATGCCTCGAGTCGTAACAACCATGTAACCATCGCCTACCTTGGCAAGGTTGACGATGCCACCAAAGTTGTCGCCCGCGAGAGGCTGAAGCTTGTTGAACTCCGCTTGGATAGTGCCTTGAATAGGCTGGATCACTAGAGGCACATCGGCGGGTTGGATGCCGATTCCGCCAAAGGTCTGCATGAACGCCAAGTCCTGCGAGTTGAGGCGACCTGGTACCGAAAAAAGCGGATGAGAATAGTCTGCGTAGAAGTTTCCGCCAACATTGGCAATACTCAACTGGAATCCAATGGGAAAGTTGTTAACGGACTCCGTGGCCGAAGTTGGCGCAAGATCAACCCAAAGGACTCCACCCTTATCGCAAAACGAACGGAGTTTCTCGCGCTCAATCGTGTTTAAGGATGAATACCCATAGGCAGGCAGCAAAAGGATGTCGTACTCGTTGATCTCATTTTCGCTTGCCGCAGCGAGGCGAACCTCCCAATAGGGAGCGTCGCGCTTGGTAACCGGCGAGCCTGCGGATGGTGGATCAAGTGTCCCCAACGCCGCTGCCAAGTTCGTCCATCGGCCGACTTCGGCATTCGTCCACGTGCTGTCGTGGGCGTGATTGAAAATGTTCACTTTGCGCGGCTTAATGCGCGTGTTTGAGTCGAGGTTGTACCAAACGTGAGGTGCAAAATTGACCGCTTCGCCGCCCGCACGCGCACTTTCGATAACAACGACACCAGCCTTGATCCCAAAGGACCTTCGTGCAAAGGTCTGAGAGTCGGCTAGCGAAGTCGCTGCCAGAGCGAAACTAACCAGGAAGCCAAGTGTGCGTAGCATTAAGGATTAACTTCTCCAAAGTAAGCCAAAGTCGGACTGACGGGCAGCCTCGGGATTG
>CALMEF010000145.1 GCA_937862825.1 uncultured Armatimonadota bacterium
CTCCCTATTTACTCCCAACACGTTCGAAAACCGTCCTAAAACGGGTCCAAATCCGTTTAGGAGCAAAACAGAAAACCTCCAAATTCTAGTGATTTATCGAGTAGTTGTAATGACTCGCCCAGAAGGGCTTGAATGCTTCGGGAGCAAGGAGTTTCAAATACGGAGCAACGCGTGAGTTTGTAGAAAGGCTGACGGTGGTTTTGGCCGATGGTGACACCCTCGAGATCAAGCGAGGTCAATACGTCGGCGAAGCAGTTCACCGTTGGCGGCAAGGTTGTCAAAGAAGGCGATACGATCACGCTCGATGGCTCGACCGGCAACGTTTATCTTGGCGCGCTCACGCTTATTGCTCCTGAAGTCAGCGGCGCCTTTGGCACGCTGATGGAGTGGGCCGACGAGTTCCGCACCCTCAAGGTCCGAGCCAACGCCGACAACCCGCGCGACGCCAATCAGGCGGTCGAGTTTGGCGCTGAAGGCATCGGCCTTTGTCGAACCGAGCATATGTTCTTCGAGCAGGATCGCCTGCCGACCGTCCAAGAGATGATTCTCACCAAGGACGAGTCGGTGCGCCAAGCCTGCCTGGATCGGCTTCAGGTCGTCCAACAGCAGGACTTCGAAGGCATCTTCGAAGCGATGAACGGAAAGCCCGTTACGGTTCGACTCATCGATCCGCCGCTGCACGAGTTCCTTCCGTCGCACGACCAACTCATTCGAGAAACGACCGAACTGGAAACGCGAATCAAACTGCAGCCGGGCAACGCTGCCGATGTCACTCTCCTAGAGGAGAAGCACAAGTTGCTGGTTGAGGTTGAGGCGATGCGCGAGCAAAACCCCATGCTGGGTTTGCGAGGCGTTCGACTCTCCATCATCCTGCCTGGCCTCGTCGTCATGCAGACGAGAGCGATCATGCAAGCAGCGTGCGCGGTCAAGAAGCGCGGAATCGGGGTCTTCCCCGAAATCATGATTCCGCTCGTCGGCCATGTCAATGAGTTGCGCGTGGTCCAGTCGACCCTCGAAGACGTCGCCAAGAAGGTTTGCCAAGAGCAGGGAATCGAGGTGCCGTATCTCTTCGGCACGATGATCGAGGTGCCTCGCGCCGCCCTGACTGCCAGCCAGATTGCCGAGTACGCCCAGTTCTTCTCCTTCGGAACGAACGACCTCACCCAGATGACGTTCGGCTACTCCCGAGACGACGCCGAAGGGAAGTTCCTTCAAAAGTACGTCGAGCAGAAGATCCTGCCTCGAAATCCGTTCGAGACGATCGACTTCACCGGCGTTGGCCGCCTCATGAAACTGGCGGTGGAAGAGGGAAGAGCGATGCGCGACGGCCTCAAGTGCGGCATTTGTGGTGAGCACGGGGGCGATCCCGAGTCCATCTACTTCTGCCACGAGATTGGCCTGGACTACGTCTCGTGTTCGCCGTTCCGCGTTCCGATCGCTCGCCTTGCCGCCGCGCAAGCCGCGATTCGAGACCGCATGAAGGTCGGCGTTCTCGACAAGTAGGCCAGTTAACAAACCAAAAACCCCTCTCCACGTCTGCGGGGAGAGGGGCCAGGGGTGAGGGGCAGAACCCTACGCAGCGATCTGGACGTCGAGGAACTCGCCGCCTTCGTAAATCACTGCCACGTTCGACGGAACGCTGTTCTCGTTGTTCTTCTGCGCATAAACGCGGAACCAAGCCTGTTGACCGGGAACATAGTTGTAAAGCGTGTGCTTTGCCTTCGTCGTCATTGCAACGATCTCCCAATCCGTCTCAGCGGTTTTCGACTCGATGACGAACTGAACCGTGTACGAGTTGCCGTTGCGATCCCATTCGAGCGTCACCGTTCCGGTAGGAGTCGGCGTCGCGATCAGATTGAGCGGCTCAACCGGAATAATCGGCGTGCGCGAGGTGGAACGCGGCGAGAGTCCGAGCGAAGCGATATCGGAGTCGTCAACCGTCGGAGCGGCGTAAACGACGTTCAAATATTGGGAGAACAGTTCGAGCGCGGCGTCGCGCTGGGCGAGTTTCTCTTGAACCGCGGTCGCGAAAGCAGCCTTGGCCGCCTCTTGAGCAATCAACGCATCGTTATACAGTTCGGCGATGGTGGAGAGTTCGGTCGCAATGGGCGCGGTGAGCGCATAACGGGTCGGGTTGGCCGTAATCGCGGTGGATATCTGGTTCAACTTGTCGGCGAGCGGCCCTTCGGCCAGTTTTTGGATGTCCTTTATCGTCATCGTAGTAGTTCTATCGGCAGTCTTTAAAAACTTCCTCAGGGGGCAACTTCAACAAGCAAGTACTTTCCTTCTGTGGATTGGGTAGGGCATAATATGACCGTGAGTAGTGAGCGCACGTCTACCTCTTCCGGAAATAGAACGCTGTCGAGCGCCAAAGCCGCGAAGCAAGATGAGTTCTACACCCAACTGAACGACATCAGCAACGAACTCAAGCACTATAAAGAGCACCTGCGCGGCAAAATCATCTTCTGCAACTGCGACGACCCCTACGAGAGCAACTTTTTCAAGTACTTCGCGCTGAACTTCAACACCCTCGGGCTGAAGAAACTCATCTGCACGAGTTATGCGGGCTCCCCAATCGTCGGGAACGTCCTGCCATTTGAAGAGTTTGCTGGCAAGGAGAACCACAAGGAGCCGTATGCTGTGGAGATCAACGAAGTGCCCGACCTGAATGAGGACGGCGCGATTGACCTTCTCGACGTTGAGTACCTGCTTCGACATGACGCGAACACGAGTCGGCCCCTGAAGGGAGATGACGTTTATGGGGCGGGGGACTTCCGTAGCCGCGAGTGCGTGGAACTGCTGAAACAGGCGGACATCGTGGTCACCAACCCGCCGTTCTCGCTTTTTCGTGAGTACGTCGCGCAGTTGGTCGAGCACGACAAAGAATTTTTGATCGTAGGATCCAAGAACGCAATTTCTTATCGCGAGATATTCAGATTGATAAGGGAGAACCGCCTTTGGATGGGAACTGGATTCGCGGCTGGCAATGCCTACTTCAAGATTCCGCCAGAGAATGCTCGCGAGTATGCCGACGGAGTGTACAACCCCATAACAGGCCTAGTAAAGTTTCGAAATGTCGGCTGGTTTACCAACATGGACCACGCCCGCCGCCACGATGAGATTGCCCTTTTCTCAAAGTACGACTCCACTACTTATCCGACTTTTGACTACTACGACGTGATTAATGTTGACAAGGTTGCGAATATCCCGTGCGACTACGACGGCGCCATGGGCGTGCCGATCACCTTCTTCGACCGGTACAACCCGGATCAGTTCGAAATTCTGAGCGCCAACGATCTAAGGTTCTCCGAAATCACTCCCTTTAAGGAACATGGCCTCATCAAGGACAAGGACAGTGCCGTTCAAGGGAAGCCGACGTACGTTCGAGTGGTCATTCGGCGAAAGCATAGCGGCTAGCGGCTTTGTAGTGCTGCCTGGCCCCTCAACATTGCCCGCGCGAGGCGACGGCTTATCTATTTTGGCGGCCCAGGATGGATAGGGTTAAATCAGCGGTGCGGACGGTGGTAGGCTCGACAATCTTGTAGTCCTCTCGCCTGAGGACTCCGGTCTCAATGTACGTCTGGGCCTGCTCGATAACCTCTTTTTGCCCTCCTTGCACGCTGTCCAACCGCCGTAACGCCTCGCGAAGAACTTCAATTTGTCCCGAAATGTCCTGCTCGTTCTTCATATCGTGCTCCACTTGGCTGAATGTAGGGCGTAAAAGGTGCCGATCCGACTCATATTTTCTATGAGCGTGTCATGATACTCTCGGATCAGTTTTCTTAGGTTTACGTCCGCAGAGTAATCCTCGATCTCCAGTTTTACCACGTTCTTTAGAGTTTGGATGCCGAGGTAACGACCGTGAGAGTGCCACTTTTTGTTGTCACAAAGATCCCTTGCTATCTCCTCCGCCCTTCTCTGCTTGTCTTGAAGTGAGACTTCTGACCCAGCATTGTTTGTCCTATGGTGGGTCCAAGTCCTGAACTTATACCTGATGAGCCAATCTTTGAGTAAGTCCTCCGAAAGGTCCTTTGCTTGCTCGTAGGCTCGGAGGTTTCCAAGGTCCAGCTGTAGCATCATGGCTACTTCGACTGGCGTAATCGTATTTGCCCTGCTCTTCTCGATCAACTCCACTGCCTTGTCTAGGTAGCCAAGCGCGGGCACATAGGCCGTGTCTCCACTCGGCTGCCTCACTTCGACCTGCGGGTCGACAGGGCCGAGACTTGAAGAGTAGTCCATCCATATCTTATCTCCGCTCATAACCAAAATCGTCCCCGCTGACATCGCACTGTCGGGCACCACGAACTCGACTTCTTGGTAATGCTGCCGCATAACTTCGACCATTTTCTCTGCGGCGGCAGGAGAGCCCCCGGTAGTATTTAGGAAGCACATCAGCTTTTCTCGATTTGGTTTACTTTTGGCCGTGGTCTCGATTAGCGTTCTGAAGTCTTGGTGTAGGGCAGGGTGTATCGGCCCAACGAAACTCACGACGTCGGCTTTGAACCGAGTCTCCAGCTTTTGGGCTTGCTGACAAAGAAGGCGTCGAATTGCTATATCAAGCGAACGTGCATTTCCCATGGTTGACTTTGACCTGCACTTTACCTCTCGAAAACCTGCCTCCGCAATGATTGCCATTAACTTGATAATGCGCCGAAGGTAATCTTTAGCGTTAGGCTTCAAGGAACTCGAAGTAATGAAAATCGAACTTAAGAACATCACCATCCGCGAACTCGTCGACGGCTTCGTGGACAAGCAGGAAGAGGGTGTCCGCGGCTTTGGCGGGCTCCTCAACATCCGCCCGGCCTTCCAACGCGAGTTCGTGTACAACGAGAAGCAGCGCAACGCGGTGATTGACACGGTTCGTAAGGGCTTTCCGCTGAACACCATGTATTGGTCGGTGTCCGAGGAAGGTTTCGAACTCATGGACGGTCAGCAGCGCACCATCAGCATCTGCCAGTACGTGAGCGGCGATTACTCGGTGAACATCGACGGCACCCCCTACTACTTTAGCAACCTCACCGCCGACCGCCAGAAACAGATTCTCGACTACGAACTGTCGATTTACGTTTGTGAGGGCACCGATCAGGAGAAACTCGACTGGTTCCGCATCATCAATATCGCAGGCGAGAAACTCACCGATCAGGAGTTACGCAACGCGATCTACACTGGCCCGTGGTTGGCCGACGCGAAGAAGTGGTTCTCCAAGCCTTCGTGCCCCGCCTACGCCATCGGCGAGAAGTATGTGAACGGCTCCCCCATTCGCCAGGACTTCCTTGAGGAAGCGCTGGATTGGATTTCCAACAAGAAGTGGGAAGACTACATGAGCGCGCATCAGCACGACCCCGACGCGCAGGAGTTGTGGCAGTACTACCAAGCGGTGATTGACTGGGTGAAACGCGTCTTCCCGAACTACCGCGCGAAGTACATGAAAGGTCAAGATTGGGGTGGGCTTTACCGGGCGCACAAGGACGACAACCTCAACGCCAACACGCTGGAGGCGAAGATTGTCGAGTTGCTGGACAATGACGAGGTGACCAACAAGCGCGGCATTTACGGGTACGTGCTGAACGGAAACGAGAACAAACTCAGCCTTCGCGCCTTTGACGACCGGACCAAGCAGGCGGCTTTTGACAGGCAGAAGGGCGTTTGTCCGGTGTGCAAGAAGACTTTCGAGATTGGAAAGATGGAAGCGGATCACCTCGTTCCGTGGAACAAAGGCGGCAAGACGGAACTGGATAACTGCCAGATGTTGTGTCTTCCTTGCAATCGCACAAAGAGCGGTAAATAAGGCGCGCCGAACGCTTGCCGAGTGGCCGTTAGGTTCAAAACGTTGTTTTCATTAAGGGGCGGGGCGGAAAAGTTCATGAACTTTTCTGCGCCGTTCATGAACAATTGCGCGCCACTCATGAACTTTGCCGCGACATTCATGAGAAAACCTGCGCCGGTCGTAAAGGGTTGCGGAAAGTTCATGAACTTTTGAGCGCCGTTCATGAAGGTTTGGGCGGCGTTCATGAATGGTTGGGTGCCGGTCGTTAACGGGGCGGGAAAGTTCACGAGCGGCGGCGTTCCGGCCCTCACCCCCAGCCCCTCTCCCTTTAGAAAGGGCGAGGGGGGTGTCGGTCTTGCGGCGGCGTCCCGCCGGGCGCTGGTTTCCCCCTTGGTGAAGGGGGAACCAGGTGCTGGGCCCAGTTTCTCGCGTGTCTCCGTTTTGCCGTTTGACCCTCTCCCCCAGCCCCTCTCCCTTCAGAAAGGGCGAGGAGGGTTGGAGTTTCGCGGTAAAGCCTCGCCGGGCACCTGTTTCCCCCTTGGCCAAGGGGGAAACGTTGGGAAGGGGAATCGAAAGGCTTGTCGCTCATGACCTTTCCCCTCCCCAACGGTTCCCCTTTCCTTGAGGAACGGGGAACCAGGTGCTGGGCCTCATTTCTCGCGTGTCACTTGCTTTGTTATCGACCCTCACCCCCGGCCCCTCTCCCTTCGGAAAGGGCGAGGGGAGCATGGGTTTTGCGGTGGCGTTTGGTTAGGCGCTGGTTTCGTTGGGAAGGGGAGTCGCGGGGTTTGTCGTTGGCGGCCTTTCCCCTCCCCAACGGTTCCCCTCTCCTGGGGGAACGGGGAACCAGGTGCTGGGCCTAATTTCTCGCGTGATTCGGTGTTGCGTTTCGACGCTCTCCCCCAGCCCCTCTCCCTTCAGAAAGGGCGAGGAGGGTTGGAGTTTCGCGGTAAAGCCTCGCCGGGCACCTGTTTCCCCCTTGGCCAAGGGGGAAACGTTGGGAAGGGGAATCGAAAGGCTTGTCGCTCATGACCTTTCCCCTCCCCAACGGTTCCCCTTTCC
>CALMEF010000146.1 GCA_937862825.1 uncultured Armatimonadota bacterium
AGTTGGCGACCTTCTGACTTGAACCGGTCAACCCGTTAAAGAGGGACGTTTTTCCTGTGTTCGGGTTCCCAACGAGGGCGACGACGCAGTGGTGACTCACGGCCTAAAAGACTTCGATTTCGATGTCGGAGGTCTCAGCCCTTCGCAGGCACAGGCGATAGCCTCGAAGTTGAATCTCCACTGGGTCGCCGAAGGGGGCGACCTTGATGACGGAAAATTCTGTACCCACGGTTAGCCCAAGTTCCATGAGGCGTTTAAGATGCGGTGAACAGAGTTTGATGGCCGTGATGCGTCCCCGCATTCCCTTCTTGATCTCACTGAAATCCATCGCTTTGACCGCTGCGGCCAACATCACTTCATACCCTACCCAAAAAACAGGTTTTGGTGCATCAAAACCTCAGGCCGCGAACTCACGACGATCGAAGACGAGGTCACTCACCAGTTTCCAGACCTCCGGTTCAATTTGGTTTTCCGGTTTGATCTTTGAGAAGTGCACGATCGCGGAGGTTAGGCCCGCTTCCAGGGCATAGTGCAGAAACGCCGAATTGAGGACCACTCTCGCCGCTGGTTTGAGGCCAAAACTGATGTTGCTGACGCCAAGAATCGAGTTGACGGTCGGATGCCTTCGGTGGAGTTCGGCAATGGCTTCGATGGTTTCAATTCCAGCCTTTCGGAACTCCTCCTCGCCTGAACCCAACGTGAAGGTAAGGCAGTCGATGAAGACATCCTCGTCACCAATGCCGCGTTTTCGGGTTGCCGCAAGGATTCGCTCGGCTACCTCAACCTTGTGATCCTTTGACTTTGCCATGCCTGACTCATCAATCGTTAGTCCAACAACGGCAGCGCCGTAGTTACGGCACAGGTCCAAGACTTGATCCAAGCGCGCTCCACCGTCTTCGTAGTTCACCGAGTTGACGATAGGCTTGCCCGCAAGGCACTGAAGAGCGCGCTCAATCACTGGCACCTCGGTTGAATCGATCATGAGAGGAACCGTAATGTGCCGGTTGTAGTACCCGAGCAAGGTTGACATATCCGAGACCTCGTCGCGTCCGACGTAGGCCGTACAAACGTCGAGCACATGGGACCCCTCGGCTTCTAGTTCCCGCGCGAGTTCGGTGAGACCTTCCCAGTTTTCAGCAGCGAGCATGTCCCGAAACGCCCGGCTACCATTCGCATTAGTCTTTTCACCAACGATGAAGAAACTCGCGTCTTGGCGATAGGGCTGGAAGGCGTAAAGACTCGAACAGCCCACCAACTGCTTCCCACCGCTTGGTTTACCGAAATCGAAGCCAGGGTACAAGTCCCTTACTTTGCGCCAGTGGGCGTGGTTGCCATGCTCATGCCCTGCGAGTACGTCTGACACGGCTTGAATGTGCTCTGGGGTCGTCCCACAGCAACCTCCAACCATGGCAACTCCAAAATCGTTGACGAAATGTTCATGATGGCGCGCGAGTTCGCTTGGGGTCAGCTTGTATTTGGCAACGCCATCTTCCATTATCGGTAATCCTGCGTTTGGAAGCACGGAGATCGGTCGAGTGGAGTTTTGCCCCAGGAAGCGCACATGCGGTGCCATTTCGACCGGGCCAGTCGCGCAGTTGAGGCCAATGGCGGTCACATACGGAAACTGCTCAAGCATATTGAGCGCCGCCCCAATTTCACTGCCGAGAAGCATCGTTCCCGTTTGCTCCATGGTCACCTGAACAAAAAGCGGGAGCACCTTGCCAGTGTTTGCCATCGCCTTCCGCGCGGCCATGGACGTCGCTTTGACCATCAGTAAGTCTTGGAGTGTCTCTAAGAGTAGGGCGTCGACACCTCCCTCGATTAGGGCGGTAAAGGCGGTTTCGTACGATCGAAATAGTTCGTCCCAAGTGGTCTGACCTAGGGATATGAGTTTAGTTCCCGGCCCGATGGCCCCAACGGCAAAGCGCGGCCGCTCAGGTGTTGATGCTGATGTCGCCGCTTTCTTAGCGATTTGACCGGCTGCGAAACTGAGATCCCAAAGGAGGTCTGGAACCTCGTATTCAGCAAGGACGATGGAAGTTGCGCCGAAGGTATTCGTTTCGATCAGATCTGCACCGGACTGGAGGTAACGGGTGTGTATGGACTCGACGATGTCGGGTCGCGTAATGTTCAGGAGTTCGTGACATCCGTCCAGAGGCTGAGTTCCAAGTCGGTTGCGCGCCTCGATCACGGCGGGAGAGCCAGACTCAGGAATGATGTAGTCTTCGGCACGCAGGTTTGCTGCTTGCAACTGTGTGCCCATCGCGCCGTCAAAGATCAGGACGCGCTCATCAAGGGCATTCAGCAACTCATTTGAACCCACATCCTAGTATATCTTGCCGCTGATACCTTCACCGTCAGCAACCGTGCCAGAGTTGGCGGGACCTAGCAAACCACGAAGGTCGCGTCGTCGTCACTTCGCGGCAAATCACCAGTGTCTGCGAGACAAAGGAGTATCCGAACGTTGTTTAACCTCGTCGCTGTAGTTCTGTTCTTCGGTTCTTTGGTCGGGGCAGCAACGTTGTATCGAGACGCTGTCTCGAACCGGTGACTCGTCCTCCTGACACATCCCTCCCAGCCGGGGGCCGCAAGGCCCCCGGTCCCAATTTAGGGCCAAGCCCAGTCGTTTTACTTGGACGCTTTTGGCGTAGAATGCGATAAGGTAATGCTAGGCAAGCGGACTTGCTAGTAAGCCGCGCTTGATTTTAGTGAGGAAACAAAGGGATGAACCAACGCAAACTTTCATTAGCGATTCTGTCAATGGCTGCGCTCGCAGGCTCGGCGCAAGCCCAGTTTTTCAACGACAACTTTGACGATCTTGGTGCCCCAAACCGCTGGACGGTTATGGGACAGGATCTCGGTGCTCAAGATGACTTCAGCGCCAACCTCGCGTTCAACTACGGGACGCTTGAGATTCCTGCCGCACCGCTGAGCACGAGTACGACCATTGGCGCATTCATGACCGTGAACGACGCCAGCCCCAACGCGGCTGCGGCGATTGCCGCATATCCGACTGGTCAATCCTTTTCGGGCAACTACTCATTTGCATTTGACTTGTGGATGAACGTTTTGCCGGGCGGCAACTCAACCGAGTTACTGTTAGCCGGAATCAACTGTTCTGACACTCAGGTCAATTGGGCAAACAACACCGGCAGCCAGGGGTTCTTGTTTATGGTCACGGGCGAGGGTGGCTCTGCGCGCGACTATCGCTCGCTGAACGGAAATGCGGAATTCGTCTGGTCAGTTGCCAACCCGGTCGGCGGGGATCGGGCACCCTTCGTAACAAACGGCAGCATTTCGCCCCAAGAG
>CALMEF010000147.1 GCA_937862825.1 uncultured Armatimonadota bacterium
GAGTAAGGGGCGCCATCCCGCCATGTTCGCTTTTCAGAGGCTGGACCCGGCAGGATGGTTGCCCCCGAATATTCCTCTGGACGATAGGCAACCGCCTGCTTGAACAGTGCTCGCGCCTCGGTGTAGGTGCCAGCCTTCAGGGCTTTTAAGCCATTCTCGTAAGCACCACGCCACGCTTGAGCATGCGAAGTGCCTACAAGGCCCACCGCCAACAAACCAATCATCCATGAACGACGCATTCTCATAATCCTATTTGAAGCGGTATGAAACACTGAGCGCCGCATCCACTCCACCGCGCTGCGCTCGACCGAAACTAAGATCAACTCCCCAGTCTCCATTCTCGGGGCGGAATCCAACGCCGTACGTGAAGACGTTTCTCGACCCAAAGTTAAAACCTCCGCTCGGTACAAAATTGTAGCCCAAACGGATCGGGATTCGGTGACCGCCCATTTGATAGTTGTATTCCGCGCCAATTCCCATCGTGGTTTGCGGGTCTCGATCAAAGAAGATGCCGTCGCTACCATCAAAATGATGGACGACTTCCGCACCAACGACAAGATAATCCTTGCCTTGCCGCATGCCATCTTTCCTGATGGCGACCCCACCCGACAACCGGGCTGGAATTCGATCGTAGAGCAAAACGTTGCCACCGTTCGACTTCAGTTTTATCTCGGTTTGGTAACTCGCTCCAAACGTCAGGTTGGAGTTCGATTTCGGCGCAAACATCACGCCAACAACTCCACCAAAGCCGCTTGACTGTTCGTTGTAGAGTGTTGCGCCGCTCGGCACGCCGGTCCGGTTATTGATCGTGTTGTTTCGGGCATAGAGAAGACCCACACCCCAGTTGAACCCGGAGTCAAAGTTACCCTTGCCATATGAAATCGAAACGAAGTCGGTTCGGTTCTTCAACAGTTGGTTGTAAGTGCCAGCACCAATGCCACCTTCGGTAAGACCAGGACCAGCAACGCGAGTATCTCGCATCTGACCGCCATTGGTGAGGGCTACTCCAATTGCACCACGCCGCCCTTCTGAGCCAAGAGGCATCACAAACCCGAGATGGCTCAATCCTTCTGGCCCGCTCTCGCCGCGCGACTCTAACCGCTCGCTACCTGTTGGAACCAAGTCGCCAGTAACAACCGTCCGGGATTCAGGGAAGTTCCGAGCAGACGCACCAATCTCGGCGCGAGTCAGATATCCCAATCCAGCAGGGTTGTAAAGGGCTGACGCGGAACTGGCACCGGTCGCGTTGGTCGCGGTACCCATTCCAAGAGCCCGCCCTCCAGCGTCAAACGCGGTCACCAAATCCGGTACCTGGGCATAACCCAAAGACGTGAACGCGGAACCTGCCGCGATCCAAAGTAGCCTCCGTGCGCTTCTCATCGTTGCTTCCTACTATACTTGGCTCAACCCGCAAGAAACACGGGTTGAGCCATCAAACTTGTCTTATCTGCCTAGACGTAGTGTAACCGTCTGAGGCGTCGAGGCATTTCCTGCCTTGTCCAAAACGTTGGCGGTGATCCTGAAAGTTGATGGCAAGACGCCTGGCCGCCACCGAATCCGTCCAACCCACCTACGCCCGTTTCCGTTTGCGTTGAAGGACACGCGGGCGACACGGGCGAGAAACCTGCCCGATGTATCGCGAACGACGACGTCCACACCAGACACGTCCACGGTATCGGAACTGAAGTCGCCAATATCGATAGCGACGTTAATCGTTGTCCCAGGGGAAATCGTTGTTCCGCTGCGGGGGCTAGCAAAGCTCACGGTGGGGGCCTTGCGGTCAACGAACACGGTCACGTTCAGTGTCGTTTCGTTGTCGGCAAGGTCTCTCAGCCGGATGTTGATCGTCTTCTCAGCATCTGCCAGCAGAGCGCTCGTGTTCCAGTTCACCGTGAACTCACGGTTTGAGTCCACCGTCTCCCCAGTGTTGTTTGGGATGTCTTCATTGTTGATCTGAATCCGCCAATCCTTGAGATTGGGCTCAAGTATCCGAACCGTTATAGGCACAATCCCCTTGACACCCAAACCTTCGGTCGGATTGAACTGCAGGATCTTTGGCCGCGTGAGGTCAGGAAGAACAAACAAGGTGCGAGACGAATACGTCGTGGCATTGTTGATATCGGTGGCCGTTACGATCACTCGATAGGTGACTTCCTCAGTCACATTCTCAGCGAAACCAAGGTTGATCTCGCCCGAGGCCTTTCCATCCGAGTCCGGAGTCGCTTCAGCGGTTCTCACACCAATCTCTTGGTTGTTACTGAACTTCCGGATCGTCGCGCGAAGGTTGACCTTGTTGACACCACCAGCGATGTTGAACTTGATCTTAGCGTTCTTTCCAATCAATGTTGGATTCGAGGATGTGCCTGCTGCAGGCTCCGTGATTGTCAACGTTCCGGCGGACGCGATTGCGGCACCCAACATAGACAGGACGACTGCGATGCTCCTTAGTTTCTTCATCAGCATTTCACCTAGCGTCAAACCACGAGTTTGTCAACCCGTCTAAGTTAGACGTCTCAAGGAACAAAAAAGACTTGCGGAACCATCCCGCTTGACTCAAAGTCCGCTTGAAGCCCGTTAGTTTTACCCGGTCTATGGCACAACCTTGAAGGTGTTGCCGATTTCGCATCCCCCGTAACGAGCCGTAATTCGCACGCTCTCATCAACAGTTTCGCCGGTGATCGCGAATGTCGCAGAAGTTTGCCCCTCCGGAACAACGACAACCGGAGTCGGGGTAATGGTCGGCTCTGCGGCAATCAACTGAACATGAGCGCCACCCGCAGGAGCAGGAATGGTCAATCGAAGCGTCGCATTAACAGTTTGCCCCAACTTAACCGAGTTTCCGGCACTGGTCAGTCCCTGTAGAGGAGTGTATTTCGCGACCATCGGCCAGGGAGAATCTGGTTGACCATTTCCTCCTTGGAAGAGTCCTATGAGGTTGTTGAACGAGTCAAGCCGCACGTTACTGATAGACGACATCGCTCCGGTGTAAGGAAAGATCGTGCTGCCAAACGGATTGAGCCCTGGCGAATGTTTGGTCAAGACATAGTCAGACATTCGGGCGACTGCGCAATAAACATTTCCGACATTGTCCGAAGTCATGCTCGTCACGGAGCAGTTCACATTCTGCAGGTCACGTTGGGCGTGTAAAGTCCCATCCGAACCGTAACTAAACAAGACCCCTCTAACCGTCTGCAAAGGGTCACTGCCGGTTGACGCCACAACGCAACCCGTTCCCGTGTTGCGGACAGCAAGAGCGACCGGCATGTCGTTTCCATTGGTGAACCTGCCCCATCGTTTGGTCCAGCCTACGGTTCCGTTAGCGTTAAGTTTGACCAGATAATTGTCGGTTGTGAACGTGGGCCGCGACCATTCGGCGAGAATGTACGCCTCACCCGCGTCGTTGACCGCAATCTGGCGCGGAGCCTCGACACCAGTCTGAATCACTTCACGGGTCCAGGCGATCGAGCCACCACCCGCATTGATCTTCGTTATAACGAGATTCTCATTCGCTGATTGAAGGCAGTAGATGTTGCCGCTCGAATCGAAGGCAATTTGGGAAACCTCGTTAGGAACTTGCTTCGACCACGTCGGGGCGCTCGCGTCGGTATCAAAGCCCACTACCCATGCAAAGCCACTCTGCAGATTGGCAACCGCAAACTTGTTCTCAAATGATGAAAAGGAAGTTACGTCTCCATTCATCATTCCCACCAAGCCCGAAGATGCCTCCGCCAGCGACGGCGTCAGGACTCGGACTTGCAGTTCAAACGGGCTTGCTGTTACATACGCTGCATTGCCATTCGAGAGCGAACACGCCCCACGGAACAGCATGTTTGTCGTATGACTGAAGGTCATCGTGCCACCGGGAGTCAAAGTTCGAACAAGAGATTCAACGTTGGTACCGCCATCGTCGCGCAACGAGAAGGTGTACATGAGACCATCCGTTCCTGGATGAAGGGCGTAGAGATTCTTGTTCCAACCAGCGGCCTTGTCAACCACGCGATAATACGCTAGGCGTGGTGCCTGACCAAAGACAACTGATGTCAAAACGCCGAGAGCAAGGACGAAGAGACCCCTCATGCAAGGCATTATACAGACGATTCGACCTATTTGCTTACAAGTTCTCGCAAATCCTCGTCATCAATTTCGGATTTTGAGTCGGCAACTGTTAGGAACTGATGGTAGAGGTGCTCGAACCGCTCCTCGGTGAAGTTAAATCCGAGTTCGGCAAGCCGATGTTTCAATCCATGCCTTCCCGAGCGTGCGGTGAGAATAATCTCACTCTTCTCTGCTCCGACCAATTCTGGAGCGATGATTTCATAGGTCGAGCGCTCTTTCAGCACGCCGTCCTGGTGGATCCCGCTTGAGTGAGCATAGGCATTTGCGCCAACAACGGCCTTGTTTCGCTGTACAACCATACCGGTCAGCCTTGAAACCAACTTGGACATCGGTAAGAGTTTCGTCGTGTCAATTTTGGTTCCGACGCCGAAGTAGTCCTTGCGAATGAAGAGGGCCATGACCACCTCTTCAAGCGCGGTGTTACCCGCACGCTCGCCGATGCCGTTCACCGTGACTTCGACTTGCCTCGCACCTCCAAGGACGCCACCCAATGTGTTGGCGGTAGCCATTCCCAAGTCGTTGTGGCAATGGCAGCTAAAAACCGCCTTGTCGCTATTGGGAACATTGTTGATGATCCCGGCGATCAACGCCCGATACTCCTCGGGATAGGTGAATCCTGTGGTGTCTGGAACATTGATTGTCGTTGCCCCCGCATTGATGACCGCCTCCACAACTTGATAAACGTATTCTGGATCCGCTCGGCCCGAATCCTCCATGAAATACTCAATGTCGTCGGTGAACCTCCGAGCGTGCCTAACCGCATTAACGCCAACCTCAAGTGCCTGCTCTCGCGTCATCCGCAACTTATGGTCCAAGTGGTTCTGGGAAACACCAAGCCCCGTATGGATTCGTCGACTCTCAGCCGGAGCCAAGGCTTCCGCGGCGACTTCAATGTCCTTTTCTCTGGCTCGGGTCAAACCACAAATGGTGACGCCTTTGATCTCCTTTGCGAGGGTGTTCACGCTTTCGAAGTCGCCTGGCGAACTGATTGGAAATCCGCCTTCGATGATATCAACACCCATGGCTACCAACCCATGCGCGATCTCAAGCTTCTCGGGCATGCTCAGGTGAACGCCAGGACTTTGCTCGCCATCGCGAAGGGTTGTATCGAATACGAGAACTCGGTCTTTCATGGCTTGCCTTGCCAGTTCATTATACGCGTGAGCGGTCAGCTTGATCAGTCCGGTCTGACAGACTTGTCGGATCGGACTGATCCACTTTCTTCACTTCTTCTTAAATGTTGCTCCAGCGACCTTGGTGAACGCGTCCCCCATCTTGAACTCAAGAACGAAATCCACTTCGCTGTTCGACTTCTTGGTCAGAGTCGACCGACTGACCAAAGCACCGGTTGGCATGCCGATGTCCCAAGGTTCGGAGATCATCACCAACTTGTTACCTTCTTCTTTACCGTGTTCGATACGGGGCGTGGCCGCAAAGTTGGTGTATGTGTTCATCGTGAATTGCTTCTTGGCGGCATCCCAATACATGTAGCCCGTCTCCAGAATCTTCTGACCGTTACTGGTCATTTCCGAAGTGGCTTTCATGAAGGGTCCCTCCCAGGAATAGACCATGGTCATTTCCTGCTTTCCCTCCATCCCTGGCATGGTCCATTCAATGGTTCCAGACCACTTGCCAATGTAGAAATCGTGCTTCTTTAGTTCAGCCGCAGGCTGAACAGGCTCTTGCGATCCCGCAACGGACGCTACTACCATCAAAATTACTGTTGCTCTCTTCATCTTTCCCTCGGATCTTCTCAGACCTTACGAGGAGATTACTCTCAATTGCCAGTATCGTCCCGCCCTCCCATTTTGCAAAACACGTCTAACCTTCATAATCAAGAACGTGGAGCACGTCTACCGCGTCCTTGACTTTGAATCGGTAAAGGAACAGGTTGTTTCGCATTGCGAAACGACCCGCGGAATGGTGCTCACCGATGGCCTGGCTTTTATAGACAGCGCAGAACTGGTCAAGACTCTTCAAGCAGAAACCAAGGAAGGATACGATCTCCTCGCCATGTCACCGCCACCGTCTTTGGGTGGTGTCCGTGACCTCACGGAGGCACTGGTTCGTTGCTCAAAAGGGGGCTCCCTCAACGGGCAAGAACTTCATGCGATCGGGGCCACGATGTCGAGCATGCGGGCGTTTCGCCACCACATGCAAGCCAAGAGGAGTGACTTTCCCAGGCTCTGGAGTTACTGTGAATGGTTTCTTGAGGAGCCCAAACTCGAAGGAAAACTACTTCATAGCCTTGACTCTGACGGGACGGTTCTGGATGGAGCAAGCGAGGCGTTGGGAAGTCTCAGACGAAGAATCCGTTCGACGAACTCCCAGGTCATTGAGCGGGTTCAGAGTTACACGACAGGAAAGCACCGAGATCTGCTGTCTGACCCGATTTACACCGTAAGAGACGGTAGATTCGTTATTCCTCTCAAAGCAGAGCATCGAGGAAAGATCAAAGGTATTGTTCACGATTCGAGCGCGTCTGGACAAACCATTTACATTGAGCCAGACGACGTCCTCCAACTCGGGAACCGCCTTCGGGAAGCCGAAGCAGCGGAACGCCAAGAAGTCCAACGGATCCTGAGTGAGTTATCCGACTCAGTTCGCCCATACGCCGAGGACCTGGTCCAAGCAACAGCGAACGTTGGCGAGGTTGACCTGATTTTGGCAAAGGCACGTCATGGGTACGCAACCAAGGCGACCCTCCCACAGCCTTCCCGTGACGCAACGCTAAAAATAGAAGGCGGTCGTCACCCTCTGCTCGCGCGCGATGAAGCCGTTCCCATAGACTTGGAAGTCGGCTTCGATTTCCAGGGACTTCTGATCACCGGTCCGAACACCGGTGGAAAAACCGTTGCGATGAAAACTGCAGGGTTGTTTGTGCTGATGGCTCAATGTGGTTTGATGCTCCCCGCCCGTGACATTCGGATGGGGCACTTCTCCCAACTTTGGGCGGACATTGGGGACGAACAGAGCCTCCAACAGTCCCTATCGACCTTCAGCGGTCATATCAAAAACATCGCCGCCGCCCTAAAGGGTGTCCGAAAGGGCGCCCTGGTGCTCTTCGACGAGATCGGTGCGGGAACCGACCCAGCCGAAGGAGCCGCTCTAGCAAAGGCGATCCTGCTAGCGTTTCAGGCTTCTGGGGCCATCATCATCGCAAGTACCCACTATGGAGAACTTAAAGCGTTTGCCTACAACACACCGGGCTTCCAAAACGCCGCTATGGAGTTTGACTCGAAGTCCTTACGTCCCACTTACCGCGTCCTCTTGGGCGCCCCAGGGGCAAGCCATGCGCTGAAAATCGCCGAGCGCTACGGAATCCCAGCAAAAATCATTGAGGAAGCCAAGTCAGGGCTTACCGAGCAGGAGCAAGAAGTAGGGCTGATGCTTGAGAAACTTGAGCAGAGCCAGCGTCAAGCCAGACTTGCACAAAGTCAAGCCGACAAGCGCGAGTCCGAACTTCGCAAGGCGGAGGAGATAGCCAAACGCAAGTTGGCCGAAGCTGACGAGATCCGCCGAAATGTACATCGCCAGGCGTCCGAGAAAATCGACGACGTTTTACGCGAACTCAGGTTGGAAACCGCCCGCGTGCTGGACGAAATCAAATCGGGCAAGAGTGTTGATGAAGCCAAACGTGAATTGAAATCGATTCAAGAGCGTGGAGAGAGCGAGGCTGCGAAGTACCGAGAGCCGATCAAGCGGCGCGGAGATGATCGGATCACTTTGGCAAAGGGAATGACTGTCCGTGTCGATGGGTTCACGCAAATCGGAACCTTGCTGGAGGATCCTCGCGGAGACATGGTCCTCACTCAAATGGGCCCACTCAAACTTAAACTCAAGGTGGCCCTCATGACGCCAGTCGAACCAGTTGGGGCAAAGAAAACCTCTGCGGTCAACATCGTGAAATCAATGAGCGCCAAGACGGAGATTTCGCTCCGTGCCATGCGAGCCGAAGACGCTGAACTCGCGCTAAGCAACTTCATTGACGAAGCCGTTCTCGCTGGGCTCCACCAGGTCCGCATCGTTCATGGCAAGGGTGAGGGGATTCTCCGGAAACTGAGCCATGACCTGCTCCGGCGACACAGTGACGTGAAGTCGTTTCGCGACGGCGATCCCGAGGAGGGTGGAGCCGGAGTCACGATTGCCGTATTCGGATAATCTCTTCCGAATGAACGCAGAAGACCTTATTCGTCGAGCCTTGGAAGCAGGCCGCTATGCCCACGCCCCCTACAGCGACTATCAGGTCGGAGCCGCAGTCCTTGGAAGCGACGGACGAGTTTGGATTGGCTGCAATATTGAAAACGCTTCTTTCGGGCTGACCATCTGCGCTGAACGAGTCGCCGTTTTCAAAATGGTCGCTGACGGCATCCTCAGCATCGATACCGTGGCTGTGGTGACCAAGGATGGTGGCACACCTTGTGGAGCGTGCCTTCAAGTCCTCAATGAGTTCGCCCCAGATCCGTCCTCTGTGAAAATCATCGTCGCAGATCACACGCTCAAACATCGCGTGTTTACTCTCAATCAACTCCTTCCCTATGGGTTTAAGTCGGGTTCACTTGATTAGGCTCAAACGATCTCGGACGCTATTGTGTTAAATGCCTCAACGGCTTGCGCAGCTTTCTCATCGCAAATGTCCGCGTGAAAAACCAATCGAATCCGATTTGCCGCGGGCGGAATCGCCCAGACGCCACGTTCACGCAAGCGCTCAATCCAGGCTGCCGCAGGTCGCTCCGTGTTGACCATCACCATGTTCGTCTGAACGGTGTCCATCTCGATGTTAAGTCCGGGAACCTCCGTAAGTTGACGAGCAACTCGCTTGGCTCGAGCATGGTCTTCTGCCAGGCGATCAACCATCTTCGTCAGGCTAACGATTCCGCATGACGCCAAAAGTCCGGATTGGCGCATCCCGCCTCCTAGACGTTTCCTCCAAATTCGTGCTTTTTCAATAAACTCTTGAGTCCCACAGAGGACAGAACCTACAGGTGAGCGAAGCCCCTTACTCAGACAGAAGTTGACAGAATCAACGTGCTGGGCTATCTCCTTGACCGGGACGCCCAGGGCGACCGACGCGTTGAACACTCGGGCCCCATCCAAGTGAATCTTCATGCCATGTTGATCGGCAATCTGCCGATAGGCACGCATGGATTCAAGCGGAACGATCGTTCCGCCCGCTCGATTGTGCGTGTTTTCAAGGGCAAGAAGGGTCGTCCCAGGAGTATGAAGGGACTGCTTGAGGACTCGCCTTTCCACGGCTTCTGGATCCATCACGCCTTGGTCGGACGGGATCGTCCAACTCACGACTCCTGCCAGGACGGCGGGTGCGCCGACCTCATAGTAAAGCATGTGGGCTTCCTCTTCGATGAGCATCGCATCCCCGGGTTGGCAGTGGGTCGCAATTGCCATCTGGTTTCCCATGGTGCCGCTGGGAACAAATACAGCCGCCTCCTTGCCCATCATGTCAGCAGACAACTCCTCAAGCCGCATCACCGTTGGATCGTCGCCAAGAACGTCGTCTCCGAGCGCCGCAGAACGCATGGCCTCGAACATCGACTCAGTCGGGCGGGTGACTGTATCGCTCCTCAGATCAACAATCCCGGAAAACTGATTGGGGTAAGTCTCGCTCGCCGTCTTCAAAGTCTCTCCTTCAGAAACCTCACGAACAATGAGGTGATGTGCTCCCACGATTCGTACGAAAAACTATGCCCGTCGTGCGGCAGCAAGTGCAACTCCACGTCCCCACCCTTTCGTTTGAGTTCGTTGGCGAGAGACGTGCTTTGTGCGACCGGTACGATGTCGTCTTGCTCGCCGTGAATCAGCAAGAACGGCGGTGGCGAAACTGGAACTTGGTGGAGCGGACTTGCCGCTCGAAAGGTTTCGTCGTGTCCCTCGTACGGAATCTGCATAAACTGCTCAAGAAACGCCCAACTTATGGGGAAATGTTGCGCGCGCGGGTCGGTGACGTCGGAGATACCGCAGATGTCCACGACGGCTTTGACCTCCTGTTCGAGCAGGCCAGCCATTGCCGCTAGGTGGCCACCGGCCGAGTTCCCAAGGGTTGCCAATCGAGTCGGATCCCACCCTAGTTGACTCTCGGCCTTCGCGAACTGGACAAAGGCTCGAATATCGTCGACGGGAGTCGGAAATGGATGAAGCGGAGCCAAGCGGTAAGTGGGACAGGCCGCCGCAAAGCCATGGTCTGCCAGAGCAATGCCCACGTCAGCGTAGTCCTTACGGTCGCCACTAATCCAGCCTCCGCCGTGAATACAGACGACAAGCGGCGGGTTCTCACTCTCAGGCAGATACAGGTCGAATCCCAGGTCAGTACCGTCGAGCGCAGGATAGAACAGGTCGAGTTTGGCTTGCACGAAGGTAAGAGTTTAGCCGTTTAGGCTTCCTTCTGACGTTGCATGAGTACGGCTATCAGGATTACCGCGCCCCGAACAAGTCCTTGCCAATCGGTATCAATTCGGTAGGCGGTCATCATGTTTGAGATGAGGGTGAGCAAGAGCATGCCGACCACGGTGCCCCAGATACGACCCTTTCCGCCGCGCAACGAGGTTCCCCCAATCACGACAGCGGCGATGGCGTCCAACTCGTAGTACAGACCGACGGACCCGGTTCCTACCGAGTTCATTCGTGCTGACAAGAGGAAGGCGGCAAGACCAGTCAGCAAGCCAAGCATCGTGTACACCGCAACCTTAACCTTCTTCGTGTCGATCGCCGAGTAGTGGGCTGCCTTCTCGTTCGCACCGACAGCAATGACATGCCTTCCAAACCTTGTCTTGTTCAAGACGAAGCCTGCGAGGAGAGCCACTGCAATAAAGATGACCACACTCCAATAGAGCATTACCGGCTCGCCGTTTGCGGTCTTTGCTGGCAACGGGATACCGCCGAAGCCGATGTTCTGAAACGAAGGGACGGTGGATCGGATTTCTCCGCCATCACCCAAAACCATCGCGATCGATCGAAAGCCAGCCAAGCCAGCCAAGGTCACAATGAATGGCGCCACGCGGCCATAGGCGACCACCAATCCGTTAGCCAGACCCATCAGGGCACCAACGCCAACTCCTGCAAGCAACGCAACAAAGATCGCCGTTGAGGCTCCAGATGGGCCTACCTTGTTCAAAACCAAGACCGTCGCCGCACCAGCCATCGCGACCAAACTTCCGACGGCAAGGTCAATTCCGCCAGTAATGATCACGAACGTCATCCCAATTGCGATGAGGCCGACGACTGCGCTCTGGCTAACGAGGTTTCGGAGGTTCTCTGGATCAAGAAACGTCGAACCGGGCCGAAAGACGTTGAAGGCAAACAGAACGATGAAGGCGATCAGAACGCCCCAGTCTTGAAAGAACCCCTTCCGAATCATGCTGCGTCCACTCCTGCCGCCAAGTGCATCAAACTCTGTTCCGTCAGTTGGTCACCTGACACTTCTCCCACGGTGCGGCCTTCGCGCATGACCACCGCCCGGTGGCATAGACCAATGATCTCGGGCAACTCAGAAGAGATGACCACACAAGCCAGGCCCTGTTCGGCAAGACTGTGAATCACGTCGTAGATCTCGCGCTTCGCACCGACATCAACGCCGCGGGTAGGTTCATCGAGAATAAGCACTTTGGGGCCAGTTTGAAGCCACTTTGCGAGGGACACCTTCTGTTGGTTGCCCCCTGAAAGATACAGAACCGAGGCCTCAAGATCGCCAGCGCGAATATCAAGCCGCTTCTTCCACGACTCGGTGCATTCCAACTCCTTGCCTTGGTCAGTTACAAACTTGCCGAAGTCGGGAAGACTGGGCAGGGTCAGGTTGTGGATGACACTCATGTCAAGGATCAGGCCCAGCGCTTTGCGGTCTTCACTCACATAAGCAATCCCATGTTTCATCGCATCCCGCGGATTGCGAATTCGAGTAGGTACGCCAGCCACTCGAATCTCCCCACCGGTAGTTGGGCGGGCCCCAACGACCGCCTCTGCCGTCTCGGTTCGTCCCGAGCCGACCAAACCGGCCAAGCCAAGAATCTCGCCGGGTCTGACTTCGAACGAAGCGTGCTGTACATGTCCGGGTACTTGCAGGCCATCCACCGACAGGATTGGGTCTCCCGTTGGCTGAGGGATTTTCGGCGGGTAGAAGTCGGACAGTTCGCGTCCAACCATCATGCCAGCGATGACCTCTGGCGATGCCTCCGAGCCCTGAATGGTTCCGACGAACTTGCCATCGCGCAAGACCGTGATGCGGTCGCAGATATCGCAGACTTCCTTGAGACGATGCGAGATGTAAAGCACCGTGACACCCTTCTCTCGCAGTTTTCGGATCAACTCGAACAGCCCCTCGGCTTCGGGCTCGCTAAGGACGGCTGTTGGCTCGTCCATGATCAGAATCGAAGCGTTGACCGCCAGCGCCTTGGCGATTTCGACAAGTTGCTTCCCCGCCACTGACAGGTCTCCAACTTTCGCGTCCGGCTTGATGGTCGCATGGACCTCGGCGAGATACGCAGCAGTCTCCGCTTCCATCGTGGTGCGATCAAGAACGATGCCCCGACGAAGTTCGCGACCCAAGAAGACGTTCTCGGCGACGGTCAGTTCATCCACCAAGTTCAACTCTTGGTGGATCATCGCGATTCCTTTGGCGAGGGCCGCACGGACCCCATCCAGTTCAACGATCGACCCATCAAGAACAACTGAGCCTTCGGTTGGCGAATAGAGGCCGCTCAGGATTTTCATCAGCGTGCTTTTGCCTGCGCCGTTTTCGCCAATGATGCCGTGCACCTCGCCAGACTCAAAACGAAGGGTTACATCGTCAAGCGCCCGAACAGCGGGAAACTGCATGCTGATCGAGCGGACTTCGAGGATTGGCATCGGCTATGATCGGGCGACGACGTTTGTGATCGTCGTTTGGGCTTGGAGTTCGCCTGTTTCGGCGGCACCTGGGTCACGAAGGAATCCAAACAGTGCTCCCCATCCCAAAAGGGTGACGACAAAGAAGAACGCCAGCGCAAACTTCTGAACCCCATGCTGGGCCTTTTCGCTCACCGTGATGCCCCACCGAATGCAGAAGTTCCAAATCCCGTAGGCAAGGTGATAACTGGCGGCGACGATACCGATCATATAGATGACCAACAGGATGTAGCCATTGGAGGTCAGTTTCTCGTGCCAGGCGGCATATTCGATGACTTGGTGGCCGTTGATCTTTGCATTCACGGTCGTGCTGATCACGTGAAGGATTAGCAGGATGAAGAGCAATATCCCCGACCAACGCTGCATCGTATACATTCGCGCCTGCGACCACTTGTACTTCGTGGTGAAGTAGGTGTTTGGCTCACCACGGTTGACGATGAATAGGCCGTAGACGGCGTGGAACAGGATCGGAATCCCCAACAAGCCAATTTCGAGGACGAGAAGGATGTGCTTCGGAATCGCGTTAAAGAATCCGATGACGCCATTGAACTTCTCTGGCCCGGCCAGGCTGAACGAGTTCAGGGTCAGATGCTGGAGCATGTAGAACCCCGTCGGAATGACTCCGGTTAGGGAGTGCAATTTGTGCCAGAAGAAACTCTCTCGCGTCATCGTTGGGTTCTACGGAGAATCTTACCCAGCAAGCGGTCGTTTGGGGCCCATGACGCTTGGTCCTCTTTTTTCGCCCCGCTCTCAGGTTCAAAATTGTCCAGTTTTTCAGGTTCAAATTAGGTTCCCCGTGTCATCATTCATATTCTATTTTTGGGGAGTTACTGGATTTCAGGTTCAAATCCTCTGCCGCGGTTTCACAAATCGGACTTGTCTCAAGCCCTTCCGCCTAGGGTTGTGAGTTCTGCGTTCCTTCGTTCCCTATCTAATTGCCCTCGGCAGGCATTTTTGTCAACCTACGAAATTCAGTTCTGAAGGCTCGGATCACTAACTCCCTGTAACCTCCGAAAGTACACTTAACCCACTTGAAAGCGAACATCGCGAGTCGGGCGGCGCTGGTATCCGTGGTTGTCACCACGGTCGTCGTGGGCATCAAGTTGTACGGTGCTTATCGCTCGGGCAGCATTAGCGTGCTCGCCGAGGGACTGCAGTCAACGGTAGACATTCTCATGTCGCTCCTTGCCTATGCCGCGGTTTCCTATTCAGCGAAGCCACCTGACGAGACACATGCCTATGGACACGGCAAGGCCGAGTTACTCTCCAGCGCGGTCCAAATGATTTTCGTTTTGGGCTCGGCGGTTTTCATCCTCTTTCAGGCGTACCTCCGGTTTGTTTCCCCCCAGCCGATCGCCTGGGACTGGGGCTTGGCCACCATGTCTGTCGCTTTGGTGATCAACTTAGCCCTCATGGGCTTTGTTCGCCAACGGGCCAAGCAAACGGGTTCTCCAGCACTGCATTCAGAGGCGCTGCACCTTCGCAGCGACATGATCGCCAGCGTTGGGGTCTTGGTTGGCGTGGGGCTAGTTGCAGTGACTGGGCAGAACCGCCTTGACCCGATCGCCGCCGCGGTGTTTACGATGGTGGCCATGGTAGCGGCGGTTCGGCAACTGGTGTCTGTCGTCCATCCCCTCATGGGCGGGGGGGCCCCGGGTGGGGAGGAAGCGAAAGGCGGAGAAGGCTTGGGCTCGCCCGCCGGGGGCAGGGGGTACCAAAACGTTCGGGCACGGGTGGCCGGAAACCTACGGCACTTGGAGTTGCATGTGATGCTGGACGATCACTTGTCGTTTCCTGTCGCCCATGAGATCGCGGAGCAGTTGGAGGCGGAGATAAGCGACGCTCTCGGTGGTGCTTTGGTGAGTATTCACTATGAGCCGTATGAGGCTGAAATCGCGCATCGGATGCGAGAGCACGAGGGGAAATTCTAGGGCACGCCGCGATCTATAGCAAAGTAACCGGAGTGGAGGACAGGCAGCCAAGAAGGTTAGCGACTACCCAAAAGCCTTGAACCCATTAAGCGTTCGTCTCACATCGCCCCCTGGCTTCCAGGACAATATTTCGGGCACGCAATCCACGATATATCCTCGTTCATACGTCCAGACGGTTAGCCTATCAGAAAGGTTCTCCTCCGAAATGGCCGCCCGAAGTACCTGGGGTAAGTGTGAGACCCTGGCTCGCCCGCTTGAACGGAGAACAACTCCTTTGAACGAGTCAATTGCAACTATACACCTCCGTTTTTGCTCATCGACGAACTCAACCGAGAGTTCCCGGGTCCCGACCCGCGTGAGAACGATCCGAATGGATTTCCAGTTCCGCAAAGTTTGGTAAGCCGACGCGGTGACTATGGCCTCATTGCGAGTTCGTGCCATAGAGTTGTGGCCAATCGGGGCTTCGTTAAGAGCGCGTAGAGGCTGACTTGAGAAAGAATCATTGGTTCTCTCATCCCTCCACTATGAGGAAATCTTAACACGTGCGAGTTTGTTGATGGATTGGAGGCTACTCACTAGCGCTCATCGACCTGGCGATACTTGCCGTTTTGGAGTTGAAAGGCCCGAAGCTGCGGCACCTGATCCATTCTGCCAGCGAAGAC
>CALMEF010000148.1 GCA_937862825.1 uncultured Armatimonadota bacterium
GCAACAATGAGCGGTCGGACTTCCATCGGAGCCGAATGCAGTTCCAAGGTTCTTTCGCCTACCTGGATTTCTTTGAATGTTGGGTTTTGGGCAAGTAACCGTGCCCATTTGGATATTGGCATCCACGTAAAGTTTACCGGTCACCTAGCAACGCTCACAGCAGTAAGCCTTACCGGACTTCACAAACACTCGTATCGTTGACACCTTGTTACCTCTCCTGCCCTTGGAATGGATGCGATATGGGTTACCGCAAGTGTCTCAGTTGCGTGGGCTTGGCGATGGTGATGGCGACACCGTGCCTTGCTGATTGGATAGCCGCTCAAGCACCGTGCCTTGATCCGGCTCAGGCTTACAATCAAGACTATTTCTGGCTCAGGCGAGCCACAGGTGTCGTCGTCCCGGAAAGCAATGGCGTCGGCCTGAACGTTACCTTCCCGAACTCTCAAAGCGCCATCGGGAGACGTGTTGAAACTCCAGAGAACTGGTCAGGCTACGACTATATTCTGATCAAGGCTACTAACACGGGGAACTTGGACAGCCGAGTTAACCTCGTAATCCAGACGTCATCAGATCCGAATAACTACAATGGCGCCGTAAACACTCCCTTTAACGTCGCGCAGGGCGAAACGAAGACCATGCTCTTCCCGTTGAGACCGATTGACCCGCGTAACTATGGGCTTCGCAGGCTGCCGCCGATTCTCGCGGGCACATATTCGATCATTGACTCCGGTAACCGAACCTACGACTTGTCAACCGTTTATCATTGGCGATTGTCGTATCAGATAACGTCGCCAGGAAGCATGAGCATTCATGATTTCCGGTTACTCAAATACGACGACAGTCTTGTTGGTATTGCGGATCAATGGGGGCAGTACACGGATCGGACCTGGGCGAACAAAGTGACGTCGCAGTCGGATTTTGTCTCGCTTCTCCAAGCAGAGGACGCTGACCTCCTTGCCAATCCAGGTCTAGGAGAGACGACCGGGTCGCGAACCTTGCGTCGCGAGCCCACTTCACGAAACTGGAGAATGGTTCGCCGGAGCGGACGCTGGTTCATGGCTCACCCATCTGGACGACTGTTTTGGTCGCTTGGCCTCAACGGCCTAAGTGAGTTCCAGGCTTCGCGGATTGATGACCGAGCCCACATGTATCAATCCATCCCCGACCAGGCGGGACCATTTGCAAACTGCTTTGTCATGCGAGACACTCAAGCGGGACCAAAACTCGCGTTCAAGGTGTACACGCACAACTTGATGAACAAATACGGTTCGGACTTCGTCCAGCCGTGGGTTCGGCAAACCAAGCGTCGGATGGCTTCATGGGGCTTTAACACCGTGGGGTCGTGGTCGGCATGGGAGTTCAAGGACAACTCGATACCGTTCACGATGTACGAGGACACCAGCGACTTTCCAACACGCCTGGTCACGCCGTACGTTCACTTCAACAATCTGCCTGACCCGTATCATGCGGACTTTGGCCCGTTCCTGCTCAATAAGTTGCAGACATCAATTGCACCGCACGTTAACAAATCGAACTTCATGGGAGTCATGATTGACAACGAACTCTCATGGGGTTGGGACACTGACAATGCCAAGCGATACAACATCTGCTTGGGAGCGATGCGTGCACCTTCAACCCAGCCAGCCCGAACAGCCTTTCGGCTTCAACTTCGAAACCGATACAACAACTCGATTGAAGCCCTTAACGCCTCGTGGGGAACGAACTTTGCATCTTGGAACGAGTTCGCAACCGTGGTTTGGACTCCGACAAACTACACCGCTGGCATGATCGACGACTTTCAGCGCTTCTGCCGATCGTTTATCGGAACGTACTTTGGCAAAATCCGAAATGCGCTCAACCAGGTCGGCTTCCGCGGGTTATACATGGGGTGCCGTTTCTATCCGCATACGACCGAGACTTGGAATGCCGCCGCGAAGTACGTGGACGCTTACTCGATTAACTTGTACGGAACCGGATTCGGAATCAACTGGAGTCAGTTCGCAAACAAGCCTCGCCCGGTCTTGATCTCAGAGTTCTCCTTTGGCTTGCAGTCGAATGGCAATCTTGGCGGGCCCATCGAGTGCTATTCCCACGCTGAGCGCGCCGCGAACATCCGTCAGTTGTTCAATGCCGCGATTCGCCAGCCTAACATCATCGGAATGCACTGGTTTGAATACACGGACCAGCCGGTTACTGGGCGTTCAAATGATGGAGAGAACTATGGCATCGGTATGGTTGACATCACCGATACGCCCCACCAGCCGTCGGTCGACGCCTTCCGTGAAGTGACCGCCACGATGTACTCTCGAAGGGCAGCACCCTAGGGCGAGTCAATCAAAGAAAAATGGGAACTGAGGGTTTACGTGCCTCAGTTCCCACCTTGTAAGTCACTAGTCTTTGGCCCAGAACATGGCTCCAGCGGGCTCGGCGATTACCGCTTGCTTGAGTACATTCACCGCCTTTCGAAGCCCCTCCATGGAGGACATCAGGGCGTCCTCATGCTCGATGCTCAAGACATTGTCATAACCCACCATCCTCAAGTTCGAAACAAAGTCCTTCCACCACTCAATGCCGTGACCGTAGCCAACACTTCGGAACACCCAAGAGCGATTGAGAATGTCGCCGTACGACTTCGTGTCCAAGTTGCCGTTGCGAGCGGCATTGTAGGGATCGATTCGAGTGTCCTTGGCGTGGACGTGGAAGAGCGCACCCTCGGCTCCTAGTTCACGAACGGCGGCGATTGGGTCAATTCCCTGCCACCACAGGTGAGACGGGTCAAAGTTCGCCCCGATTTGCTCTCCGCAAGCCCTGCGCAGCCGGAGCAAGTTGTCGTTCGCATAACAAATGAACCCTGGGTGCATCTCAATGCAGAACTTAACACCATGTTGTTTCAGGAAGCCATTCTGCTCTTTCCAGTAGGGGATCGCGACTTCGTTCCACTGCCAATCCAAGATGTCGCGAAACTCATCGGGCCATGCACAAGTGACCCAGTTTGGATTTGTGGCGTTCGGTCCATCGCCCGGGCAGCCGCTAAAGCCATTGACGCAATCGACGCCCAGTGCATTTGCGACTTTAACCGAGTTAATGAAGGCGTTATGATGCTCTTCGGCAATCGACCGATTCGGGTGTATTGGATTGCCGTGACAAGATATTGCTGAAATCGTTAGTCCGCGCTTACTGACTTCGTTTACCACGCGATCCCGCTCTCCCTTGTCGTTGAGGATCTTCTCGACGTTAAGGTGGGATGAGCCCGGATAGGCACCGGCCCCAAATTCAACTGCCTCTATTCCTTCAGACTGGACGATGTCCAACGTTTCTTCCAAGGACTTGTCACCGAACAATGCCGTAAAAATGCCGATCTTCATGCTCAGCGTATTTTGGCACGGAGTTAGGAGTGCAGACTTCTGAATCTTGGTGGCCGGGTGGTCAGTTTCGAAGGAGGTCGTCAAGATCGAGACCTTCGGTAATCATGGCAATGCCCCCGTCCGCATCTCGCGGCCACTCAGCCTCCGGACGGTCCCAGTAGAGTTCCAAGCCGTTACCATCAGGATCGCGTAGGTACACAGCCTCGCTCACCCCATGCTCGCTGGCCCCATCGATGGGAATACCGAGTTCCAACAATCGGCGAACGGCCTTCCCGAGCGCGGCGCGACTCGGATAGAGAATTGCAGCATGAAAGAGCCCCGTGGTTCCCGGTGCTGGGGCGCCTCCTCCTCGACTTGACCACGTGTTGAGCCCGATATGATGGTGGTATCCACCTGCACTCAGGAATGCGGCTTGCGATCCATAGCGTTGAGTAAGTTCAAACCCGAGGACATCGCAGTAGAAGCGGATTGACTGTTCTAGATCGCTCACCTTCAAATGAACGTGTCCAATGCGAGTTTCTGCTTCGAGTGAATAGGACTCCACAGAACCCTAGACGGTCTAGATGGTATCCAGCGAAGCAAGAATGTCTTGTTCAATGTCGTCAGGACTTTCGAGCCCGACGGAGATTCGAACAAGTCCCTCGCTGATGCCGTGAAGTTCACGCTCTTCCTTGGTATACGTTGAATGGGTCATGCTTGCCGGGTGCTGGGCCAGGGATTCGCAATCTCCGAGGCTCACCGCTCGTGTAACGAGGTTCAAGTTGTTGAGGAACGATTTACCAGCCTCCATCCCACCTTTCAGTTCGAGCGCGATCATGCCGCCGAAAGCCTTCATTTGCTTTCGTGCAACCTCATAGGATGGACTTCCTTCGAGCCCTGGATAGTAGACCTGGGCTATGCTTTGCCAAGGTTCGTGCGATTCGTAGCGCGCTGGAGCAGTGTCGATCCATTCGCAACTCAAGCGTTTTGATTCCGCGAAGCAACAAGTGCGCGTCGAATCCGCTCAGAACTGCACCGGTCATGTCCTTTAGGCCGCACATTCGTACTTCGTCCAGTTGCTCTTTCGGACCCGAGACCACACCGGCGAGCAGATCCCCATGTCCTGAAAGGTACTTGGTGGCCGAATGAACCACAAAGGTTGCACCCAGTTCTATTGGTCGCTGAAGATAGGGCGTCGTATAGGTTCCGTCAACGACCGACCAGAGGCCCCTGCGATTGGTGATTGAAGTGATCGCCTCGATATCGACGACCCTCATGTTTGGATTCGCGGGCGTTTCAAAATAGATTCCCTTGGTGTTTGGACCAATCATCTTTTCGAAGCATGGAGGGCACATCATGTCCACGTGCCTAACCTTTACGCCAAATTTGCCGAGTCCATGGTGGAGGAAAGAGAATGTGCAACCATACACCGTTTCATCAACCAGAATCTCATCCCCCGGACTAAGCAAGGTCCAGAGCAGGGAAGTGATCGCACCCATGCCAGAAGCGGTCACCAAGGAGGCCTCAGCCCCTTCTAAAGAAGCCAATCTGGTTTCGAGAAGTTGAGTTGTCGGGCTGCCCAGTCTTCCATAGATGAAGCCTTGTTCGGTTCCTTCGAATCTTGCTCCTCCAGTCTGGGCGGTCGGAAATGCATAAGTTGAACTCAGATACACGGGTGGGCAGACTGCACCGTTGGAGTCAAGCGGTTCATACCCTTTGTGTATGGCGCGAGTTGCAAATCCGGCTTCGACGTTGATGCCCATGTTTAGATTGTTGCCCATAGATAAGCCAATTGACGCCTAGTCTTGTGCTAGGTCTGCGTATTACGAAAGAGTCTTGCTATAATGAACGGCAATGAACGAAGGTCTTGCTTTAGATGACGTTGATTTGCGCATTCTAGCAATTCTTCAGCGCGAAGGTCGTATTGCGAATGCAGCACTTGCCACTAAGGTCGGCGTGAGCGAAGCGCCGTGTTGGCGACGCGTAAAGAGGCTACAAGACATGGGACTAATCCTGGGCTACCATGCCGACTTGGATCGACGGAGGCTCGGGCTGGATGTCTTCGCGGTTGTCCATGTCCGCTTCTCAACACACGACCTGAATCTCGCGGGTGAGTTTGAGAAAAAGATTCAGGGTAAAGCGGAAGTTCTCACCTGCCATAACGTAACCGGTGAGGTTGATTACATTTTGACTGTGGTCAGTCACAACCTCGACGCGTACAGCAAGTTCACCACGGAACTGAGGCACATTCCAGGTGTAGCATCGATTCATTCGAGTTTAAGCCTGCGGGAAGTCAAAAACACAACTCGGTTGCCATTGGAGAGGTAACGCGGGGTCATTTTTTGTAAAAATATGGTTGACAAAATCGTTTCTCGCGGGAGTGTGTGTATGGCGAAGAGTTATGCGAACGCTGGTGCGTTCACGTGGATGGTCATGCCGAAAGACAAACCGAGTGAAGATTGGGGCCGAAAGAACATTCAACCGAGCGTGTCGGAGAATTGGTGAATCTAAGACTGAGGTGAATTTCTGATGGCAAACACGATGGCATACCGAAATGCGACACAGACCGTCAAATCCAGAACCACGTCAAAAAGGAGTGTCGCCTATAGATTTGTTGCGCAAAACATGGTGGCAAAAGGTATAATCTGCCGTCAAATTCCCCTCCGGTTTGGTTGGGGTGAGACCGAAATGGGGCGACGGGTCGCCCTCCCAACCAACATTAGGACAAGAATAAAAACCCATGGCAAGAGCAAAATTCGAAAGAACAAAGCCGCACGTTAACATCGGCACGATTGGCCACGTCGACCATGGTAAGACTTCGCTGACCGCCGCCATCACTGGTGCGCTCGCGTTCAAGGGTCTTTCCAAGAAGGTCGCCTACGACGAGATTGACAACGCTCCGGAAGAGAAGGCTCGTGGAATCACGATCAACATCTCGCACCAGGAGTATGAGACTGCAACTCGACACTACGCCCACGTAGACTGTCCGGGACACGCCGACTTTATCAAGAACATGATCACCGGTGCTGCCCAGATGGACGGCGCTATTTTGGTTGTGTCGGCTACCGATGGTCCCATGCCTCAGACGCGAGAGCACATCCTTCTCGCTCGACAGGTCGGCGTTCCTTACATCGTCGTCTTCATCAACAAGGTTGACCTCGTTGACGACCCCGAGTTGATTGAACTCGTTGAGATGGAAGTCCGCGACTTGCTTAGCAAGTATGGATTCCCGGGCGACGATACTCCGATCATCAAGGGTTCGGCAGTCAAGGCGATTGAAGCGCTCGATAGCGGCAAGTCCGTTGACGATCCTGCATTCGCACCGATCTTCGAACTCATGGATGCGGTTGACTCGTTCATTCCGACTCCCGAGCGCGACAAGGACAAGACCTTCCTCATGGCTGTTGAAGACGTCTTCACGATCACCGGACGCGGTACCGTTGCTACGGGCCGTGTTGAGCGCGGTCAGTTGAAGTCGATGGAAGAGGTCGAGATCATCGGTCTCTCCGAAGCACCACGCAAGACGGTCTGTACCGGTATTGAAATGTTCCGAAAGATCCTCGACTACTGCGAAGCTGGCGACAACGTTGGACTTCTGCTTCGAGGTGTTGATCGAAAGGACATTCAGCGAGGCCAAGTCATTGCGAAGCCCGGCTCAATCAAGCCGCACCGCAAGTTCAAGGCCGAGGTTTACGTCCTGTCGAAGGAAGAAGGTGGTCGACACACCCCGTTCATCACGGGCTACCGACCTCAGTTCTTCTTCCGAACCACGGACGTAACCGGAACCCTTTCGCTTCCGGCAGGAGTCGAGATGGTCATGCCTGGTGACAACATCACCATGGACATCGAACTGATCGAAGGAAAGCCGGTTGCAATGGAGCAGGGCTCGAAGTTCGCTATCCGAGAGGGTGGCCGAACGGTTGGCGCTGGCACCATCACCGAAATCACCGAGTAAATCTCGACTGCGAAGGACGGGCTCTGGTTTCAGAGCCCGTCTTTTTGTTTGGAACACAGTTGTTCGTAAAGCACGTGCAACATTGCTTGGCATGCTCGCTCGCGGATGTTTGCCCGCGAACCTTGGAACTGAAACCGAACCGAGTGGTTAGTGGAGGCATCTGCAAAACCGACGTAGACAAGGCCAACCGGCTCATTGCCGACATCCGATGTCGGACCCGCATTTCCAGTGATTGCAAGCCCGAAGTCAGCCTTCAGGCGATTTCGAACAGAAACTGCCATCGCTACGGCACATTCAGAACTTACAGGATTTGTGACTTCGGCGTCAGAGAGGCCTAGAATATTCCTTTTGGAATCAACCGTGTAGACGACTAGCCCTCCCTTGAGCACTTTGCTGGCTCCGGGAACATTGGTGATTCGACTGGCGGCCAAACCGCCAGTGACGCTTTCAGCGAGCGCCAAGGTCCTTCCGTCAAGAAGCCGGACGAGCGCGTTCTCAAGGGCTTCGTCCCCAGTGCCGTATACAGCGAGCCCGAGCCGTGACCGGATTTCCTGCTCAACGGGCTCAATGAGCCTTCGGGCGTGAAACTCGGAAGATGCGAGCGCCGATATCCTGAGATGTACTTCCCCAGGCTTCGCGTAGGGAGCGATCGTCGGATTGTCTGCCTGCATGAGATCTCTGAGTCGCTCTTCAACCATGCTTTCGCCGATGCCAGTGATCCTCAGGATTTGGGATACAAGCCTTTCGGGTCCGGCATGTTGCTCAAGGATCTGAGCGACTGGTCCTCTAAGCATCGGGTTGAACTCGCCCTTTGGACCTGGTAACAAGAAGACGTGCTTCCCGTTATGAGCAATGTACAAGCCTGGTGCAGAGCCATTTGGATTCTCAAGAACCGTCGACCCAACAGGCCGATGCGCTTGACGGAACTGGGAACCAGTCCATGGAATGCCTCGTCGATCAAAGAGCGCCTTAAGGTGGTTCACGATTTTGGGGTCTTCGACCATCTCGACTGCCAGCGCCTTGGCAACCCCGTCTCTTGTTAGGTCATCCTCGGTGGGCCCGAGTCCACCGATCGTGAAAACGATATCGGATCGGGATAGCGCGAGTCGAAGCGCTTCGGTCAACCGATCCAAGTTGTCGCCAACGGTCTGGCGATAGTAGTGTCTTATCCCGTAGCGAGGAAGAAGCGCACCGATTTCTCTGGCGTTTGAGTCAACGATTTGACCCATCAGAATCTCTGTGCCAACCGAAACAATCTCAGCAATCACTAATGTCCAGTTTAGCGGCTGCAAGGTAAAACTCGCTCGATGCCCGCAATCTCCTTTGATCGTTACTATCGCTACGATGAACTGACAAGGCTTCTTGATGGATTTGCGGAGGAATATCCCCACTTGGTTGACGTAACCACCATTGGGAAGAGCCACGAAGGAAGAGACATTTGGCTTGCTACGGTGACTTGCAAAGCCACGGGATCTGCGAGCGATAAGCCAGCGTTTTGGTGCGACGGAAACATTCACGCCAGCGAAGTCAGCGCCTCTACGGCTGTGCTACACATCCTCAACAGTCTGTGTACTCAATATGGAGGTGATGAGGCGATCACCCAAGCCCTGGATTCGAGAGCGTTCTACTTGGTCCCAAGGTTCAACCCGGATGGAGCGGAATGGGCGTTAGAAACGCCTCCACGAGTGGTTAGGTCGTCGACACGAAACTACCCTTACGAAGATGAGGATCTCGTGGGTCTTGAGCGACAAGACCTTGACAGCGACGGCCGCATCCTCACGATGCGTGTTCCTGATCCAAATGGTGCTTGGAAAGTGTGCGAGGAGGAACCGCGTCTCCTAGTGCGGCGCCCGCCAGGCGAGATAGGAGGTCAGTATTACCGCATCTTTGCCGAAGGGCTGTTCCATAACTTTGACGGCATCAAGATGAGGGGGCGGCGTATTCCGCAAGGGCTGGATATGAACCGCAACTTCCCGAGCGCGTGGCGACCAGAGAATGATCAGTTTGGCGCGGGTCCTTATCCAACGAGTGAGCCCGAAGTGCGGTCTATCGTCCAGGCGATTACCGAACGTCCGAACATATGTGGCGCTGTGACCTTTCACACGTTCTCAGGTGTTCATCTGCGACCACCGAGCAGATATCCAGATGACGAAATGCTTCCTGAGGACTTGTGGGTTTATAAGGCTTTTGGTAAGAAGGGAGAAGAACTGACGGGGTACCCGGCGATCAGCAACTTCCACGAGTTCAAGTATCACCCGAAGGAAGTCATTACTGGAGTCTTTGATGACTGGATGTACGAACATCGTGGCGTATTTGCGTGGACTACGGAGATTTGGTCTCCTCAGCGACAAGCCGGAATCACTGACTACAAGTACATTGATTGGTTCAGGGATCATCCGGTTGAGGACGACATCAAGTTGCTTCGGTGGAGTGACGAGCACCTTGATGGAAAAGGCCACATTGACTGGTTTTCATTTGAGCACCCTCAACTTGGTCCTGTTGAGATTGGTGGCTGGGACGGGCATTTGGCGTTCAGAAACCCTCCCCCGAAGTTCCTTGAAAAGGAGGTCAGGACTTTTGTGAACTGGGTTGTGTGGCAGGCCTTAGCCTCGCCGAAACTTGAGCATCGAGCGACCGTTTTGGAGCCGATCCAAGGTGGTGCGAGGGTCAGAGTCGCTGTTCACAATACTGGCTATCTTCCGACTCAGGTCACGCAGATTGCCAAAAAGGCGAACTTGACCAGGGGAGTTAACGCTGAGATTTCCCGAAGCGGAGAATCGCACGATGGCAAGGGCACGCGCCCACCCACTTGGCTTATTTCCGGTGATTTGCGGCAGGACGCTGGACAACTCACCGGCTGGAGCCACGTCGCAGCCTCAGGATTTGGCTGGCAGAACCAAGATTCAACAGACGTCGCTGTCTTTGAATGGGTTCTTGCCCATGGAAACTACGAGGTTGTCGTCAAGCATGAGCGGGCGGGAGTCGTTAAGGAAGTCTTCACCGTCTAGGATTTCGCCCTATAATGTACGTGAGCATTCGATGACAACTCGCTTCTTCTTTGGAGTTCTAGCAACCGCCCTTGGTGTAGTCGGTGTCGCATTTTCCCCGGACTCGGAGTTACCGATTCCGAAAAAGATCGATTTCAACAGGGATGTCCGCCCAATCTTGAGCGACAACTGTTACAAGTGTCACGGCCCCGATGCGGCAGTGGTCGCTGGCGACCTGCGATTGGATCAGCGGGCGAGTGCGGTCAAGGACCGTCGAGGCGAATTTGTGATCAAGCCGAAACATTCGGCGGACTCAACTCTTTTGGAACGGGTTCAAGACAAAGACCCCGACTACCAAATGCCGCCTCCAGACTCAGGGAAACCTCGACTCTCCGAACGCCAAATTGAGATTCTGAAGCGTTGGATTGACCAGGGTGCGGAGTATCGTGAGCACTGGGCATTTGTGCCCCCCAAGCCCGCTCCGCTTCCAGCCAACGTTCCCAGCACATGGAAGAGCAACCCAATTGATGCGTTCGTTTACCAAGGGCTTGTTGAGCAAGGGCTGAAACCTGAACCTAGCGCGGATCGCAACACACTTGTGCGAAGAGTGGCATTGACACTGACTGGTCTGCCTCCGTCTCCGCGAGAGGTCGAGCAGTTTGTGAACGATAAGAAGCCCGGCGCGTACGAGCGGATGCTAGATCGATACCTGGCCAGCCCTCGTTACGGCGAGCACCAAGCACGGTATTGGCTGGACGCTGTCCGTTATGGTGACACTCATGGTCTTCACTTGGACAATGAACGGGGAATCTATCCTTATCGAGATTGGGTCATAAGGGCGTTCAACCAGGATGTGCCTTACGACGATTTCGTGACTTGGCAACTTGCTGGCGATTTGCTTCCCGACCCAACAACTGAGCAACTCATTGCTACGGGTTACATCCGCATGAATCCTACGACCAGTGAGGGTGGCGCGATTGAGGCTGAGTTTCTTGCGAAGAATACTTTCGACCGCGTAGATACCACGTCGACTGTCCTTTTGGGCCTAACAACGGGTTGCGCTCGGTGTCACGATCACAAATACGACCCAATCACGCAGAAGGATTACTTCCAACTATACGCGTATTTCAACTCGACCGCGGAAAACCCGTTCGATGGCAACGAACTTTATCCGGTCCCGACGACCAGGGCGTACTCTCCTGAGCAAGAAGCCCAACGGAAGCAATGGCAGGCCAAGTTGTCCCAATTGGAGTCCAAAGTGTCCCTGGCTGTGGCTGAGTCCTGGTTGACCACAGCCTATGTCCCGCTTCCAGTGATTGGTGGTTGGAAGATTTCCGGGCCATATCCGGGAGCAAACTTTGACGCCGTGCATGGTGATGTTCAGCCTCCTGAACGGGGTGAGGGCGATTGGCGCGATGTGAAAATTGAAGTAGGGAAGCCTGCTCCAAGCCTTGTTGGCCGCGAGAACGCTTCCGCGTACGTCAAAACGACTTTGACCGCGAAGGAGTCGCGCACAGTAGAGCTCCGGGTCGGAAGTGACGACGGCGTGAGGGTTTGGTTGAACGGCAACCTTGTTCATGATAACAAGGTTTTGCGTGCCTTCGGTTCGGCTCCAGATAAGGTGGCCCTACCGCTGAAACAGGGCGGGAATGATCTACTTATCAAGGTGAGCAACTCGGGAGGAGGGGATGGGCTGAGCATTGATCTAGGTGACCCAGTGTCTCAGCAGATCGAGAAAACAATCGGGCTAAAGAGCACAGATCCGGCAGGATTTCTGAGTGCGGCACGAAAACTGTATCTGCAGGGCGGTCCCAAGAACGCTTTGTCAACCGAGTACCAGGGCATAGTTGCGAAGCTCGTTTCACAGGAATCTGCTACCCCGTTAACCTTGATTGCCAGGGAACTACCTAAACCGAGGGAAGCCTTCGTTTTGAAGAGGGGAGAGTATGACCAACCCACCGATAAGGTCGGACGAGGCATCCCCAAAGCCCTTGGGAAACTACCCCCTGGTGCACCGAATAATCGCTTGGGTTTCGCTCAGTGGGTGACCAGTCCGAGCAATCCACTGGCAGCAAGAGTATTCGTCAATATCCTTTGGCAAAAGAACTTTGGGAAGGGTCTCGTGCTCACCTCTGAAGACTTCGGTAATCAAGGTGAATGGCCGAGCCACCCAGAGTTGCTCGACTATCTGGCGGTCCGGTTCGTCAAGTCAGGGTGGTCGATAAAGCAACTTCAGCGCATGATGCTAACGAGCAATGCGTTCCGACAACGATCCTCGATGGATCGCGTTAAACTTGCCAAAGATCCGGAAAACCGGCTTCTTTCACGAGGGCCGCGCTTCCGACTCGATGCGGAAGTTATTCGTGATCAGGCACTATATGTAAGCGGCTTGCTCAGGGAGCAAGTCGGGGGGCGAGGCTTCAAACCCTACCAGCCGCCCGGGCTCTGGGAAGCGATTAGTTTTGTTGAAAGTACGACCTCACGTTATGAGCAGGACTTCAACGACTCGATCTATCGGCGTAGCCTTTATCTCTTCTGGAAGCGGACCAGTCCGCATCCGACAATGCTTGCGTTTGATGCGCCCATGAGGGAGTCTTGCGTCGTGCGCCGATCAAGAACCAACACGCCGCTTCAAGCACTTGTAACGATGAATGAGACGGCTTTCCTGGAGTCTCAGCGAGTATTTGCTGAGCGTCTTCAAAGGGCGTTTTTGACCGACACGGCACGGCTCGACTTTGCGTTCAAGGCCTGCTTGGGACGTCCGGCAGCGGCTAGCGAAGCAAACCTGATGAGATCTGCTCTGAAGCGATATCGAGCAAAGTTTCATCGTGATGCCGGTGCTGCCGCGGCGTTGGCAGGAATAGGACTTGCGCCACGTGAGACTTCGTTGCCGCCAGTTGAAACGGCAACTTGGATGATGATTGCATCAACTCTATTCAACACGGATGAGTTTCTGACCCAGCACTAAAGAAAACCCATGGACCCAAGACGAGAATTTGAACTGATGATGACTCGAAGACAGCTCTTCGGGAAAGCCGCGTTGGGAGTCGGTACGGCTGCACTCCACACGCTCCTTGGAGGCAGTCTGTTGGGCTTGGCAGGGAGTGCAAGCGCTGCTCAAGGCGCAAGATTCCCCAACTTTGCTCCAAAAGCAAAGCGAGTGATCTACTTGTTCATGAACGGTGGGCCAAGTCAGATGGACCTTTGGGATTACAAGCCGAAGATGGTTGATGAGTTCGACAAAGACTTGCCAGATCAGATTCGACGTGGTCAGCGGATAACGACTATGACGAGCGGTCAAGCGCGGTTTCCGATTGCTCCAAGCCGATATAAGTTCACGAAGCATGACAATGGCGGAGACGGCGTTTGGGTTAGCGAACTCTTGCCGCACACCTCCAAGATTGTTCGAGAACTCTGCGTGATCAAGTCCATGTGGACTGAAGCCATCAACCATGATCCGGCAGTCACCTATATCCAAACCGGTAGCCAGTTACCTGGGCGCCCGAGTCTCGGTGCCTGGGTGAGTTACGGCTTGGGTTCTGCAAACAAAGATCTTCCCACGTATGTGGTCCTTCACTCGAAAGTGTCGAGCGGCAAGGTGGATCAGGCCCTTTTCACCAGACTCTGGGGAACCGGCTTCTTATCCAGCGAGCACCAGGGCGTCGCTCTCCGTAGTGGTGGCGATCCGGTGCTGTATTTAAGCGACCCTGAGGGCGTTGATCGTCAGACGCGGCGGCATATGTTGGACGACGTTTCGAAGTTAAACGAGTTGCAGTTGAAGGAGTTTGGAGACCCTGAGATTGCAGCAAGAATCAAGCAATACGAGATGGCCTATCGGCTACAAGCCAGTGTGCCCGACCTTATGGACATGAGCTCGGAAACGGAGGCAACCTACGAGCTGTACGGCAAGGAGGCAAGGGAAGCCGGGACATTTGCTGCCAACTGTCTGCTTGCAAGACGACTAGCAGAACGAGGGGTTCGTTTCATTCAGATTTTTCACCGCGGCTGGGATCAGCACGGCAATCTCGCGGGGGATTTGCCTTCACAGTGCAAGGATGTTGACCAAGCGTGTGCTGCGCTGATCATGGATCTCAAACAGAGAGGCTTGCTCGATGAAACCTTGGTTATCTGGGGTGGCGAGTTTGGGCGAACCGTCTATTGCCAGGGGCCGCTAACCAGAGAAAACTATGGTCGGGACCATCATCCTCGTTGTTTCACGATGTGGATGGCTGGCGGAGGGGTGAAACCGGGCACAGTTTACGGGGAAACCGACGCTTACTCGTACAACATCGTTGATACGGATGGCAATCCGATCAATCCCTCAGTTGATCACTTCACGCCAGGTGCGGTTCACATCCATGATCTTAACGCCACTGTCCTCAACCAACTTGGCGTTGACCACACGAAGCTGACCTATCGGTATCAGGGCCGAGATTTCCGGTTGACAGACGTGCACGGTCACGTCGTGAAAGAGCTTCTGATATAGTTTGAGATCGATGGGGATCAAGTACGCGTTACCTGAAATTGAACGACGCTGGTTTGTTGGATCAGAAGCGTTGGAACAGGTTAGCGGCTTGGAACCTAGTTTGATCGTTGACCGGTTTCTGGAGGGAACCCGGTTGCGACTCCGGCGAGTTGAATCGGCGGAAGGAGTCATATTCAAGCTTGGCAAGAAGTATGGAGGTGAAATGACAAACATCTACTTGACTGCGGATGAGTACGGTGTCTTGGCTGCACTTCCTTCAACGGAGTTGACGAAAAAGCGATATTCTCTGGAGGGTGGATACCTTGATGTGCCGTTAGATGTGGCCTTGCGCCCGCGTTGGGAGCGTGAGTTTGAGTCAATGGACGCTGCAAGGGAGTTTTCACCTCCGGCCTTCGTGCTTGAAGAGGACAGTTAGCCTTAGATGTGGGCTTCCTGTCAGCAACGAGATGAGCCTGAGTCGGCCCGCTGTGCTATAATTATCCTGTTACCGTTACGAGACTGTTATTGTGCCTGCCGACTTCTGATTGAATGATACGCTTTGCACCCAGACAGATTAAGAGACGGCAGGAAAAACATAATGGCAAAATCACTCTATGTAGGCAATCTCTCCTACAGCACGACGGAGTCTGAACTCCTTCAACACTTCGCTCCCTTTGGAGCAACCGGTGCACGCGTCGTTGAAGGACGCGGTTTCGGTTTCATTGATATCCCCGACGAGAACTTGAATGCGGCTATTGACGGCACGCATGACAAGGAGTTCATGGGTCGCAAGTTGCGAGTTAACGAGGCTGAGCCTAAGCGCCCCCGAGATTTCGGCGGCGGTGGTGGTGGCGGCGGTGGGTACGGCGGCGGCCGAGGGGGGGGGGG
>CALMEF010000149.1 GCA_937862825.1 uncultured Armatimonadota bacterium
CTTTGTGATCTCGATGCCAAGGCTTTCAGATACGGGCAACGAAGTCGAATAGGCCCTGTTGAGATCGCTCGTCAGGATGCGCCGTATCCCTTGCTCGGCAAGCGAACTTGCCAACATGCGTGCTTGTTGCACTCCAACAGAGTCAAGCGGAATATCTGAATGCCCTTGGGCCCTGGATTCAGAGTTCCAGACAGTTTGGCCGTGGCGAACCAAGAACAACTTCATCGATGAAAGATTGTAGACGGTCAGAGAGACCAAGGCTTGTGTTCGGTCCGTTCGTTTCCATTCTTGTCCACTATAAGGGAACCCAGGCGGATCAAGCGGACCTGATCTGGCGGGATTGCCGTAGACTCAATAACCAGCAATCCCGACTGAACATTCAGCTCAACGATACGCCCGAAGCCAAAATCCTCCCCAGTGTCCCTGGCAAAGGAGCATAGTAGACCCTCGTACTCGACTGGGTTAACGAGTTGAACCCGATGGGTATGGGTTACGTTCATGATGCGCGAAAGCATGTTTTCGTCGGCACCCAAAGTCTCACTGATCACCAAGGCCGTTCCACCCGAAGACTCCACGTAATCGGCACTTGACAAACCGATTGCCTCCAGTTGGGTACTTGACAAGTACTCCCCTGCCCCCAATCTGGCACCCTCAAGAAACACCGAGTGGAGGGGCACCTCAAAGCGTGAACACGATTCGATCACCTGAAGCCACTTCGCTTTGCGGTGGGCCTGCTTGACAACAGCGGGGAAGTCGGATGCAAACTCGAATTCTTCGGGGCCAACTGGCCACGGCATGCGCGCCAAACCTTGGTCTCCCACGAGAATCTGATCCGGGTTCAGGAGTTCAGCAAGGACGAGCGCGACCTGACGGTTCAATGGCGAGTGTCTGAATGGTGGGAGTTGAACGACGGGGTGGTTCGACTCAACCACCCACTTCGCCAAGGTGCTTGCCAACACATGAGGACTCCTCATTGGCTCTAAAGAGCCGTAGAATCGCCAGGAAATGGGTTTTTCGCCACGAACGTTCCACAATCGGCCCGGGGCTCCCCAAGCCGTCTCTGAGGCGTCTAGGACGATTAAATCGCGTTTCTCGCGATGGTGTAACAACCAGTCCCGGCAAGATTGCCCATGGGATGGAATGAGAAGAGTGCGATCAGCCAAAGTGGCCTCGCTCGGAGAAAGTGTGGAGGGAGCATCCGTGCTCCGACCTCCGTTTCCACCAGTCCATGGTGCCTCCGACCCGTAGATTTTACCCAACTAGATGATTTCGTTGCGCACGGCAAAGATTGCCGCCTGGGTCCGATCTTGAACTCCTATCTTGGACAAAACCGCGCTAACATAACCCTTAACCGTTCCCTCAGTCAAGAAGAGTTCATTAGCAATCTCCTTGTTCGATTTTCCGTGGGCAATCATCGCCAGTACATCCCTTTCCCGAATGGTCAGCCGATCAAGTGCGTGCGATTTCGAGCGTTCAAGGGCATCCACGGCGTCTGGGTGCACATATCGAGAACCTGTCATCACACTACTTATCGCCTCGAAAATTTCGTCCTTCCTAACGTTCTTGAGCAAATAGCCGACGGCACCTGCTTTCAAGGCGGCACGAACCTTGGAGGCATCGAGAAACGTGGTCAAGACCAAGACGCGAACGTCGGGGTGATGCTGATTTATCTCTTCAGTGGCTTTGATGCCGTCAAGTTGAGGCATCTGAATGTCCATGAGGACAAGATCGGGCTTAAGGCTTGAAGTCATGCGAACCGCTTCCATGCCGTCCTTGGCCTCACCCACAATGTCGTATTTATCTTCGCCGCTCAGGAGCGCACGGAGTCCCTCGCGGACCATCTCATGATCGTCAACAATAAGAATCCGAATCATCGAGAATTCTCCTCCTTGAAGGTAAACGTTACCGTCGTGCCGGTTGGTGAGGTGGCAACTGTGACCTTTCCTCCAACTTCTTTGGCTCGCTGTGCCATTGTTTCCAGTCCGAGTCCACGATGCTCGGATTGAAATCCGTGCCCGTTATCTCGAATTGTAGCGGCGCCGTCGAGCACTTCGACCCAAACCTGGGTCCCTTTGGCATGTCGCAGAGCATTGCTGCAGGCCTCTTGAACAATTCGGGCTACGGCATGTTGATGAGTTGCGGGCACCTGACCACGAACGTGATAGGTCAGAGAGGCATCCAACCCGTGGTGGCTAAGGTCATCTACGATTGCGACCAAGCGCTCGTGCAGACTTGACCGCTCTTCTGGGGCCAGTTCGCGCAAGAGGCCCCGCATCTCGCCAAGGGCACGGGAACTCAAATCAGCCAACTTTGCTGCTCGTTCTGCTCCAACCTCGGGACCTTTGGCAAACGCATCGACGGTCGATTGCGCAAGCAACTGGAGGCTGAAAAGCAACTGCGTGATGGAGTCGTGGAGCTCACGGGCGATGCGATTTCGCTCCTCGAATACGGCAAGCGTTTGGCTGTGTTCTTGTGCAAGCGCAGCCTCAAGACGGGACTGGAGGGTAACAGCAAGTAGTGCCGCTGTGGTTTGGTAGGGCCACAAATCAGTGGCGTGCCATTCGACTGGGCCCTCATGACTGAGAACGACCACTCCGAGGCGCTTCGCTCCGACGTTCAGCGGAATGAGGGCCAGCGATAGCCTGCCCTCCGAAACCTGAGCGTTCCGGAGGCACTTCGGGACTCTTGGGTCAGAGCGGACGTCGTTGATCAGAATGGTTTCGCCTCGATCCAGGTACGGATCAAGTTCATCTCTTTCGTAGTTTGCTGTCTCTAGACCCAGTTGTAATCCTTCCAAGGGTCTCCAGAAGCCACGTCGGGTTCTCTGGATGATTTGGCCGTCGTCGCCATGTTCATACAGCACCAGGTTGCAGGCATAACGGTCACCCTTGGCCACTTGGCTTAAGTAGGCTCGAATAACCTCGTCCACTTCAACGGCCCCTGCGATACTCCTGCTCGTCTGGTACAGCAACTCCAGTTCGCTGACTCTTCGCTGGTCCGTCACAACGCTTGAAGTATGCAACGATTTCGGGGGCAGAGTCGTCATCCAGGTAACGATTCGAGTATCGTTTAGTAAGGACACGAAGTCCGAATACGAGGACAAACGCGATGGAACGCATCAGACCTGTGGATATTGAAAGGGTAACAATTCCCACGAAGTTTCGTGGGCTGGACAAGGTCGCAGTCAAAGACCTAATCGGACGTTGTTCAAAGGAGATTGAACAACTTCTCGGTGAGTTGAAAGAGTCGAGAGAGGAATCAGAGAGATTGCGCGCTGAAGTTGAGGGTTTCCGTGCCCAAGAGTCGACGCTCAAGGAGGCCCTGCTCCTCGCTCAGAGGACCGCGGATGAGACGAAAGCAAACGCTCATCGAGAGGCAGACCTCATCATCGAGGAAGCAAGGCGAAAAGCGACTGATTTGCAACGGGAACTGGAAACGAAACTCAACGATGTCCGATGGGACTTGGAACGAGCTCGCCTTGAAAAGCAGACCTTCATCGCAGGTTTCCGAGCGATGCTCGAAGATCACATGCGCAACTTAAACGAGGCGGAGCCACGACTGGCAGTTGTTGAAGGCACATCATCCATAGAAACAGGATCGTAGTGGCCCGCTTAAGCGTCAGGGTGACGCCAAGGTCAAGCCGAAACAAAGTTGAATGGACCGACCCCGTGAAGGTTTATGTTTCGGCTCCGCCAGTGGATGGCGAGGCAAACGACGCGGTTTGTGCGGTGGTTGCAAAGGACCTTGGCCTTTCTCGGTCAAAAGTTCGCATTGTCAGCGGCCAAACGAGCCGAAACAAGGTCTTAGAAATAGACGATTTTGATGAGAGCGAACTAAACGCCCGGCAGATTCAGCCTAAACTTCAACCAGAACCATGACCGATCCCAACCGGACCCAACTTGGAAGCCCACCATTGGTGGATCCAAACAAGACCATCATGGGCAGCGCCCCGTCCCTTAACGCGACGATCACGATAAAGCCAGTTCAGTGTCCCGTTTGCAAGACCTTTAATCCTGCCGGCGTGATGTTTTGCGTCGAGTGCGGACTCATATTCGACCGAGCACTTCCAGAGGATGCATTCGGGGCCCCGGCTATTCAGTTGCCCGTTTTGGTCGAACAAGCCGGACGCGAGCATCCCATCCGCCCCGGAGTCACGTCGGTTGGCAGAGAGGGCGATATCATGGTTGCAGACTCAAGGGTCAGCAGGAGGCATGCTGAAGTCAAGAGCGACGGCGGTCGGTTGACGATATCCGATCTGGGGAGCACGAATGGCACGACGGTAAACGGTACTCGCCTCGAGCAGGGCGAAGTCCTCTCGTTAAATCAGGGTGATACTTTGGGGTTTGGTGGATTTGAGATGGTGCTATCCCTTCCAGGTGAAGCAGGAAAGACGCAGATTCCATCGGCCAACAAAACTGCGGCGATCGCCTCTCCACCCAGGCTGGAAACGCCACCAGCGTTTTTGGTGGGTGAAGGGTTGACCCTGCCGCTCAAAATTGGGAGCAACTCATTTGGGCGCAAGGCCGACAACGATGTCCAGATTGCCGACCCGTACGTTTCGGGGTCTCATGGGATCATCGAAGTTGTTGAGGAGGGTTACTTCATCACGGACACAGGTAGCACCAACGGGACGATGTTGAACGATGCAAGGCTGAGTCCAAACATGCGAACCAGGATGACGGTTGACGATGAGATCCGTTTGGGAAGTCTTGTTTTCAAGATCAAGGAAGGAGACCAACAGTGATGGACGAAGTCACAGCCGACTACTCGCTTGACCAACTGGTAGAGCCGGTGTCGTTGAGGGTTGTGCCAAAGGTGTCGGTCGGGGCCAAGACGGATTTGGGCCGTGTCCGTGAAAACAACGAAGACAAGTTTGAGTTCTACATCCCCGAGGACGAACGCACCTTGGCCACGAAAGGGTTGATCTTTGTGGTCTGTGATGGGATGGGTGGGCATGCTGCTGGTCAGATTGCGAGTGAGTTAGCCTGCAAAACCTTCATTGACGTCTATTTGAACCACCCATCAACCGAAGTCGAGACGGCTTTGCGAGGCGCCGTCGTCGCGGCGAATCGATACGTGTTTGATGTCTCAACCGCTGTCCCCGGGCGGAAGGGAATGGGGACAACACTCACCGCCTTGCTACTGGTTCAAGACCGCGGATACTTATGCCAGGTTGGAGATAGCAGGCTATATCGGTTAAAGGACGATGAACTTGTTCAGATAAGCGAAGATCACACTTGGGTCGATGACGCGATCCGGCAAGGTTTGATTTCTCCAGACGAAGCGACGACGCACCCCTATCGGCACGTGTTAACAAGAGCGGTGGGAACGGAGGCCAGCGTCCCCTGCGATATCGAGTCATTCG
>CALMEF010000150.1 GCA_937862825.1 uncultured Armatimonadota bacterium
TGGAAACGAAGTCGCAATGTCACTCATCACTTCGGGTCGTGAAGCAGAAGGCTTCTCCCTGTTGGATGAGATTATCGCAGCGCGGCCAAAGGATTATCAGGGTTACGTCACGAAGGGGGTCGAACTCATGGCTCGAGAACGCGACCAAGAAGCCCTCCAAGTTCTTTCAGCGGGACTCAAGCAAAGTGACAGCGAGTTCCATGCTCCGATCTTGCTCAATCTAGCAACACTTTTGGCCACAAGCAAGGATGACAAAGTGCGAAACCTTCCAGGGGCCGAGAAACTGGCCAACCAGTTGGTGCGGGAGCACGAATCTACCGCTCTGCACCTGTTCTGCTTAGGTGACATCCAGGGACATGCTGGAAAGAGTCAGCAGGCTGTGGAAACGCTAAACAAAGCGATTGACGCCTCAATTGAGGCAGGCGATCCTGAGACTGAAGCACGTGCCCGTGCTCGAATCGCAGAGTTGGAAAGGCTACAGGGGTGAGCCGGCGAAGTTCGGTTCCATGACCACAGCGTCCTCACCGTCAAGTTCGTTGACACGGACAATGATGTGATCCCCCTTGTTCGTGTTAACTGACTTTCCGCAGTAGTCAGGTTGAATCGGAAGTTCGCGGTGGCCTCGGTCTACGAGAACCGCTAACTGCACAAGACTCGGTCGTCCATGGCTAATCAGGGCATCGAGCGCTGCGCGCGTCGTACGGCCCGTATAGATGACCTCATCAACGAGAATCACCCGCTTGCCTTCAACCGCAAATGGAATCTCACTTTCATCAAGTGGTGGCTCGGCCCTTCGGTCGTCGCGATACGCCTTGGCATCAAGTTTGGCGCAAGGGATCGTGTTGCCCTCAATCTGAGTCATGAGAAACGCAAGACGCTTGGCGATGGGCCAGCCACGGCGCATGATGCCAACGACAACCAAATCTTCGGAGCCTCCATTGGCTTCGAGGATTTCGTGCGCCATGCGACCAAGAGTTCGACGCATGTCGGCGGCATCAAGCAAGACGGTTCCCATTTCTGAGAAGATTATGGCTTGAATCCAGCCATTTCGGCGAGTAACTCCGCGGTGCGAGTTATGGCTGTTGGCGGTCCAAGCAATTCATCAAGTTCGTCAAACGCCTCCAGTTGAGCCTGACGCTCCAGTGAGTCAAGGAGAAGTGACTCCAAACGGTTGCGAACATTCTCGGGGGTCGCCTCATTCTGAACGAGTTCTGGGACAACCTCTCGACCCATGAGAATGTTGGGAAGCGAGATATGGCGACCTGTGAGACCCATTAGCCGGCCCTGTAGTTCAACGAGCCTGGACACACGGTAGATGACCACCATTGGACATTTGCATAGGGCGGCTTCCAGCGTTGCGGTGCCGCTGCAAACGATTGCCGCCTGGGCCCTTTGGAAGACCCCATAGGTGTCACCTTGAGTGAAGATGTCGTTGCGGTTTGGTGCTAGCTCGCGCCACTTCCCCGACAAATCTGCGACCTGGATTGAGGGTGCTACTGCGAATTCGGCGATACGATCATCGGGGAGACTAGCGGCAAGAATCGGAAGGTGTCGCTCGAGTTCGGCCTGACGACTGCCAGGAAGTACGGCGATGGTGTCTCCGCGCTCAACCAGGTCACGCAGAGCCATTTCCTTCAGAGGATGCCCGAAAAAGTGAGCGCTCCCACCCATTGAGTTGAGAATCTCGGCGGACCAAGGGAAAGGGGTCACGATCTTATCGGTGACTGCGGGCAAGTCCACGCCCTGACGGTCTCGTCTCCAAGACCCTGGGGGGATGAAGTACAAGACCTTCCATCCGAAGCGCTTAGCGTGGCGCGCAAGCCGGATATTCACAAAGCCAAAGTCAATGGGAACAAACACTCCGGGAGCGCCTTTGCCAAGGTGCGATCTCATCTGCAAATACCCGAGAAGCACGCGGAATCCGACTTTGAAGGACTCGGCAATGCCGATCGCCCCCCACTTTGAAGAATCGGCAACGAGTTGAATCCCGGCCTCGCGAGACCTCGCTCCCCCGATGCCTTCGCAAATCAAGTTTTCGAGGACGGTGAGCTTTCGCGGCTTGGACCGAATGTAGGACTTTAATTCAGCAAAAGTTGTGAGGCCCCTGACTTCGTCCTCAATGAGTTCAACATCGAACTCGTCCTCAAGCATCATGATGGTCTCAACTAAGTCCAGAGAATCAAAATCCTCGATTGCTTGACGAATGCTTGCATCATCAGGAAGGTCCCTGAGGAATCTCCCCATTACTTCTGACCAACGAGAGTCTGAGATGTGCCAAGGCGTCCCTACAAGCTCTCGGCGCAGGGTCGTATTGATCGCGGCAGCATAGGCATCGCCAGAAGCCTCTCCCGCTGAAAAGGCGACTCTCACGGCTGGTCGCCGCGGCCGTTCTTTCCCTTGAAGCGTCGCTCCTCGAAGC
>CALMEF010000151.1 GCA_937862825.1 uncultured Armatimonadota bacterium
CTTCACCCAAGACCCACTCCACAAGTCTAGACCGTCTGCCGAAGTCCAGGTCCGAGAACAAGTCGTCAAGCAATAAGAGCGGCGCAAATCCCAACTCTTGCTTGCCAAACAGATAGGTCGCAAACTTGATCGCGATCATGGCCGTGCGTTGTTGCCCTTGACTTCCGAACAGTCTTGCCTCACGACCATTCACTTCAATAAGTACCTCGTCGCGATGGGGACCGATTAGCCCCGAGCCCCTTGCCGTCTCTTGAGGCCGATGCCTCTCAAGGGCGTCCAGAAGGCTCTCTGCATTAGTTGCTTGGTCTTTGGGCTGATAGGATAGGGTCAATACCTCTCCGAGACCTAGGAAGGCCTGTACGGAGCGTGCGTGCTCATTGAGGGACTCAACAAAACGGACCCGGGATGCACGGATTGCCGAACCATGGTCAGCGATCTGATTTTCCCACGGATGGAATTGATCGGGCGACACCGACGTTTCCTGAGCCAACCTCAATAGAGCGTTCCTCTGTTCGACTGCCCTTTTGTAGATGGTGAGGTCGCGGAGATAGGCTGGAAACAACTGGGCTAGTTCAATATCCAGGAACGTGCGTCGATCACTCGGCTCTCCGCTGACAATCGGCAAGTCAGCCGCACTGACGCAGACCGCAGGCAACCGACCTATCAAGTCTGCTGCTCTTGGGAGCCCAAGACCGTTCAGAAGTGCCTTCTTTCGTATTCCCGGTTGCAGGATGACCCCAAGTTCCATCCCCCGATACCCTACCACCGCAGAAACCGAGGCCCGCTCGCTGCCTATCAAGATTGCCTCAGCATCACGCATCCCCCGCAGAAGGCGCGTTGACGAAACCAATACAAGCGATTCAAGGAAGTTTGTCTTGCCTTGGCCATTCTCACCGAAAATCACGTTGAATCCCGAACTCAGGTCAATGTCAAGTCGAGCATAGTTTCGAAACGAAGTCAAGGACACATGGCGAACAAACAGAGCGTTTCCCACATCACTACTCTCCAAATCACTCACCATCTGATCAATCTATGCCTATTCTTAGGGAAGCCGCCAATTGTGGATAACTGGGGAAATGTATAAGGTTGTCGATAACGATTTAACTTCGTTTGAACCTAAGCAAGTTAAGCAACCCGCTGGTGCTAATGGGGAAAACGATGTGGGAAAACCCATGTAAGTATAAGTTTGACGCCCTGGCTTATGCACCAAACTCAACCCAACGTTTTCTGTCCCAACCTTATCCACTGCTCTCATAACAAGCCATTCTCACGCTCGTACTTGATAATCGTGGCCTCAATAAAATGGGATGGATGGATGCCAGCGTCATTGGGAATCGAATACTTGACGCACATGGGCAGCCAGACTTCCTCGAGCATACGCTGTTGAATTGGTGGTGCAAGTTCTGGGAGTCGGTCCCGGAGCCTACGGATTACCGCATATTCCGCATCCGACATCTTCTGAACTGGACCAAGCCGCTCCTCAAGCGGATGCATGAGCACCCGCGGAGGCACGGGCTGAAAGTTAGGAATGGTCTTGGGCTCGTGGATGACAACCGTTCCAGAAGCCATGTCACCCAATCGTTGCGAGCGGTTATTGGTAAACATTGCCGCTAAACCTAGAAAATACGTGCCAGGCAAGAGGTCTGCTGGCCGCAAAAGATTTCTCATTAGCGCTGCAGAAAAGGTGATTGGTGTGCCATCTGCATGGCGGACGCGCAGACGGAGCGCTCGCTTACCTGGTGTTTGGCCATTCCAGAAGCCCTCAAACAAGATGAAGTACAGGAACGGCGCAAACGTTGCAAACACGATGACTGGGGCCATCATCACTTCGCTTTGATAGAGCACCGTCAAGAGTCCGGCGATGATCAGAACTCCGTAGAGGACGCAAAAGAGGATAAAAACATCAAGGAGGTGAGCCATGGCTCGGCTACCTATTCCGCTCAAATGATAAGTGATAATCGCCTTCTCAGGACTCAGAACATGCAGTTCCTGCGCCATACTGAGGATGCTACCTGCCAATGGTTCCTACGACGCGGCTTTGGGGGCTCGTTGCCCTTGGAATTCCGATTGCCGCCCTCTGTGGCGCGGCCGGAAACCTGACCCCACTCTGGGTCTATAACATCCTGCTGTTCGCAGTGGCCTACGGATCATATCGATTGGCACCATCAACGGCCAATCTTCGGATTCATCGTCATTTTGACTCGGCGCTCTCCGTACGGGTTCCAAATCGGATTGTCGTCGAGTTCGAAAACGAAGGACTTGAGCCCATTTCCGGATTGATCCGAGATGAGCCGCCGCCCCGGTTCGTCGCAAGCCGAAAGGAATTCGCCATAAATCTCGAACCCGGAGAACTGAGAGAGTTTGATTACCTCCTGACGCCGAACGAACGAGGAGGTGACTTCTTTAGAGGCACTTTCCTCAAACAGAAGTGTCCTCTTGGCTTGGTTGAGAAGATTGTTCGGCTTCGAACTGAACAGCCCCTCAGGGTTTATCCGAATGTCCTGGCTTTAAGGGAGTTTGACCTCCTGCGGCAAAAGGGACGCTTGAGCCAGATGGGTATCCGTAAGTCAAGGATTCGGGGCTTGGGATCCGAGTTTGAATCGCTGCGGGAATATGCCCAAGGCGACGACTATCGAAAGATCGACTGGAAGGCAACGGCTCGCAGGAGCAAGTTGGTTGTCCGCCAATATGAGCAGGAACGTAATCAGGCGGTGGTTATCTGCTTGGACATTGGTCGTCGAATGTTGTCCGAAGTGGATGGAATCACCAAACTTGACCATGCTTTAGACTCGATTCTCCTTCTTGCCCACGCCGTTGTGTCTTCTGGCGACAATGTTGGGTTGCTGGTTTACGCGGACCGTGTCCGTAGGTACATCCCTCCGAAAAAGGGGCGAGGTCAACTTGCCACGATCATAGAAGCCATTCATGACCTTGTAGCCGAGCCAATTGAGAGCGACCCTGCTGGCGCTTATGCCTACCTTTCAAGCCGTTGGAAACGCCGATCATTGCTCATCGCCTTCGGGGATAGCGAAGATCGCATGCAAGCACATGAAATGATCGGGGCCATGTCGCCAGTTAAGCGGCGACACATCACCTTGTTCGCTCGCGTGGCTGACCCACGAATGCAAGAGTTAGTCCATGCTCCGGTTCAAGCGATGACCGACATGTATTCTCGGTCCGCCGCCTTGATGTTGCTTGGCGAACGCAAGGATGCGTCGGCAACCTTTGAAGCGGCTGGCATTCACAGCCTCGAAGCCGAACCTCAGGATCTCACAGCCGCACTCGTCTCCTTCTACTTCCTGGTTAAGGAGAGATCTCTCCTCTAGGACCATGAAAGCCGTCGTAATGGCCGGTGGTGAAGGATCCAGACTGCGGCCACTGACCGCACATCGCCCAAAGCCCCTTGTGCCAGTGGGTAACCGGCCGATCATGGAGCACCTGATTTGCCACCTCAAGCACCAGGGAATTACGGACATTGTCGTAACACTCCACTATCAGGCGGACGAGATTCAAGGGAGGTTTGGCGATGGGTCGGAGTTGGGGGTTCAGATCGAATACAGCATCGAGGATAGCCCTCTTGGGACCGCCGGGAGTGTTCGTAAAGCTCGTCGAATGATTGGCGAAGAAACCTTCATCAACCTATCCGGCGACGCGCTGACCGATATCAATCTCCTGGAAGCGATTGAGTTCCATAAGCAAAAGAAGGCTACAGCAACGATAGTCCTTTCAAGGGTTTCAAGACCCCTTGAGTATGGTGTGGTCGTGACCGATGAGTCTGGTCGAGTTACGGATTTTGTTGAGAAACCCACTTGGTCGGAAGTAACAAGTGACACGGTGAATACCGGAATTTACATCTGCGAGCCGGAAGTGTTCGACTACATGGGGGACGGTCGACGAGTTGATTGGAGCCACGACGTTTTTCCGGCAATGCTGAAGGCAGGTGCGCCAGTTTATGGCTTCGTGGCAGAGGGTTTTTGGTGTGATGTGGGCACCCTGGAGCAGTTCCGCGATGCACAGGAGAAACTGCTCCAAGGCGTGGTTCGGCTCGAAATGCCGGAGTCGGGGATTGGATCGCATATAGCCCCTGATGCGGTGATTCTTCCGCCGGTGGCTATCGGAAATGATGTCGTTGTCAAGTCGAGGGCACGAATCGGACCATACACCGTATTGGGGGACCACACTCGTGTGGAAGAGGATGCCCAAGTTGAGAGGTCGGTGACCTTCGAGGGCGTCTACATCGGGCCTGAAGCGAATATCCAATCGGCGATCATTGGTGCACGAGCCATCATCAAGAAGGACTGTGAAGTGCACCAGGAAGCCGTGATAGGCGACCGTTGCTTGCTAGACGTGGGATCCGTTGTCCGAGCGAGGGTGAAACTGTGGCCGGATAAGGTGATAGAGCGTGGGTCCGTTGTGACAATGTCCCTTGTATGGGGAAACAAGTGGCGAGGGAATTTGTTTCGCGAACTGGGAGTCGCCGGGCTTAGCAACTTGGAGATCACCCCCGACTTTGCGACACGGCTGGGCTCAGCATTTGGGTCCTGCCTTCCCAAGGGCTCAAGAATCGTTACAAGCAGAGACTCCACGCGCAGTTCGCGAATGATCAAGAGGGCGATGATCGCCTCGTTGGTTAGTGTTGGCTGCGATATCTTGGACCTGAGAAGCGCTCCAGCACCGGTGTGTCGCCATTTCATTCGCACCAGTGGCGCCCAGGGTGCGGTTCATGTACGGAAGTTGCCTACAAACTCACGAGTGACGATCGTCGAGATGTTCGATGAACAGGGGGCTTACCTTTCTCGGAACCTTGAGCGCAAGGTTGAGTCAGCGTTCTTTCGCGAAGACTTCGTACGTGCCGATTCGGAGGAACTGGGTGTCATCGAGTTTGGGACAAGGGCAATCGAGGAGTATCAGCATGATTTCTTGAAGTGCTTGGGCAGTCCTTCGCCGACTTCGGCAAAGGTCGTCTGCGATTTCGCCTTCTCAGCCTTGGCGCCAATCGCTTCACCCATACTTCAGCGGGTCGGAATCGAATCCATCGGCCTAAACGTTGCGAACGATGCGAAAAAGGCACCGCGGACCGTGGAAGAGGCCGTTGCTCATATGCAAAACCTTTGTCAGGCGGTCAAATCTTTGGAAGGAGATTTGGGTGCTCTTTTGACTGATGATGGAGAGCGGCTGGGCCTGTGTACAAAGTCTGGCCAGCCTATTGCAGGGTTTGCGCTTCTCGGCCTAGTCGGGCAAGCCGCTGCAATCAATGGGAAGGAGATGATGACAATACCGGTCCACACTCCCTACCGACTTGAGAAAGCCCTAAACTCCGCTGGATTGCGCACCGAACGAAGTAGAGCCGGCGTTAGGGCCATTCAGCAGCACGCCTTGGAGTCCGGTGCCGATCTTTACTCAGATGGGCTTGGTGGATTCGGATTTCCCAAGTTCCATGCGGGGTTTGATGCAGCCTTTGCCCTAGTTCAACTGATGCTATGGACTCGTGAGAATGGCATCCAGGCGATCATTGATTCGCTCCCTCACTTTGGCCTATCTCACCAAACTGAACGTTGTCCCTGGGAACAAAAGGGCGTTCTAATGCGCGAACTGGGAGAAGACGCCGAGCAGGAAACAGACCGCTTCGATGGAATTCGTTTCATCGAAGGAGACGATTGGTCCTTGGTCCTGCCAGACCCGATTGAACCTCTTGTCCACCTCTTTGCGGAGGCGGAATCTCAAGACCTGGCTCGGTCAAGAGTGGAACAGTTGGGGGCTACCGTTCGGGAAACGTTATCCCGCATCGCTAATTCGTCGCAGTAGGCCGGCATGCATGACCGATACACAACATCTAAGGTTCCTTCGTCCCTTTGGTTACTGCACCGGATTCCCCGTACATGCGGATTCCCCATTTGGCAACCAATCCACCCAAAACGGCCATAACCAAGAGCATCACCACTCGAATGCCAACTCCGGCGAGGTTGTTCAGGGCAACGTTGACGTCCAGTGACTCACCCGGCTTGGCTCCAATTGCCTGAGATGGGGCTACCGTAAAGACGTCCAGGGCCAAACGAAACACAAAGAGCAATAAGGCGACACCGCCCAAGAATGTCAAGAGACCCAACACGCCGCCTGCTCCGCGTTTCAAGGTTGGAGAATCACCTCGTCACCGATTCGAATCGTACCGCCATCAAGCACGTTGGCAAGCATCCCACGTTTTCGATCTGCTCTGGCCTTAAAGTGTTCCGGATCCTCGCCCAGATTGTTGGCCATTTTTGTACAGGGTTCGCAATCCGCAGTAATGACAAAGGAGGCATCCCCAACCCTGACAACCGAACCAATCGGGAGAGCCTGTAGCCCGGGGAACTCCACAGTAACTTGCTCCCTCAACTGTCCAGGCTGGAAACCAAGTTCATCCAGGGACTCAGTGTTGATTAGGAGGACCTGTCGCTGCTTGCTACCACGGCAACGATCCCCCTCAAATCCCTCGTTGGGGATAGCAACTAGTTCGTTCACAGGCAGAATTTGGCCAATCGCCGGTTTGAGATGCAGTGCAACAACTCGACCTTGGCTCATCGTGCAAAGAGTCTACACCGTTGCCAATCGAAACAACTCTACGGCGAGCACACAAACTCCGACTGTGAGGGCAAGGCCCCCAAAGAACTTTTTCAGTTTGTCGCCAGCAACTCGACCTCGAATTGCAATCCCTGCCAACAAGCCGACTCCGGCTGCGCTGACGATCGGAACCGCGACAGCCGCGTGCAGAGGTGCCTTTGATGCGATCACACCGCCCAGCCCGCCAAGACTGATCAGGCTGACAATCGTCATGGACGTCGAGACTGCTTCCTTCATCGCGAGGCCAAGCCGCTTGGTGAGCACCGGAACGATAAGGAATCCGCCCCCAACACCTAAGATTCCGCTCAAACCACCAACGCCGGCGGCATTGACCGCCACGATGGGTACAGATGGTGAAAGTTTGTTGTCCTTTACCGCCCGCAGCATTGACGCTCCCGCGAGAAATAGGACGGTGCTGAATACGAACATGACCAGGGTGCCCGCAGGAAGGGTCAGCGTCGGGCTTAGGCGAAGGTCAGGGATCAAGGGAACCAGATAGTAACGCGAAAGGTAGGCCGAAGCCATGGCCAGGGGGGCGAAAACACCAACGATTCGATAGGCAACCTGCTTCTGTATCATGCCAACGATGGCTCCGCCAAGAGCTATGACAAGAACGACCAGGAACGAATAGCCTGTTGCTTCAACCGGACTCAGGCCGAACGCATAGACGAGAATCGGTACGACCAAGATCGCTCCTCCAGCGCCAACGAGTCCAAAGGAAACGCCAGTAAGAGCGATCAAGGTCAGGGCTAGGATCATGCGCGTTGCTTGAGGTCTTCGGCCAGTTTGTCAATTGGCTCGACGAAAGCGCAGCAGTCGTATCCCAGCCTCTTGAGGTACGAGGCAGCCACATGTGCGCGACCACCCCCTTGGCAGTGAACCGTGTACGGCTTGCTGGGGTCCAGTTTCGCGAGTTGTTCGACCATTCGAGAAATGGGAAGGTGTACGGAGCCAATGATGTGCTTCTCATCTCGTTCCGTAGATTTGCGGACGTCAATCAGCGTGCGGTTTAGGTCGGGCAAGTCCAGTGGAGCAACTAGCCCTAGCCTTGTAGCCTCATCCAAGGCCGCTTCGACTTGAATCCACCCGATCACTCCATCCAGTCCGATGAGCGCCAAATCCATAGCCGATTGCTCGGCTTCTCGAGCATCTCTTGCTAGCAAAACGAACGAATCATGAGGAGTGAGAAGTGAGCCAGCCCATGCGGTCAACGACCTTCCGTTTGGAATGCTGAGCGCTCGCCCGATGGCTTCACCTTGAACCCAGCGACGCGGACGAAGATCAATGACGTAAGTCTCACTGGCAAGAAGGGCTTGAAGCCGCGAAACTCCCAGCCGCTTCAACGAAGCGGGTCGGGGAGCAGGTCCTAGTTTGTTGACCGACTTCATGTTGGCAAAGTACATCGGAGGTTCAGGCTGACCATCGAGGACCCATGCCACAAAGTCGGCTTTCTTGGTGAACCGCAAGCCTGGATTGTGCTGGAGTTCGTAACCAAGGGTCGATTCAGGGACGCCGCCAAGGGCCTTGCCGCACGCTGATCCTGAGCCGTGGGCTGGCCAGATCAGCATTGCTGCGGGAAGCCGCTTGAAAGCCTCAAGAGAATCGAATAGGCGCTCCGCACCAGCCTCCATAGTGTTGGCCAGTCCGGTAGCCTTTTCGAGAAGGTCAGGTCGCCCAACGTCTCCTACGAAAACAAAGTCCCCGGTAAAGGCGCCAACAGGCTCCGAGTTGTCACCTTCATAAAGAAGGAACATCAGGTGCTCCGGCGTGTGACCGGGAGTATGTTTGGCTACCAAACGAACTGCTCCAGCGCGAATCTCGGAACCATCAACAAGTGGAGTTCCTGCGAAAGCATATTGCCAGTCAGGTCCGCCCAGTGACGTCAAGAATAAGGTTGCCCCGGTTTGCTCTGCTAGTTCCTTCGAACCAGAAACATAGTCGGCATGGATGTGGGTTTCGGTGACCGCGACGATGCGTAGCCCTTCGCGTTCGGCAACTTCGTGGTACTGGGCGAGGTCTCGGTTTGCATCAATAACGATGGCTTCGCCTGTTCCCGGACATCCCACGAGGTAACTCGCCTGCGCCAACCCTTCGTGATAGAACTTCCTCAAAATCATCGCGTTGCTCCCGCGGGGCAAGCCTTGTTCCAAGGCATAGCCCCAAGTAGGCCAGCCATTGGGCACACGCCAGTCAGTCCTGCAAAGGTGAGGCCAGCACCGACAAAACCGGCAAGGCCATACCACCCGCTGTGTACGAGGCTACCCAGAATAACACCAGTAAGGATCATGATCCCCGCTACCAAGCGAACTTGCTGATTGACGTCCATTCGCGTCTTTGTCGATCGGACGACCGGGTTACCCTTTGTTTCCCAGGCGCTTGTTCCGCCTTCAAGGACAGCCGCTTGGGGTACTTCGTGAGAGATCCACTCGCAAGCCATATCGGCTCGTCTTCCGCTCTGACAGACGAGAACGATCGGACGACTCGTGTCTAAGTCTGCCAAGCGACCCTCAATTTGCTCCATAGGGATGTTGATGGCTCCCGGAACGTGGCCAGCATTGAACTCTGACGTACTTCGAACGTCAACAATTTGAATCGGATCGTGGTGACCTACTGATTCTTTCAGCTGGTCTACCGTGATAGTCTTTGAACTCATTTCAAAGAGAAGTATGTCGAACGGCGGAGAAAGTTTCAAAAGGCCGAACAAATGCCCTGATCAAGGGTGTCTCTTAACTTCTCCTTCGCTCGCCTGACCCTTGTTTTGACCGTGTTGAGATCAAGATTCAGCCGATGTGCGATCTCTTTCTGGTCAAGTCCATCGATCGCGAAGAGACGATAAGGCTCCCTGTAGGAATCGGGAAGCGCGTCCAGCGCTTCGAGCAGGCAACTCTTGAGGTCTATCTCAGGTTCACCGGCAGACTGTTCGATATCTTGTTCCGAAAGTGCTAGGACCGGCAGGAGTGCCTCCTTACGCTTGATGCGACTGCAAACTCTCCTGCCAACAATTGCTAGCCAACCACGAAAGTTAGCCTCGTCACGCATAGTGGGTAATGCCTTGTAGGCCGCCAAAAGCGCCTCAACAAGAACATCCTCAGCATCATCGGCATTGCCGCACACGCGGACCATTTGACGGTACACCGCGTCCTTATGCTCGTTTGCAAGGCGCTCGAAGGAACTCATTCCAGGGTGCCCAGCATTGCCGCAAGGTAGTTGATTTGGCCCTCGTGATACGCCATGTTCCAGTAGGGGTAAGCAAGCAAATGGGCAACGGTAATCGGTCCCCATGGCATTGGGATCTCAATGGCCAAATCCTCGTCTGGAACCGTCAGGATCGTGCCGGAACATTTCTCCACATTCTCGTGAAGCAAAGCTCGCGCACCCTCCTCGTTCTCGGCGAGTTGGGCCATCTCAGCCTGAAAGTGCGCGAAGTCAAAGTCATCAGGAAATGCCTTGCTGTTTGCCATATCAGAAATGTCGGCAAGCATCGCGCATTCGGCGAACATGTGAAGAGCCGTTCGCGCTCCACCCATAGGGCTCCAGGTTCTCTTTTCCTGAGGAACCCGATTGAGCGCCTCCTCAAGTTGATTGGCTGCTCGCTTGATGGCCGTCGCAAGAAACGATTGAAGACTGCCCGACATGCGCCTAGTTTATTCGGGTTAGCCGCCAGCCGTCCAGCAATCCCCACGCAGGATCGTCGTTAACGCGCTCGGCTCCACTTTGTGCGGCAACAGGTTTACTCGCTGCGAGGATATCGCCCAGTTCTTCCGGCACGTCCAATGACGGTTGCCAATCCCCAAACTCTCGGCCGAGAAAGCCCGTGTCAAACTCGCCGCTCACAAAGGACGGGTGGCGAATGACATCCAGCAAGTAGGCGATATTGGTCTTGACTCCAATTATGTGGAAGTCCAAAAGGGCTTGTTCCAGCCTCTGTGTGGCTTGGGCCCGAGTCTCGCCATGAACGATTACCTTGGCGATGAGCGAGTCATAGAAGCGGCTAACTTCTGATCCTGGACCGAAGCCGGTGTCCACCCGTACGCCAGGAGCCTGAGGTTCTGCCCAGGCCAAGATGGGACCGATACTCGGCATAAAGCCCATCGCAGGATCTTCGGCAACGATTCGAACCTCGATGGAGTGGCCCCGAATGCCTTCACGACTCACGGGCAGCGCCGTCAAGCGATCGTCCAGCCGTTCACCACTCGCTACTCGCAATTGCCACTGAACGAGATCAACTCCAGTGATCATTTCGGTGACCGGGTGCTCTACCTGCAGTCTGGCATTAACTTCTAGGAAGAAAACGTTACCGCTGGCCCCGTCAAAAATGAACTCGGCAGTGCCAGCATTGGTGTATTTGGCCTCCCGAACAAGTCTTTCCACCGCCTCGCGAAGCGCCTGCCACTTAGGTTCGTCGAGAACCATTGACG
>CALMEF010000152.1 GCA_937862825.1 uncultured Armatimonadota bacterium
AACTTCAGTCGTGCACGATCAGCGTTGTTCCGCCGAGTATCTCTTCTGAGTCCCCTCGGCGGACCGCAATGTCGAACCGGTAGATGCCGGGTCGATCAAAGACCAAAGGGTGTCGGAAGGGAATCCGGACCGCCCCAAATTGTTGCTTCGGAAAGGGGTCGGGAGGTGGCATCATTTCAAGCCGAAGGCCTTCAGAGTCAATGAATGTCCCGTCCTCATCAATAAGTCGCACTTCCAAGTCGTAGTTTTGCCCCATTTCGTTCGCGTCAAACTCGATTTCGAATGCGAGATGGCAGGGATCGATCGCTGCAGGGAATCGGCCAACATGCATGCGTGAGAACAGGCCCACCATAACCGGACTGAACCCGCCCATATTCTCGGCGAACCGGCAGAGTTTGCAGAAGTTCAGCCTCAACGGTGCACCGCCGTCAAGCCCGAACTCCTGTCAGAGTTACGCAAAATCACCATGACGCAAGAATACACGACGGTAATTCAATTCCGAGTGGAACCTGTGGCATGCTTCTTGCGTCTGAGGGATTAAGGCATCGTTAATCACGCGGCTGGCGCACTGGGGACGGGGGTCCAAGCGCAGAGCACGAGACGCAAGCGAAGCCATTATCGGCAGGCGGAAACAAAAAAGTTCCCAAATGTTGATAAATCGTGATGAAATTTCCCCCAGAATGCTGTAGCATATAGGATTGAAGCGGGAATATCCGCTTATTTGGTGAACTTATGAAACTTAGAAAAGCGTTTACGCTCATTGAGTTGCTCGTGGTCATCGCGATCATCGCGATCTTGGCTGCGATCCTCTTCCCAGTGTTTGCGCAAGCGAAGGAAGCCGCGAAGAAAACCGCGGACCTCTCCAACGTGAAGCAAATCACTCTCGGCTTTATGCAGTACGTCACGGACAGCGATGACGTATTCCCGATCGCATTTGGCGCTAACAACGGCCAATGGATGTGGAACTACAACCACTACTTCCCGGACAACTATCCGAACGGCGCTGGCACCGACGGTGCATATGCCATTCGAAACGTCATCTCCAAGGGTTCGTGGGCAAACGTTATCTACCCGTACATTAAGAGCCTTGGCCTCTACGCAGGTCCTGGTCTTCCCGTCGTGACCACCGGTGCTTCCAACGCATCACTCACGCCTGGTCGACAGAAAGGCAACGTAACCTACACCTACAACGGTCTTCTGATGGCCTACGGTGCTTCGGGCATGGCTGCTCCGGCCTCCTTGCCGATGGCATGGGCAGGTCGAGGTAAGGCTGCGGTTCAGGGTGCTGCTCTCGCCAACCCGGCGCTGATCTGCGACCAACCCAACCTTCCTTGCCGCTACGTACCGTTCGTTTCCGGATGCTCTGCTGCGGTCAACGGTCAGCAGTCCGCTATGTTCGTCCTCGCCGGCTCCATGTGGGTCTACGGCAAGGGTGCGAACTTCGCCATGGCTGATGGTCACGCAAAGTTCCGAAACCTCGGTATGCAAATCAACCCGGCTAACACGGATGCAAGCAAAGATCCGTACACTGGCTATGACGCTGCTGGCTTCCCCGGTTTCTACTGGTGGGATGGCTGCCACGCATGGCTGTTCCGACCGGACTACGAGAATCCAAACTCTGGCTAGTTTGATCGTCTAAACTTTGAGCCCTGTGCCTCTTCGGAGTCGCAGGGCTCATTTGATTTTGAACCCAAATCGTGCTACAATTGAACCTGTGAGCACTTCCCAGAAGACTTGGCGCGAGAAGGTCGGCCTTGCCGAAATGTTAAAAGGGGGCGTCATCATGGACGTCGTTAACCCCGAGCAAGCGCGCATTGCGGAAGACGCAGGTGCGGTTGCTGTCATGGCTCTTGAGCGCGTCCCGGCTGATATCCGTCGAGACGGAGGGGTCGCCAGAATGAGTGACCCAGAGATGATTCTCGGCATCAAGGAGGTCGTGAGCATCCCCGTCATGGCTAAATGCCGAATTGGTCACTTTGCCGAGGCGCAGATACTCGAAGCGCTGGAAGTTGATTTCATTGATGAAAGCGAAGTCTTGACGCCTGCCGACGAAGAGAATCA
>CALMEF010000153.1 GCA_937862825.1 uncultured Armatimonadota bacterium
AATACCGGAAGATGCAGGTCGCAGGTGCGCGCGATAGGCGTCACGCGAGGGTCAATAACGATGAGTTTTGCACCCCGATCCCGGGCTCTCCAAATGTAATCCGTGGTAATCGGCGAGCACTCCGCAACATTGGTGCCGACGAGCATGATTACCTCAGCGTGGACGATATCTTCCCAATAGTTTGAGGCGCGGTCAAGCCCAAAGGCTTTCTTGTTGCCAGCACCGGCGCTTACCATGCATAGGCGGCCGTTATAGTCCAAGTTGGCAGTCTGCAAGCCAAGTCGCGCAAACTTGCCGATCAAGTAAGACTTCTCATTGGTGAGGGAAACACCAGACAACATGGCTACGGAGTCATTGCCGTACTTTTCCTGAACACGTTTGATCTCGGAAATGGTGGCACTATAGGCCTCCTCCCTAGAGATCGGTACGAATCCCTGACCCTCAACACGCTTCAAAGGGTTCAGCAACCTATCCGGGTGCCCGCCTTGGAGATATCGTTTGACACCCTTGGGGCAAAGTTTCCCTTTGTTGAATGGGAACTCTTCCCAAGGCTCAAATCCTATCACTTGGTTCTTCTTGACTTTAAGTTGAATCCCGCACTGCATGCCGCAGAAGCAACAATGTGTTTTCACCAAGCGATCCGGTTCATCTCTCCCGACCCAACCGCCAGGTGGCACATGAGCCGTGTGAGGACCAAACTGCTCAATGATTTGGTCGAGGGGAACCGGTAGTTTCGCCATCCGAGTTCTATTCTAGTTCCTAAGGAAATCTCAAACTATGACTTGAATCATAAAAAGGTCCGGCGCAGTTGGCGCATAACATCCTCGTGAAAGACCGCACGTTAGCGATTAGGATTCTCGCACTCAACACATTGGCATTCACGGTGTGCTTCGCGGTGTGGACGATGTACGGTGTTCTTGGGGCGTACCTTGCTGACAACCAGATCATGCCGATCTCCAAATCAGAACTGGGTTGGTTGCTTGGCATCCCGATCCTAACGGGATCGATCATGCGGCTTCCAGTAGGATTGCTGACCGACCGGTACGGTGGGAAGCCGGTCTATGTTGCCGTAATGCTCCTCGCCGCCCTTGGAGTCGTGACGGTCTCGTTCGCTCAAAACTTCACCCACCTGATGCTCTCTGGTTTGTTGTTTGGGATGAGCGGTGCAGCATTTGCCGTTGGAATCGCTTACACCTCGGTGTTCTGGCCCAAGGAGAAGCAAGGAACGGCACTCGGAATTTTTGGAGTTGGCAACGCAGGCTCAGCGGTGACGACGCTCTTGGCGCCAACGGGACTGAAGATGCTCACCAACGGAGGCGCAAATCCAGAAGGGTGGAGGCAGTTACCGCTTTACTATGCCGCGGCGTTGGTCATCATGACCGTTATTTTCGCGCTGCTGACCAAAAACCGAGTTCCCGAGCACAGCGGATCCAAAACACTCGCTGATATGTTGCGGCCACTTCGATCTGTACGAGTTTGGAGATTTGGAGTCTACTATTTCTTGGTATTTGGGGCATTTGTTGCCCTTGCACAATGGCTCGTCCCCTACTATTTGAGCGTCTACGGGATGTCTCTGGCAATGGCTGGCTTGATGGCGAGCATTTTTAGCCTGCCAAGTGGCCTTATCCGAGCCCTTGGAGGCTGGGCCAGCGACAAGTTTGGTGCGAGGAGGACGATGTATTGGGTGCTTTCAAGTTGCGCCATTCTCTTTGCGCTGGTCATTGCGCCGCGCATGGACATCGTCTCCCCCGGCGAAAGCGTATTGGCTGATCGCGGCGGGGTGGTGACAAAGGTTGAGGCAAATGAGATTGTTGTCGGAGATCGCCCTTACGCGCTGAAGACTTCAACCAGCGGTGCAGGATCACAGACAATTGGCGCGAAGGGCTCAAGCCTAAGCGAGGGAAATCTCATCTGGCCGAAAACGGAGTCTTGGCAGGAGCCAGCGGTGCAAGTCGGACAGGAAGTTAAGAAGAAAGAGGTCCTGGCCCGTGGCGTCACCCACGTGTACTTCCAAGCCAACGTTTGGGTGTTCACCGTGATTGTCTTTCTCGCCGGAATCATGATGGGCGTTGGCAAGGCAGCGGTATACCGACACATTCCCGACTACTTCCCGAACGATGTCGGCGTAGTGGGAGGAATTGTGGGAGTTATTGGCGGTCTCGGAGGCTTCTTCTGTCCGATTCTATTTGGCTACTTACTCAAGGCAACCGGACTGTGGACGTCCTGCTGGTTGTTCTTAGCAGTGCTCAGCGTGATCTGCCTCCTATGGATGCACACCACGATCATGAAGATGACGGCTGGTCTTCCAAAGACGGAATAACACAAACTTCAAAAACATGATGTAGGTCATAGATCAAGAGATTCATCCGGTCAACAATAGCAAGTGAGGAGATTGAAACGCAGTGATTATTCAGCCCGTGCCTAGTGAGAGAACAGAGGAGATTGCCGAGTGGCAACCCAACGATCCCCAGTTTTGGGAGGAGACGGCAAAACCCATAGCGTGGCGAACGCTCTGGATCACAACTTACTGCCTTCTCCTAAGTTTTGCCACGTGGTTTATGGTCAGTGCGATCGTCGTCAAACTGACAGGGATTGGATTCAAGTTCAGCCCACAACAACTTTTCTGGCTGACCGCCATGCCTGGATTGGCTGCTGGCACACTGAGGATCATTCACACCTTTCTCATCCCGATCTTGGGAACGCGAAAAACCGTTGCCGTATCAACCTTGCTCCTTGCCATCCCAGCGGTTGGTTGGGGGTTTGCGGTATCTAACCCCAACACGACGTTTACCACTTTCATGGTTTTGGCGTTCCTTGCTGGCCTGGGTGGTGGAAATTTCAGTTCGTTTATGCCGAGTACGTCACTGTTCTTTCCGAAGTCCAAGTTGGGAACGGCGTTGGGAATACAAGCGGGAGTCGGGAACCTCGGCGTGAGCGTGGCGCAGTTCCTCATCCCTGCGATCCTCGGACTGGCAATGGTCGGCTCCTCCCAGACCTTCACCGACGCAAAGTCGGGAAAGACGACAGAGATCTTTCTTCAGAATGCCGCTTTCATTTGGGCCCCCTTTGTTCTTATCGGAGCGGTCCTTGCATGGGTTGGATTGCGCAACGTTCCGGTCCAAGCGAGTTTCAGAGAGCAGTTGGACATCTTCCGCGAGAAACACACGTGGCTAATGACCTCGCTTTACATGATGACCTTTGGGTCGTTTAGCGGGCTGGCAGCAGCGTTTCCCTTGCTGATCAAACAACTGTTCGGAGGATTCGAGGGTGCTCCCGAGCCGCTCAAGTACGCGTTCCTCGGGCCCCTGATTGGTGCAACGGTTCGAGCAGCCGCAGGACCGATTGCCGACAAGGTTGGTGGCGCTAAAGTGACCATGGTGAGCGGCATAGGGTTGCTTGCCTGTGGAGTTGCGATCGTGCCATTTACCCGCCCGACAGGCATGGAATCTTGGCCCGGCTTCCTCTATCTCATGCTTGGCATGTTCTTCTTCAGCGGGATCGGAAATGCGAGTACGTTCAAACAAATGCCTATGATTTTCCCGCCTCGACAAGCCAGCGGCGTGATTGGCTGGACATCGGCCATAGCAGCGTATGGGCCCTTCTTGTTCAGCGTCTTGTTAGCATCCATTTTGGGAGCAGGTAAGGATGCCTCTCCCTTCTTTGTGGGACTATCGGTCTTCTACTTGATTAACATCGGGATTAACTGGTGGTACTACACTCGGCGCAATGCCGAAAAGCCCTGCTAGGGGCTCCTCCATCAAGACAAGAACGGGCGGTTAGCCGCCCGTTTCTTGTTCTTCAAGAATGGCTTCTGCCGTCTCGAACAGGTGCTCGACCAAACCGGCTAATACATCCTTTCCGCGGTCCAGCGATGCCCGGTACCAAGGGTTCATCAGAACGCTCCGCAGTAGGAAGACGCCGTCCTGGTTGTACTCTTCTTCAGAAACGCCAAGCCTCTCCAAGAAGGGAACGACCGTGGAATATCCGTACTGTCCTGGAAGCAACGTGGTACGGCTGACAAAGAACTTCTGTGCATAAATGTTTGCCCGCTGGCCCGAGCCGATGCTCAGTCGCGTGTAGAGTTCTCGGTTCAGTCGGTTGATTGCCGCTAGGTTAGAACTGGCCTTGGGCACAAAAGCATAGCAAACGATGTTGGACCCAGGCGGGCACAGGCACTCAACACGGCAACTCGCGCTTAAATCCTGGCTGAGCAGGGCGTGAAGTTTGCAGGCGTTTCGAATGGTCTCTCTAACCAAAACTCCGTGACCGGACGTATCGAGCGGAATCAGTCGGTGGCTCATCCAAACGCCCGCGGCAACAGCGCCGGGTTTGCTGCCTTCCAGTGCGTACATTCCAACCTGCTTGGACTTGACTTCGTCAACGAAGGCCATTGATGACTCTTGGAGGTACGGTGCCACCTGCCGTAGCAGGGGTTTGGTACGGGCATCGGCGAATGAGATCGCACCAGCCGGATAAGGCACATAGCCTAACTTGTGGGGATCTACCGTAATGGAGTCCGCTTGCCCCAAACACTCGAACGCGTCGCATGCATTGGTCTCCGGTAGGTGCAATTCTAGATTGACTTGCTGACCTTTGAGAATCGCTGTGGCCTTGGAGTCGCCAAGCCCGATGCGTTCCGGAATCATCATCGATCGCAGGTACCCACCATAAGCGGCATCCGCATGAAGCCAAAATCCAGGCCTTCCCTCACCTACCCTCTGGTTTCGAACATTCACAATCTCATTTAAGGGGTCAACCGCCCCCTCCTCAGTTGTGCCCATCACGCAAACAACCGCAAGAACGGTCTGCCCGTGGCTTTCTGCCAAATCGAGGACGCGCTTAAGGTCTTCGACATCCATCCGAAAATCCTGGTTAACCCGAACTCGGCGAATCGCCTGACGACCCAAACCGAGTAGGTCAAGGGCCTTATCAAAACAATAGTGATAGGTCTCAGGAACGATGAGTACGGCGTCCACCCCGTAGGTAGTACACACCTTGGTCCAACCTTGGACAGACGCATTGGCTGGTGAGTCATGAATTGTCCGATGGACGATCTCGGCGTCCACACCTTGGCTAAACAGGGAAGCGTAAGACGCTATCCACGAGGACGGCAGGTGCCCGCATGGCAGAGCCTGAATGTTTAACCGCTGAGCAACATCTGAGACGAGGTGGGGAAGCAGCAGGCAGTTTCTCGCTACCCACAGGGCTTCGAAGTTGGCTACCGTTCCTCCACTGCAGAGGTGCGCCCACCCGCCCGGGCCGTGTCCCAACATCTTCGCGATGAGACCAGCCGCCTCGATCTCAAGATCGACCGTGACGGGGGCAGCCTCACTTGTCACATTGTTGGGGTTGTAGAGCATTGCGGCAAAGTAGCCGGCAATACTGGGAAGTGTTTGTTCCGCGATCATGTGGCCCGCATAACGGGGGCTGTAAAACGGGCAGTCAGCCTTCAGTCGTCCAAGCAACTCGGTGAGCAGATCTTCGAACTGATCGCGAAACTCATCCTGATGCCGCTGATCCCGAGTGGTTAGGACAGCACCATCTTCAGGAAAGTAGTTCTTTCTCCAAAAATAGTAGTCGGTGGCCACGCGCTCAAGCATCAAGGCGAACCAGTCCGCGTTTTCAGCCTTGGGCCCGGCAAACCAACCACTCTTGACGTCGTGCATCAACTGAGGATATTACGTGATATGCAGTCCTCTTATGATCGTGGTCATAGGATACGGTAGGCAAGAAGGACTAACCTTGGTGTAATGGATTCGCCGAAGCGCCCTCTCGTTATGCTTCCCCAGCGTCCAAACCACGTTAAGGTGGGCTCGCCTGATGACCGGGCTGACGTCCAAGTCTATCGCCCCTTCTTCCTTGCAGGAATCACCACGGTCTTAACCGTAGGGTGTCTGCTCGGTGCCGTGGCGCTGATGGGCATCGCAACGCAAGGATCCTATGTTGCCTCAACATGGACTCCCTACGTCCTTGCCCATGCCAACTCACAGTTGTTTGGATGGGTCGGCTTCTTCGTCATGGGATTCGCGATGCAGCAACACGGTACGAGTGTTGCTCGCAAGACTTCCTTCGATCGAGTAGCGAAGTGGACACTGGCCTCGATGGCCGCGGGAATCGGACTTCGGTTTTTCGCTGAGCCACTGGCACAGGTTGACCCAGAAAAATGGCTTTGGTTGGGATTGGCCTCGGGGGCTTTACAAATTCTGGCTGTGGCGCTGTTTGCCTACAACACCAGTGTTAACCGCCATCGAAAGAGCGAACCAATGGCTTGGCCGACCGCTTTCGTTTTCACATCTCTTGGATTTCTCGTATCAGTCTCACTTCTTGAGCCTTACGCCTTCGCGATGAGCCACCAGGTAGATAAATCAGCCTCGGTCCTCTTCGTCGCGCAGTGGTTCTCCCCGTTGCGAGAAATGCAGTTCCTAGGCTTCGTTGCCCTGATGATCTTTGGGGTTGCGGCCTCCAAGTTCCCAGGTTGTCTGGGCTTTCGCGATGCGAACAAGGCATGGGGCTTGACCGCCCTCGCCCTCTGGGTCACAGGGCTCGCGTTGAGAGTAGTCGGTTGGACAACGTTCTTTAACTCAAACCTGACGCCTGGAAGGGACACACTCTACAGGCTCGGCGCGGCCGGCCTCTATCTAGGTGCCCTTTGCATGACCCAGTCCTTAGGGGTTTTCGACGCCGTGAGAACCTCAAACACCAGTCAAAAGTTCATTCGCGCAGCCTTTGCTTGGCTTCTGGTTGCCGGAACGATGCTCGTGCTCGAGCCGGTTCATCTTCGGGCAATCGGCGACCCATTCAGCCATGCCTACACAGGAGGGATTCGCCATGCGTTGACCGTGGGCTTCATCTCCCAAATGATCATAGGAGTTGGGTTCCACGTCGTGACCAGGATTCAAATGATTCCCGAGGCGCTTCTGCCAAGACTGTGGTCGGTCTGGTGGTTGCTGAACATAGGCAACGCGGGCCGCGTCATGTTAGAGGTCCTTACCGACTACTCGGCGGTGGCCTTCAAACCGATGGGGTTTACCGGCTTTATCGAGTTAGTCGGCCTTACCATCTGGGGCTACACTATGGCGAGGTTGATTCTTCGGCGCAGTTATTCCTATGCAGCAGTCTGTTGACGAAATCATCTCGTGCTTGTCAGATTCACCGGTATGCCACGGACTGGCTCTGCAAACCCTTGAATCGTTCGCGAACCAGTGTCGCTTGGTGACCGAGCCGCGGGCGAACTATGTCTGGACAGCCGGGACGGTTCCAGAGGTCTTTGCCATTGTGCAATCAGGAGTCGTTAGGTTAACGCAACGTACACCCCACGGCAAAGAGGTCGTCGTCGAACTCTTGGGAAAGGGCGATTGCACCGGCCTGCTGGCAACCCTTGGAAACACCCAGCATCCGTTCAACGCTTACGCACTCAGCGAACTAACCTATGTGCGGGTCCCAAGCCAAGCGTGGAGATCCCTGGTAAGAGGACATCCAAAAACGTTGATGCGGGCGGTTGAAGCCGTGGTCCCACGAATGCTGGGGGGATACGGGTTCATGGCCTTCATGGCTACCTCCGAAGTTGAGGCGCGCTTGGCGCTGGCGCTCCTTAGGCTAGCAGATCTGAACGAACGTGAGTTGGGTCCAAAAAATCCAATGCGAGTCACGAGACAACAACTGGCTGACATTGTCGTGACCACCGTCGAGAGCGCGATCCGAGTAACCTCGCGTTGGCAAAAGTCCGGGGTGATCACCACACGCCATGGCCAAATTAGAATCGAAGATAAAAGGGCCTTGCAATCCTTGGCTCACTTGCCTCCGGGGTTCAACGCGTTTAGTTCCTCGGGCGTATTGGTCCCCATAACCCATTCCGGCGAAATCCCGTAAACACGAAGTTCCTCTTCGCTAACCTCACGGTTGTTGAGGTGGTCAAGCCAGTCAAACACTCGGACAAGCCCAGAATTCTGTCGTAGCACCTCAAAGGCATCTTTCCGATAAGTCGCACACAGTGGTTGCAACCGCCCATTAACCATGGGAAGGCAGGCGTCAAAATCGCCCAGCAAATCGCCCAAAGCAGTGGCGACCGAAGGTTGAAACCGGACGAGATCGCAGGAGGCGACAAAAACGACCTCCGCGCTCGGAACGAAGTCCCGAAGTGCTGCGAGTGGCCCACCAAACTGCTCCCGATCCCGTTGGAAAGCGAAACCCTCAATCGGATCGCGTCCGAGCACGACCACGTCCCAGCCGGACTCGTGGAGTAGACGCGCGATCCGTTTACCGTTAGGTTCTCCATCAACTACGATCTCCGCCTTGTTTTGGCCCATTCGCCGACTGGCGCCGCCGGAAAGTAGCACAGCCTGCCGATTTATGACTCCCATCATATTCGCCACCCGGTGCAGTTGCCCATACTATGAGCATGGCACGGTTGCCGAAGCGTTACGTCAAGTTCTTCGAGGACTTTCCCGAAGTAGGCAAAGCCTACGAAGCGTACGGTTCGGCAGTGGCCGAGGCTGGTCCTCTGGACGAGAAGACTCGGTGCCTGGTCAAGTTGGCCATGTCCATCGCGGCCCGATCAGAAGGCGGGGCAAAGAGCCACGCCCACAAGGCCGTCCAGGCTGGAGCCAGTGCCCAAGAAGTCAGGCACGTGGCGCTTCTGGCCGCCCCGACACTGGGCTTCCCCCACATGATGGCCGGGCTTTCGTGGGTCGACGCGGTTTTGGAGGATGAAGCGTGACCACCTCACCGCCTCGAAATCCAGTGTCGGTCGCACTCTTTGGAGGAGCCTCCGCCTCTATGGCGCTCGTCCTGGCGATTTACTTTGGATCGGGTGCTTTGCATCGGTTCGACTCACCACTTGCCGCCTACGCCGCTGCAACTGTTCTCGCCGCCTTCGCTTTCACGTATCGGTACCTGATGTGGATTCAGCGTCCTGCCACCTGGCGGTACTTCAAAGCATCCTGGAAATTGTTCGTTCAGCCCAAGAAGTTAATCAAGAACATCCTGAAGCTGGTCGGATTGCTCTGGAACAACATCGTCATTCAAAAGTTCATTGGCAAGCGCAGCCATACTCGATGGATCGCCCATATGGGCATGGCCTGGGGTTGCCTGCTCGCCTTTGCGATCACCTTCCCCTTGAGTTGGGGTTGGGTTCAGTTCGGAATTGCCCCGGACGGGTCGAACTACCAAGTGGAGTTCATGGGCATTCCGCAGTTTGCGTTCGACCCCAATAGCCTCATCGGGTTCGTCCTGTTCAATGGATTGAACATCAGTGCCGTTCTCGTCCTGACGGGAATCGGGTTCGCCATGCACCGACGAGCATTTCAGCATGGTGCCCATGCCGTCCAGTCTCTTGAAAACGACCTCATCCCCCTCATCTTGCTGTTCTCCGTGTCCATAACCGGGCTGATGATCACCGCCAGTTACCGACTGATGGGTGGAGCCCACTTCTCATTCATCTCACTGCTGCACGCGTTCACGGTCATCCTCCTCTTGCTGTGGATGCCGTTCGGTAAGTTGTTTCATGTCGTCCAGCGCCCAGCCCAGTTAGGCGTCGCGTACTACAAAGAGGCCGGGCTTGACGGGCCCAAAGCCCTCTGTGCCCGTTCGGGGCAACCTTACCAATCGCAACTTCATCACGACGACCTGGTTGAGGTCATGAAAGAGGTCGGGATTGACTTTGGAGCGCACCAAAACCTATCGCCTGAGGAAAAGCGCAAACTGATCGCCATGAACCAACTGGATTCGCTTGAGTCCAGGTCCTTCGTGGGATAACGCAACGAGTTCCGCAAGCGGTTGCTCCGCGAGATTGTTGTTCACGTCTTGAGGTTAGGATTAAATGAATCCGAGTTTGCTCGAACTCTCGAATCACCTCGTTTGCCCGTTCAGAAGTGAATTGGTTTCGTGATTTGCGCGCAGCATTGTTTTGCACACTCCTACTCTAAATGCCTTGGAGGAGCCGATTTGTCAGCATGGATTTTGTGGGATTGGTTGCGAGGCCCAGGAATGAGCCTTGTGTGTATTGAGCAGGCACGGGTTTCACCCATGCCACCCTTCTCAAGAATGTGTTGTTGTAGACTGGACGTTGTGAGGTACGTTGCTCGTCCGGCCCACCCAAGGTGGCTCGTCCGACTTCCACTTCCCGGTGATCCCAGGCCACAAAGGTTAGCTTATACGGGCGATACCAACGGTTTGATTCCACCCGCGGCCGTACTTCCAACCAGCGTGAGGTTATCAGGTGGCACTTTGGAATACGAATGAACGTGACAAGTAACTCATATCTCATTGGCCATGATCACATTCGTTTTCTTAATCGCATTACTTGACAGACTCGTTGGTGAGTTTGGATCGACAGGCACACCGCTAATCATCGTACTTGCTGGCTTGATGCTGAGTGTTGTTGGACTTGTCAAGCTACTATCAATCACTCACCTGTGTTCAAAGGTTCAACAGGACCTAAGGGTGAATCGGAATGAAATTGCTATCACGCTTTTTGCGTCTTGGGCACTGCAACTTCTGACTCTCATCTTGTTCTTGGGTGGAGTAGTGCCACCGGACGGCTCGCTTGTGCTCGTTGCTGCTATCGGTTCCTGTTGCACGCCAAGTAAGAGTCTCGTTTGTGGTCGAGAACCTAAGAAGTTGTCGGGAGAAGATGTTTAGGGCTTGTTGATGAGAAGAAGTCCTTGTATTACGAATGCTTCTGTGACATAATCTCCAAGAGTGTATGCAACTAGACTGTTGAGAAGTTTACGAAGCTATCCATGCGCATCTATAAAGACTGTGGTGGGGGCAGACCAGTATGACCTGATCGAATATGACACGAGAGGGCGGCTGAAGACGTCATCGACGAAGAACTCGTCCCATTCGAGTCTGCGTTCACGAACCTATACTTACGACAACGCTAGCCAAATGCTCACCGCGAATGTGGATGGCATCACGACCGAGTATGATTACGACGACGACGGGCCACCAAGGGTGGGCTGGACGAGGAGAGTCCCCAAAAGCGAGTCTGCACCAACCAACCTTCAAACAGGGGTGCCACGGGTGAAACCCGTGCCCTGAGACAAGATGCTGTCTGTTCCTTGTCCGGCCCACCCAAGGTGGCTCGTCACTTTGCTCAAACGCGATCTTCGCAAATGGGCGTCGCACTCAACACCCAGCAACAAACTTCAAAAAGTATGTTGACAAAACCGCCTTACGACGCCTTATATGTAGGAGCAACGGAAACGGCGCAAACAGAATGGTCTCAAAAGCCGACGTGCACCTACCGAATTGTGAAACCAAAACCAGAGATTTGAACTCAAACTGCAGCACAAAACAATAAATTTGATGTGTATGATGACACGTTGAACCTAAATTGAACCTGAAAATCTGGACAATTTTGAACCTACGGCCCGGACAATTTTCATAGCCGATCCCGCCAAACGCCTCGCTTCTCCCGCTGGGAAAAGCCCTGTGAGCGTTAGCGAACTGGGATGAGGGTATTTGCAGGTCTATCGCCCTCACCTGCTCGCATACGTCGTGGCAAAAGTCCTCTCCCGACGGAGGGGATTTCCTTCTCCCATTGGGCGAAGGCCTGTGAGCGACGGGCCACTGAGGGTGGGCTGGACGACCGTTGAATCGCGACGCTAGCGAAGAAACCATTAACCTGAACTGAGACTCCGCGGTAGGTTTCACTTGTTTTGCGCTTCGTGGCAACCCTTGACAACCTGATCGGAGGTCAAACGAAAACAAAAAACGCCCCTGAAAGGAGCGTTTTGAACCTAAAAAGTGGCTGCCGCTGTAGGACTCGAACCTACGACCCGCTGATTAACAGTCAGCTGCTCTACCGACTGAGCTAAGCGGCAGCGTGAGGAGAGATTGTACCAAAGATGATCGGTAGATGCAAGCCGAATCCTCAGCCTTACTTCGCAAACGGATACTGCGAACGCTTCAAGGTCTGCAGCGCTTCATAGTCCGAAATCAGCTTCTCGATCTCAAGCGGATGCTCTTGGGCATAGCGGAATGCGGAAGCCAAATCCCCTTCGTTCAAGCCGGGAAATGCGTCACGCACTCTTTCGGCCGAACCGAGCCTTCGAAACTCCCGGATCACTTCCCAAATCGCGACCTTGCCGTCAGCGAGGCGAGCAATCTTGTTGCCCGGATCGTGAACCACGGCGGTTTCGAATCTGGCGCGATGCCGGAATGCATAAAGCCGATCTTCAACCTCTCGAACTTCAACGGAAAGCAGACGAGCACAGTCATCAACGCTCAGTTGCTCCTGATCTACCGCCATAATCGCCAACTCTTCGCGCAGTCCGGGGAACTGGCGGTACAAAGTGTTCAGCGCGGTCTCAACTCGATCCGGGTCTTGGGTAGCCAAACGCGTTAGCGAGTGCAGTTGCCAATCTTCAACTTTCGTCCACATCATTCGGGCGATTCCTGTTGCTGGAAAGAGCGGCCAACGTTGGCCCCTTGCACCCGAACGCCTGTGTTCGATCAGCAACGGTGATTATATTCAATCCGCCGAAACGTTTCTTCATCGCCTCAAACGGTCGAGTAATCAAGGATTTTGACGCGCAGTCCGAAGCCGGAGATTCGGACCACAGCGATTCTTAACAGAATTCTGCTTCACGTTCCGCAAGATGTGCGATTTGCATTTCATCACTAATCATCTCGCCAGAAACAATTTGTCAGCAAACTTTTTTGAGACTCGCCGAAAGTGTCTTGCCTGCGGGCGCCCATTCGACCCGATAAAATCAACCGCGTATGGCATTTCTTGGGATTGACGTCGGAACGAGTGGGGCAAAGGTCGTCGTGTTGGACGAGTCTGGGGCTCTGGTTGCGCAAGCCTCGGAGGAGTATCCCCTCTCAAGTCCAAAGCCCGGCTGGACAGAGCAAAATCCCGAGGACTGGTGGAGGGCCGTTTCAAGTTGCCTTGAGTCGCTGCAGGGGCACAAAATCCGGTCTATTGGCTTGACTGGCCAAATGCATGGCTCCGTTTTCTTGGATAGCAACGGCGAAGTGGTTCGACCAGCCCTCCTTTGGAACGATCAGCGAACGATCCACGAAGTCGAAGAGATTGAAAGGGCGGTTGACGTTCGCACCCTCACCGCAAATGCCCCCCTGACCGGGTTCCAACTTCCCAAAGTGCTCTGGCTCCGCAACAACGAGCCAGATGCCTTTCGTCGGGTGCGAAAAGTGTTACTTCCCAAGGACTACATTCGGTTCAAGTTAACTGGAACATTTGCAACCGAGGTTTCGGATGCCAGCGGAACCGGTTGCTTCGATGTCATCAACCGGGCATGGAGCGCGAGCGTGATGAGCGCGCTCGATCTGGACGAAGACCTGTTCCCAAGGTGTCTTGAGTCCGACGAGATCAGTGCGGAAACCGCCACGATGATCCCCGTTGTTGGAGGCGGCGGTGACCAAGCCGCCTCAGCAGTAGGAACCGGAGCAACGAAGCCAGGGGTGATCAGCGCCAGCATGGGAACCAGCGGAGTCATTTTCGCCCCCCTGGCTCGCCCCGAAGCCATCTCCGGGGATACCGTGCACTTGTTCTGCCATGCAAACCGAGGCTGGCACAAGATGGGAGTGACACTAAATTTTGCTGGGGCGATGGCGTGGTTTCGCCGGACCTTTTGCCCTCAGCGAAGTTATGCCGAAATCGACGTCATGGCGAGTAGCGTGATATCGGACGACCTCATGTTCCTGCCATATCTGAATGGAGAGCGCTGTCCATTGAATCGCCCAGATGCAACGGCCAGTTTCCTTGGAATGAACAGCACCCACGAGTTGCCCCACATGGCCCGTGCGGTCATGGAAGGGGCGGTCTTGGCACTGGCCGACGCGTATGATGCCGTCGGGGTCACCGCTGCCGAAGTTATCGTGACCGGTGGCGGCGCGAAGAGCGATCTCTGGGTGTCAATGCTTGCAACCCAGCTGGGGGTCCCCTGCGTTCGCCTGGAAG
>CALMEF010000154.1 GCA_937862825.1 uncultured Armatimonadota bacterium
TCTTGCGGCGGAAGCTTGCCACTTGGGGGCCTTTTGGTGGATCCGGGGTAGGCGACCGCCTCGGCGGCCCGTTTGGCCCTGTCCGTCGAAATCGGTTGATCGAGCCGAAGTCCCGCGATTTGCTCCTTCTCGCCGTGACAGGCATAGCATTTCGCGGCGAGAATCGGCCTCACCTTGGTCTCGAAATGGGCGGCCTGCTCCGGGGTTGCCGTAAGGAATCGCTCTTGACTTGCCGTCGCCACCGTTCCATACACAAGCAACAGGCCTGCAAAGACAAAACCAGCGTGGCGTAACAACCCAAACCCCGAGCGGATTGGCATAAGGCATTATACAAAATTAAGTGCCCGTGACCAAGCAAAAAGCCCCGCGAACTGAACGTTCGCGGGGCAGAAATCGCAAACTACATGAACTTCTCGTAATTCTTCTGGAAGAGTCCGAAGAGTTCGGCAGCCTTCTTATCGTAAGCGTCCTTGTCCGACCACGTGTTACGTGGCATCAATATCTCGCTCGGAACGTTGTCACAGGCCGTCGGAACTTCAAGTCCAAAGACCGGGTCAGCCACGAATGTTGCCTGATCAAGCGTCCCGTTGAGAGCCGCCGAAAGGAGGGCACGGGTGTGCTTCAAACTCATCCGATTGCCAACGCCGGGGCCACCGCCCGTCCAGCCCGTATTGACGAGCCAAACACGCGCGCCATGCTGCTGCATCTTCTTTGCCAGCAACTCGGCATAAACCTTCGGGCGAAGCGGTAGGAACGGGGCACCAAAGCAGGTGCTAAAGGTGGTCTGAGGCTCCGTAACCCCGGCTTCGGTTCCAGCGACCTTGGCTGTGTAGCCATTCAAGAAGTGGAACATCGCCTGCTCCGGGGTGAGCCGCGAAATCGGAGGCAGCACGCCGAACGCGTCGCAAGTCAAGAAGAAGATGTTTTTGGGATGACCTCCAACGCTCGGGTGAGCAGCACCCTCGATGTGCTCCAGCGGATAGGCACAACGCGTGTTTTCTGTCAACGAGCCATCATCGTAGTCGGGTACCCGCTGATCGTTCATCGGAACGTTTTCCAGCACCGAGCCAAACTTGATCGCATCCCAAATCTGAGGCTCACCTTCCTTGCTCAAGCGGATCGCTTTCGCATAGCAGCCACCTTCAAAGTTGAAGACGCCCTCGTCGGTCCAACCGTGTTCGTCGTCGCCGATCAGCGCGCGCTCAGGGTCGGCTGAAAGAGTGGTCTTGCCCGTGCCGCTGAGTCCAAAGAACAAAGCCGTATCGCCCGACTTTCCAATGTTTGCCGAGCAGTGCATGCTGAGCACGCCCTTCAGCGGAAGCAGGTAGTTCAAAATCGTAAACACCGACTTCTTCATTTCGCCGGCATACTGAGTCCCCATGATCAACACGGTCTTCTCAGCAAAGTTGAGCGCGATCATGGCATCGCCGCGAGTTCCATCTACCGCCGGGTCAAGCGACAGGTCTCCAAGGTCGCAGATCGTCCACTCTGGCTCATAACTCTTGAGTTCGTCCTGAGTCGGACGAATCAGCAACTGCTTGATGAACATCGCGTGGTACGGTCGCTTCACGATGAATCGCGCCTTGATTCGGTGGTTCGGATCGGCGCCACCGTAAGTGTCGATCACATAAAGGCGCTTGTCCTTGATGTACTCGTTCGCTTTCGCGAGGAGTTTGCTGAAGAGTTCCGGAGTGATCTCAGCGTTGTTCTCCCACCAGATGTTCGCCTCGCTACCCGGTTCCCGCACCGTGTGCTTGTCTTTCGGCGTTCGGCCGGTGTACTTCCCAGTGTAAGCCACCAAGGCACCGTTCGCGGCCAACTTGTCGCCGCTGGCAAGGCAGTGCTCAACAAGTTCAGCAATCGGCAGGTTGTAGAGAACTTCGGACGCGTTCTGAAGGTGAATCGGGGTTGGGGTTAGTGTGGGCGACGACATTGTCTTTACTCATCTCGCGAGCGGCAGTTCGCGACACAACAAAAGGAGAGCGAACTGTCGTGGTGATTGAATCCATTTTACCCGGCGATGCTGGCCCTTCCCCAATCTGTCTGAGAAGCCGGAGTTGTCCACCTGCCCGATCAGTTGCGTGGCTCTCGCGGCTCATGGGCTTCGGTCAGCTCGTTGGCTTGGTTGGACTGCGCTAAGGCCTGAGCGTTTTTATTCTCACACCATTACTCCCGCCAGAAAGAAAAAAGTCAACAAGGAATTTTCAAATCGGTCTCGATTAGGGCACCGAAACCTTACCGCTGGCCCACAGTCCCAAGCCACAAGCACCAACCGAGCCAATGACGCTCAACGCAAGGTAGCCAACTGCCCAACTTAGCGGCCGATCCTTAAGTAAGAAGATCGTCTCAAAGGAAAAGGTCGAGAAGGTGGTGAACCCGCCAAGGACGCCCACAGTGACCAGCAACCGAACATCCTCACGCCCGATTTGGGGCAACAACAAGCCAAAAAGAAGACTGCCGATCACATTGATCACGAGCGTGTGCCAAGGGAAATCGCTACCGGTCCGCGTATAGATCCAAGAACCCAGAAAGAACCGCAAAGTGGCTCCCGTGCCCCCGCCGAGAAACACCACGAGGCCTTTGGTAACCGGGTTCATCTTGACCTGCCCAAGTACCACAAGTCGATCATTTTCTCCAGTTCACCTTGACCTTCCCAGATTTTCAAGATGTGCCAGTAGGCGTCGATCGTCCACAGGTCCAATCGAGACTCCCCGAGCCGACGGTTAAAGTCGTCTCTGACCCGAACTAGCGCGTGGTTAATTTGAACGTAGCGAAAGCCATCAGTCAATCCCGATATCTCTGGCCAGAGTCCAAGGGTTCTCAGTCCGAACTCGCTCTTGGCGTTCCAAACACCATACTTCTCGGGATAAGCCACAAACAGGATAGGAGTCGCAATCCCTTCCTTCATGCCTCGTATCATGTTGACTGCTTCGTCAAACCTCGCTGGCACAGGCCTCGACTCATCTACGAGAGCGGAGATGGCAGCGCGCAGCGCCTTCATATCTCGCGTCAGGTTTGGTAACTGGCGATTGAGGCCCGTCCAATGCCTGTTTGAACTGAACTGCAAGAACTTGCGGAATCGATCATAGGTGATCGTTTCGGGAGACCTGAACATGGGCCCAAACTCATTAAGGACTTGAGCTTTCCCTTGGCTGATGAACTGTGCGTCGGGTTCCTTCCCCATGTCGTGACGAACTTCAAACAAGAAGTCCAGTCCGTCCTCGGCGGAAAGGAACCTGGATTTCATTTCACCCCAGTGCCTTCCGGAGCCTCACGATCTGGCTGAAGCAAAATCGCTCCACCATCCGCGTCTGTCGCAGCAAGCAACATCCCTTGACTCTCGACCCCGCGCAACTTCGCAGGCTTGAGGTTGTACACGATAATCACCTGCCGTCCAACCAAGTCAATTGGCGCATAGTTCGCCTTGATGCCAGCCACAACCTGCCTGCGTTCCTCCCCAATCACGACCTGCAGTTTCAGCAACTTGTCGCTACCCTCAATGGGTTCAGCCTCGAGCACACGAGCGACCTTGAGTTGGACTTTGGCAAAGTCTTCGATGGTGATGAAGTTCGATTCAGCTGCAACGGGAGCAGGCGGGGGAGTTGTTGGTGTGGTTTCCATGACGGTGAGTTCTTGGGCTTTCTTTGGGTCTATGCGAGGGAAAATCGGTTTCGGTTCGCCAAGTTCGGTTCCAGCAGGAAGCGAAGCATCAGCAAAGTCAGTTTGGGCTGGCAGGTTCAACTGAGCCGCAATTCGATCGGCCACCGTTGGCATGATCGGGCGGATCAGTTGCTCCGAAGTGCGGAGTGATGCGAGCATGGAAAGAAGCACGTCCGGCAACGACGTGTCGCCACTCTTGGCCAAAGCCCAGGGAGCACGATCATCGATGTACTTGTTCAGGAACCGGACGAGTTCACAAGCCGCATCAACCGCCTTGTCCACACGGAGCACATCCATCGCCGATGCGTAGTCAGCCTTCGCGCGCTCGATCGCCGCTGTCATCGCAGGCTCAACCGAACCAGTCGGAATCTTGCCCTCAGCAAACTTGTGAGCCATCGAAAGCGACCGGTTTAGCGCATTGCCAAGGTCGTTTGCGAGGTCAGCATTATAGTGCTTGTCAACTTCGGCTCGGGTGAAGTTGGTGTCACCCTCCGCCGGAAGCAACCGCGCCAAGACAAAGCGAACCGCATCAATCGCTACCTCATGATCGCATCCGGTTTTGGCGATGATCTCCTCGGCCAACTCCAACGGAGCGATGATGTTCCCCTTGGACTTGCTCATCTTCGCATCGCCAAACGTGAACCATCCATGGGCGATGATTGATTTGGGCAAGGGAAGACCAGCCCCCATCAGCATGGCCGGCCATAGCGTCGCATGGAACCTGGTGTAGATCTCCTTGGCCATCCAATGAACGTCCGCAGGCCACGTGTTCTCCCAGCCTTCGCCGGGCCAGCCCGTCGAGGCCAGATAACTGATTAGGGCATCAAACCAAACATAGAAAATTCGTGAATCATCACCCGGAACAGTGATTCCCCAGCCCGGGTTCTTCCGCGTGATGCACATGTCACGCAACCCTTGCTTGATGAAGGAAACGACCTCGTTCTTTCGTGTTTCCGGAAGCAAGAACTTGGGATCGGAAGCGATCTTCGCAAGCAACTGTTCCTCAAAGGCGCTCAGTCGGAAGAACCAATTCTCTTCCTCAACCCACCGAACCTCGTTGCCATCCGGACTCTTACCGTCAACCAGGTCGGTCTCCTTGTAAAACGTCTCGGACGAAACGTCATACCAGCCTTCATACTTGCCGAGGTACACATGCCCCGCGTCGCGAAGGATATTGAAAAACTGGTGAACGGCCACCCGGTGCCGATCTTCTGTCGTCCGAATGAAATCTGTGTACTGGATGTTCATCGCGGCGAAAACATCACGGAACGCCTGGCTGATCTCGTCGGTGTGCTCTTTTGGAGTCTTGCCCTTCTGAATCGCCGCTTCCATCACCTTGGTGCCATTCTCGTCAGTACCCGTCGTGAACGCAACTTCATCCCCGCAAAGAGCACGGTATCGCGTGCAGATGTCCGCAATCACCGTCGTCAGCGTGGTCCCAATATGGGGAACACTGTTGACATAGTAAATGGGCGTCGTAACGTAGGTTCGCTTAGGCATGCGGCAACCCAGAGTTTACCGTTCGAAGGGTAGCACCTTCGTTGCCGCGGTTGTGCCCGGGAACGCCGCAAGAAGCGGCGAATAGTCGCTACTTCCCAAAACACTGAGAGCGGTCGAGAGCGGATCCGAGGTCAGCCCATCAGGCGCGGTGACCGCGACTTGAATTCGACTGGTTAACGCAATGCCGGTCCGAGGGTCAACGATGTGGGAATAGCGACGACCGTTGATGACCGTGGACTGCTCAGTGTCCCCAGAAGTCGAGAACGCACAATTCGCGAGAGTCACATCTTTCCCCAGGATCGCAGAACGCACGACCCAGCCCTTCGACCCTGGCGGTGGGTCACTCATCACAATGTCGCCGCCCATCTCGACCAGGGCCGAACGAACGCCCTTGGCTTTCAGCGCCTCTTGAGCCTTGTCCGCAGCGTAGCCCTTCGCGATCCCTCCCAAATCAAGGCGCATACCCTTGGCGGTTAACTGAACCCTCTGGCGCGCCTTGTCAAGGCGAATCCGCTGCCATCCCACGAGACCAAGAGCCTGCGTGAGTGCCGCCGGTTCTGGAAGAACTGCAGCACGCCTCGCGGTTCGCCAGACTCCAATCACCGGCCCCGCACTGACGTCAAATGCTCCGAACGACAGTTTGGAGACCTCAACCGCACGCTCCAGAACAACGAACAGGTCCTTGGAGACTGGAACAGGTGGCCATCCTGCCTTGTCGCACAGTCTCATGAGTTCACTGTCTTTTCGGTAGTCACTCATGCAGGCATCAAGTTCGGCCATCCGTTTGAATGCCGCCGCACACGCCTCTTGGGCTTTGTCTTCGGTTTCAGCATAGGCGATGATCCGGGCGTCAATCCCCATGTGGTACTGCGTAAAGGTAAAACGTTGGAGTTGTTCGCCCTGTCGAACGTCCAATAAAGGAACCATGACGAGACTGATTGCCCCTGTGAGTGCCGCGACCATTGCCATTGCGATTGGAGTTGTCACAACCTCTGACGCGCGAAGCGCGCAGAAGTTAGTGGCTTACGCAGAAACCCTACCTGATTCAACCGTGAAGGTTCAGATGCTCCCGATTCCGCCAGGAACCGTCAAGGTGGGTTCCAAAACCGTGGCGGTCAAGCCATTCTTTATGTCGTCAACCGAGGTTCCTTGGGAGGCCTTCGACGTCTTCATCAACAGCGGTGAGCCTTCAAAGGCTTACGATCAAACCGAATTTGCGCCAGACGTCGTAGCCCGTCCGAGTCGGAGTTACATCCTCCCTGACAAAGGCTGGGGGCATAACGGCTATCCGGCAATCAACCTGAGCCACACATCAGTCGAGATGTTCTGCCGATGGCTCTCTCAGAAAACAAAGAAGAAATATCGAATTCCGACGGAAGCCGAGTGGCAATGGGCCTGCCAGGGCGGCCTGAAGACATGGAAGATGGACAAGGCCACTGCGGAAAAGCACGCCTGGTATGCCGACAACGCCGATGACGTGACGCACCCAGTAGGTAAGAAAGCGCAGAACGCTTACGGCCTGTTCGATATGCTCGGGAACGTCGGCGAATGGGCCACCGATCTCGAAGGGAAGCCTGTCGTCTGCGGAGGCACTTTCGAAGACGATCTGGATGCACTAACCCCAACAACGAGGAGTTACTACTCTCCTGAATGGCAAATGGGAGACCCCCAAATCCCAAAGAGTCGTTGGTGGCTGTCTGACGCCCCGTTCGCCGGGTTCCGACTCGTCTGCGAGCCCTAATGGTGTCGCCGCTTTTAGCCATCGCGATGCTTCAGAGTAAGCCGTGGCTGGAGTTCCCAGGGCCAGGCAAACGAGTTGTCCTGCTCGCTGGCGACGAGGAGTACCGCTCGGAGGAGATGCTGCCCCAACTGGCCAAGATTCTCAACAAACGGCACGGGTTCCATTGCACCGTTCTGTTTTCGATCGGCAAGGACGGGACGATTGATCCTAACCGGCGCGACCACCAACCGGGCATCGAAGCGCTCCAAACTGCGGACCTATGCGTCATGATGCTTCGATTCCGCGCTTGGCCGCAAGACCAGATGCGGTCGTTTGTCGACTATTACCGCTCCGGTCGCCCCATCCTGGCACTGAGAACGAGTACCCACGCGTTTGACTTCAACACGGAATCCCCGTTCGCCCGCTTCAGTTGGTCGAGCAAAAGTAACCCAGGTGGGTTTGGGAAGCAGGTTCTAGGCGAGACATGGATTTCGCACTGGGGCGTTCACGGAAAGCAAGCGACAAGAGGGGGCTCAGTTGCCTCGCATCCGGTTCTGACCGGAGTCAAAGATGTATTTGGCACGACGGACGTGTACGAAGCCCATCCGCCTGCAGACTCAGTAGTCCTGATGCGAGGCGAAGTCGTCGAAGGAATGGAGCCCAGTGCTCCCCAAGCCGCTGGTCGCAAGAAGAACGCGCTTGGGGTTGAGCAAGGTTTGAATGAACCCATGATGCCGATCGTTTGGCTGCGAAGGCATCGCAATGAAGTTGGCAACACGAATCTGGTCATGACGTGCACGATGGGTGCGGCGACTGATTTGCTCAACGAAGGTTTCCGACGGCTACTCGTCAACGGGTGCTATTTTCTAACCGGAGGACAGAGTCGAATCCAAGACAAAATGGATGTCTCGTTGGTAGGAAACTACGAGCCCTCGCCCTTTGGCTTTGAAGGCTTTCGCAAAGGCGTGCGTCCGGCGGACCTTGCTTCAATGCGATAATCAGTCGTGCTGTTGCCGCTCGCCGATCTTATGCAGTCGCCTGACTATCAGGAACCGCTCCGACCGCAGTTTCACTTTACGGCAAAACGAGGTTGGCTTAACGACCCTAATGGCCTGGTGTATGCCAAGGGCGAATATCACCTCTTCTTTCAACACAACCCGTTTGGCACGAACTGGGGGAATATGACCTGGGGACACGCGGTGAGCAAAGACCTGGTTCATTGGAAGCAACTTCCAAACGCCATTGAGCCCGATGACCGGGGAACGATTTACAGCGGATCGGCGGTGACCGATCCTTCAAACACCAGTGGGTTGGAAGCCGATCTGATCGCGCTTTATACGTCAGCAGGCGGAAACAACGATGCTTCGAAGGGAAAGCCGTTTACTCAAAGCCTCGCTTTCAGCCGCGACAACGGACGGACTTGGACAAAGCATCCACGACCAATCATCGGTCACATTGAAGCCGAGAACCGTGACCCAAAGGTGGATTGGCACGAACCGACAAAGCACTGGATCATGGCGCTCTATCTAAATCGAGATGACTTCGCTATCTTCCGGTCTCGAAATCTCGTTGACTGGCAAGAGACTCAGCGGGTTTCCTTTCCGGGCTCAAACGAGTGCCCCGACTTTTTTGAGATGAATGTCGAGGGCTCTCGGGAACGAAAGTGGGTGTTCACCGGCGCCAATGGTCGCTACTGGGTTGGCTCGTTCGATGGGATGCAGTTTCGTCCCGAGCAAGAGCCGCTCCAAGTTGAGTTTGGGGCGAACAACTACGCTGTTCAATCCTATTACGGCCTGCCCCAAGGACGACGAGTCCAGATTGGCTGGATGCGAGATGGACATTATCCAAACATGCCGTTCAACCAACAGATGACCTTCCCATGCGACCTGACACTGAAGAAGGTGAATGGCCTGTTCCGGCTACACCGATTCCCCGTAAAGGAGATCGAATCAATTTGGACCAAAGGTGACGCTCCCGGCGACCTGCTTGATCTTGAATGCTCGTTCAAGATTGGTAAATCAGTCACTCGTGTCAATGTGAACGGCGTCACCGTCTCCTTCGATCCGGCGACGAGCATCCTCTCAGTCTTGGGACGCGGAGCCTACTTGGAGCCTGAGAAGGGAAGGTTGTCGCTCAGAATGCTCGTGGACCGAACGAGCATCGAAGTTTTCGGCAATGGCGGAAGAGTCTCGTTGTCCATGTGCAAGCAGCCAAGCACACCAAGCAAACCTTCAGTGGAAGGTGCAAACGAAGTCAAAATAGCGACCCCCGAGCTCCGCTCGGCTTGGCGCTAGGGGGACGCTCCACTGACCTCGTCAGGCGAAGGCTGGGGTCAACTTGCGGCAACGCAGGGTCGTGACACCAGCGGATCGCATCGTCAGGAGTCAGGACAAGCGGCATTCGGTCATGAACTTCCGAGACATCATCCGTGGGTTCACAGGTGAGCATGGTGAAGACCTCCCCGATCAGTTTTGCGTTGCTAATCGCCTGCCCCATGGTCCAAATGCCAGCTACAAGCATGAGCCTGGCGTCCGAATCCCGAAAGCGCCAGGACCGCTTCTGCCTTTCGCCGACGTCCTGGTACTCGTAAAACGACCTTAAGGGAATCACGCACCGACGTGATTCTGCTGACTCCCGAAACGTCGGTAACTCAAAGACGGTTTCAGACCGGGCGTTGAACAAGGGCGCGCGTTCATGAGGCTTGATCGACTCGAAACCCCAGGCCATCGTTTTCAATGAGAACCCTGTCTCTGAAGGAACGATAATGAGCGCTGGATCCGTTGGCCGAACCCAGCGCTCTTCCCATTCCTCCTCAAGGCCAAAGATGGTCAGGTCATGCTTTTCAGCGTTGGAACTGAAGACGACGCACACAGTCCAACGAGTATTACACGAGGTTTAGGGGAGATTTAAAGTTACAGTTGCAGTTCTTGAAGTGTTCGAAGCGACGTGAGTTGCTGTGAACGTCATCGTTATCGGCTGGTCAGTGCCAGGGTAGCGGACCAGTCGCAAATTGAATACCGTGGGAGCCGCTGGGGACACGCTATGGGTCACTTCGCTCGATCCCGGATCTGACCCTACTTCACCGTTCGCCGTCCAATCAACAACGACATCACCTGAGAATCCTCCCACCGATGTCAGCGTGAACGCGACCGGCGTGGAGTACTCGTAGATTGCTGAGGTTACAGCCCCCGGGTTTGCGGTAAACGTGAAGTCTGGGGTTGCTTCACCGACAACACTCACGGCCAAGGTGGTGGTATATCCTTGAACTCCACCAACTAGATTTTGATTACCAAGGGGAGCCGACTCCGAAGCCGTTACGGTAAAAACGCGCTCAACATAGCCGGAACTGGGTATGGTCACAGCGTGTGACGCAGGAGAGACTGTTAGGCCGTTTCCTCCGGCTAACGTCATCGTGTAGTTTCCTGCTACCCCATAACTGGTTACCCGCATTGTGACTTGTGCTGAATCTCCTTGCTGTAGGCTGAGTCCAGTAGGGTTCACTGAAGAAACAAGGAAAGAGTAACTCGAGTTAGTTGAACTACAGTTAGGCCCGTTACAGTCTGGTGTGCAACCGATGAGAGCGACGAAAGTGAGAAGCATCCACAGGATGCGTAAACGGCGATTTGATTGACATTGACCTTGTGTTGACATAGTCCCTCCAGGTTGCCAAACAGGATAACAGCGCCACCGTTACAGAATCGTCACAAGGATTCGACAAGAGCCAATGCATCCAGTTTCTCGGTTCCCGCATGGCCCAATGACGCCAACAGGTCAAGTCCTGGTTGAAGGTGCGCATGGGTCAGGCATGAGACTTCGGCCAGTCGGCGACCATGGTCCAAACACGTGTAGGCCGCAACCGGATTCCCGCGAGCATGGAAGAGTATTCCGGCGGTCAGGAACGCGACCGGAAACATGGAGTGGGCTTTGATCCGACCTAAGTGGAAGAACGCCTTGCGGAGCGATTCGCTGGCCAGATCCACCGCCCCAAGTTCAAATTGAGTTGCCGCAAGGTCAATAAGCGACAAAGCCATGGAGCGCGGCGCGTCCCCCATCTCCTTAAGTTCAATGCTTCTCTCCTGTAGTCGGATTGCCTCTTGAAACTCACCCGCCAAATGCATGGCCATTGCCAGTTCATTGAGCGCAGAAGCAATGCCCCAGGGATATCCGCCTTCCTGGCAATATTGAACGGCCAAGTTCCCAAAGTGCTTGCCCTGCGCGACATCACCTGCCCGGTTGGCCACCAAACAGGCAATGACGTAACCTGCTCCAATCCAGTTGGGATTTCCATCTTCGAAAAGAGGTGGCATTGACCTCTCAGCCTCGTCCACCGCCCTCTCATACTTCCCGTACTCGGCGTGGATCTGGGCGAGTTGACAAAGGCTAAGTCCCGTAAACACGGGATCGCCAACCTCAAGGCAAGTCTTGTGTGCCCTCACGAACCAGGGCTCGGCCTCGTGAAGTCTGCCTTGGAAGAACAGGAAGTTGCCGTAGCACTGGTAAGCGTGGCCCAGTTCGGCGCTGGGGGCCAGGGCAACCCGCGAGATCGCCGTCGCCATCCGGTCTTCCGCGTGACCGAGTTGGCCCCGCAATATCCAGTACCAGTTCAAATGGCGAACAAAATCGAGGGCCTGTTCTGGATCGTTCTGTTCAAACCACTCAAGAGCCTGATCAAGATTAGCAATGTCGGCATCAACTTCCGCGTAGACGCCCGGCTCGGACGAGGTAAACGTTGCATGGATGCACCGTTCAGAGAGTCCGAGGAAGTAATGAGCATGAGTTGCTCGCAACTGCTGAAGACGCTTTGGCGAGATCAACTCTTCGGCAAACTCCCGCATCGTCTCCAAGAGCCGAAATCGCGTGCCGACTGCCGTCTCAACCAACGATATCCAAGCCGTACCATGCAAGCGTTCAAGGCTTTCAAGCGTGCTCTCAGGCGCGCAAACGGCTCGAACGGCATCAATGGAAAATGGCCCACGGAAGGCGCTAAGGTCGAGTAGCAGAGTCTGCTCCGTTTCGCCAAGCCGCTCAAAACTCCAATCTAGGGCGCTCCGCAACGAGTGTCGACGTCCTGTCTTACTTCCGTCGCTGAGAAATCCCAGACGGTCATCCAACTGGGCAAGAATCTCATCCGGGCTGAGCATGCGTAACTTGCCTGCCGCCAGTTCAATCGCCAAAGGATAGCCTTCCAAGACCTGACAGATTCGCCCAATAGTTTCACGATGCGCATCCAAGTCCAGGTTTCGTTGCTGCAGTCGTGCCCGGTTCAGGAAAAGGTCAACACTAGTGGACTCAACGTCAAGAGGCCCAATAGGGAACTCCACTTCCTCAGCGGCTCCGAGCGCAACTTGCGAGGTTGCAAGCAGGTGCAGATTTGGACACAGCGATAGAAGGGTTTCCAGTTCACCTTTGGCGTCCAATAACTGCTCAAGATTATCCAAAACAAGCAGTCCTGCAGAGTCGCCGAGGGCAAACCCAACCTGCTCAATCGCGGAGCGGTTGGTTGACGAAGGCACGCGAAGCGCCCGGCGAATAACATCGCCAACTTGAGTCGCATCCCGGCAGTCAACCAGCGAGACATACCATGAGTCGCTTCCTCTTCTTCGGTGAAACTCTGCGGCGATTCTGGTCTTTCCACTGCCGCCGGGACCCGTCAAGGTGACCCATCGTGCCAACCCCAAAATTCGCTCAACTTCTGCAAGTTCAGATTCGCGACCGACGAAGGGAGTCGCGGCGATCGGCGTAGCCAACTGTTCCGGTTGGGCACCAAGTTCACGCAATCTCAAGCGCAGGTCTAAGCGCGAGGGATTCCGCGAGAGTGCTTCGGAAGCCAAACGTAGTGCATCCGACTCAGGGAGTTGATCAAGCAGTTCGAGGACCCGCTGAACATAAATGTCCTCAAGTTCGACTGCCTGCGCTAGAATCCATTCGCCGTCCAGGCCTTCAAGAAATCGCCCCTGGTAGACGGAGAGGTCTTGGCCGCTCCGAAGGGACACCACGTCAATCTCAAACTGTTCAGGAACGAGTCGAACGAGGCTTCGATCTGCATCCAGAGCCTCCGCTCCGAACGTTTGGCGAAGGGAAGTTAGTGTGGTTCGCAGATTCTGCCGTGCCGACGCTTCGGGCTGGCCGGGCCAACCGACCTCCATCAACGTTTCGCGCCGAATACTTTCCCCTGCGTGAAGCGCGAGAAATGCGAAAACCGCTTCGGCCCCACGCGTGCGGAACCGAACCGGCTTTTGGTCCAGTCCAGTTACCCGCAAACACCCAAACAGCCGAACCTTCCAAGCGGCCACCTGCGGAAGATACCCGCCCTAGCCGCCTATTCCGGGCGTTGGATGTGGCCGGAACCTGAACTTACTTGTTCCAGGAGCCCCTCGAAGCCAAAGTCGATACTTACCGGCCGTCTGGACGGTGAAGTACTGAACCTCAACATTTTCGAATCGAACACGCTGGCTTGTCAAAAAGTCTCCCTCTTGGGACAGTAGGTCAACTCTGAGGGGCGTTGTCGCACCGTCAACAATCAATTCATACCGCACACCAGCCTGCAGTTCTGACTCGAATAGGCCGAAGTTGCTTCCGTCAAGGACAAGATCGGCCGCCGTGTTGAGGACGAGGGGGGCGGCCTTCAAGACATCCCTTTGAAGAGTGAACTGACCTCGCCCACCATGACCTTCGCAAGAGATTCGAATGAGAAAGGTTCCGCGATCAGGGAAATACAGGTCGTCAGAAACGCTGGTCGAGGCGAACTTGACCAGTGAGTTTGCAAGCACCCCATTGAGCCGAATGATATCAAGTCGGGGCTGGAATTGTGTTGTCGATACCCCCACGTGCATCAGTTCAGAAACCTGAGAACTCAAGAGGTAGTACTTGTAGTCGCTAAGCTCCAAATTGGCACTGAGGGGCTTGCCGGGTTCCCACTGGTCAATCGTAGTGGTGTTCGTGAATTTGACTTGGGCCTCTCTATTCATAATCCCGCTAACAACGAAGCGGGCCGTGCCCTTGCCTCGAAAAACCCGGATGGCACCCTTGTTTGTTGCCCGATTGAACCTGAACTCAGCGAACTGGTTAGATAACTCAGCGTCCGGGGTTGTTTGCCCTCTGATCATCCAGTCCTCATCTGCTGGAGCACTGACGGCCATTTGAGCGTCGCCGTTCAAAACCGTGCTCACTAACAACCCAGGCGTGACTTCTGTCTCAATGATGGCGACTTCACGCGCCTTTAGCGACAGATTGAGTGTGGCGTCTGGAGCAGCCCGATGCACTGAGGCCAATTCGAAATCTGTGAGAATCTCTGAAGGGTTGTTGCTGGCAAACTCGAAGTAGTAGTCGCCCTCTTTCTTGGCAACCAAGAGTTCACCACCCACCGGCGTTGGGATGAACTCAAAGTCGGTTGCGTCCACCCCGCTAGGTCCAATCAAGCCCTGAAGCGGCAATCTCTGCGTTGATCGTCCCACTCGACCATTCACGTCCCGAACTTGAAGGACGTCGTTGGCATTGAGTCTCAGCCGAACTGGGGTAAGACGCAGATCGCTTTCATCCTCACTCGTTGGGACCGGAAGTCGGCTCTTGCCGAGACTGCCGGTCAGGGCAGCAAACTTGCGCCAGCGCAAAGTGAACTTTCCACCGGACGTCTTGCCATAACTGATCACCTTGACGACGAACTCTCCCGCCGTGCCGAACCGATGAATGACCAGCGGCGACTGATTCCCTTCTTGTCGGTCATCGTTCTTCGCCAGAACCTTTCCTTTTCCGTCTTCAACGCTGATTGCAGGGTCGAAGGCATCGCTCGTTACCGAACAAACAAGGGTCTCGTCGGCCTCGAACTTCAGCTTAAACTCGACGCGATCTCCCGGACTCAGGATGGCATCCTTGGACTCCCAGTGGACCAAATTCCTGTCAGCATCTGCAAAACCCTTCGCTTTGTCGGCAGGCGCTCCTGAGCGACCGCCTTCAAGCCCGCCGAATCCGCCTCCACCTTGTCCAAAACCGCCGCCCTGGTTTTGACCGTAACCACCAGCACTACCTTGCGCAAGCACGGTCTGAGTCAAAATCGTCGTAGCGACGGCGAGAAGAGTCCGAAAGTTAACCATGACGATAGGACGGATTTCGATTGCCTGGGTTTCCGCGTTTGAATAGGCACCTCAAATCGCCAGCCGATCACAGTGAAATGTAACATAGGGTACATTCTCATCAGTGCTGTAATTCCATGTCCAACCAAGACACCTTCCGATCGTTGCCTGAAGTTCATCAGTCCATTCCCATCCCGAAGGGTGGTCCATGGCTACGCCGTGTGTTGGCGTTTGCCGGCCCGGGCTTCTTGGTGAGTGTCGGATACATGGACCCTGGAAACTGGGGAACTGACCTTGCCGGAGGAAGCAAATATGGTTACGCACTGCTTTGGGTCATCTTCCTTTCCAACATCATGGCCCAGTTCCTGCAGGTCCTCTGCGCGAAACTGGGCCTGGTCACTGGCAAAGACCTTGCAATGGCCTGCCGTGACTACTATAAACGTCCCGCCGCTATCGCGCTGTGGATTCTTTGTGAGATAGCGATCATTGCCTGCGACTTGGCGGAGGTCGTTGGATCTGCCGTTGCGTTGAATCTGCTCTTTGGGATTCCCCTGGAGTTGGGCGTGCTGATAACTGGACTCGACGTCTTGCTTCTGCTAGGCTTCATGAAGTTTGGCTTCCGAAAGATCGAGGCCATTATCGTGACTCTGGTTCTCACGATTTTCGGCTGCTTCGTCTACGAGATGTTCGTTGCTCAACCAGATTGGGGTGGTGTCGTTAAGGGCATGTTCACTCCCAACCTGCCCGACAAGGAAGCCCTGCTGATCTCCCTTGGCATCCTTGGCGCGACGGTTATGCCCCACAACTTGTATCTGCACTCAAGCATTGTCCAAACGCGTAAGTCTGGCGATTCGCCGAGTGAAATCAAAGAAGCCATTAACTTCAACCGTACTGACACGATGTTCGCGTTGAGTTTGGCCTTCTTTGTGAATGCAGCCATTCTCATCCTTGCTGCCGCAGTGTTCTACAAGAGCGGTGTCGTCGTCGAGGAACTCCAAGAAGGACACCGACTGCTTGGTACGATGCTAGGCGGGGCGTCAGCGACCCTGTTTGCCGTAGCGCTCCTTGCCTCCGGACAGTCGTCAACCATCACGGGAACGCTCGCGGGCCAAATCGTCATGGAAGGCTTTATGCGCTGGCGAATCAAGCCGTGGCTGAGAAGAATCATCACCCGGTGTCTCGCCATCGTGCCGGCGATTATCGTGATCAACGCAAGTGGCGGCAAAGACACCGTCCAACTCTTGGTTATCTCCCAGGTTGTCCTCTCGATGCAACTACCCTTTGCGATCTTCCCCTTGGTCATGGTCACGAGTGATCGCCGACGCATGGGCGAGTTCGCGAACAAAGCATGGGTCGCTGCCCTTGGCTATCTGATGTGCCTGGTTATCGGCGGCCTAAACGTCTATTTGCTGTACCAGACCTATCAGGATCACCAGGACCTCATCCCATCGGCTCTCGTGGTCGGGTTCTTGACTGCTGTAGCCGCGTTTACTGTGTGGGTGACGTTCTTCTACAAGGCCAAGCCAGCGTCCCCATCGCCTTCCGAATAGAACGGGTGATCAGCCCAATCTGCTTCCATCCAGACCTCTCGCCGGAAGGCGAGAGGTAGCCCAGCCGATTCGCAGTTACGATGGGACTGCGACCCAGGGTGAACCAGGGCAGAGGCCCAGCGGCAGCCGCGGTCACGAGCCCTGGCCAGCCGGCTTTCCAGGAGGGTGCGATGAAGTCCAAGTCGTCTCGCTTCGGGCAAGGCGGCTCCACCAAAGAAGTAAGCGACCAACCCGTGAACCCACAGAGCACCTGTAGCTGCTGGCCGCCCATCAACGAGGGCCACGAGACTGGAAACATGCGGGTCTCCGGAAAGGAGGCGGTAGTACTCTTCGACACCGCTACCCCACGTCTCGAGTTCCTCCCAGACCCCACGCTGGATACGAGCGACCTCGTCAGGCGTTCCGTCCCGCACGGATTCGTGCACTTGGTGCATGCTTGGAATCGGCCCCGCAATCACTCCGTTAGTGTAGTTGAAGTGGGGAATGCTCCTAAACCCCGCCATCTCAAGGGAGTGGGGAACGTCGGGATGATAGGAGGGGGCCAGATCGATGCGACAGGGGATATTGCGCCTGCGGAACCAACGGATCGCTTCCGAGGCTTGTTCCACCGACGCAACCCGAAACGCTCGGTTATAAAGGCTCGAACGTTCGCGCCGAAAGCACGACACGACGGCACCATCAAGCGACTCGGTTTCCGAGTCGTCACCCATTGCCTGTGCAGAGTGGGCACCTGTCCCGAGAATGTACGCCGCTTCGGCGTCTTCAATGAGGTCAACCGGCAGTTCAGACACTGACTGGCTCACGCGAACGCCATCGGACATCCAAATCCTTGACCGCCTTGGCTTCATCTAACCGGCCAACGATCTGGGTGGTCGGAGCCTCATGGAGGATGTCAGGATTCTCGACGGCCTCGCGGCAGATCTCAATCATGGCGTCGCAAAATGCGTCCAAAGTCTCCTTGCTCTCCGTCTCCGTGGGCTCAATCATCAGACACTCGGGCACGATGAGCGGGAAGTAGTTGGTCGGCGGGTGAAAGCCATAGTCAATAAGCCGCTTCGAAATGTCTAGTGCGCGCACACCGTTTTCCTTCTTGTACTTCTCCGCGGTCAAGATGCACTCGTGCATACACGGACGGTCGTGTGCCGGTGGTAGCACATCTTTCAATCGGGCCCGAACGTAGTTGGCGTTCAGCACGCTGTAGCGTGAAATGTCAGCCATCTTCTCGCGACCATAGGCCATGAGGTAAGTGAGCGCGCGAACCTCCATGAGGAACTGGCCAAAGAAGAAAGACACCCTGCCAATCGACAAGGGGCGATTCGAGTCAAACGTTGCCTTACCGTTGATTCGGGTAACGACGGGACTCGGGAGGAAAGGCTCAAGGTGTTTCTGACCTCCGTTTGCTCCGCACCCGGGGCCCCCCCCGCCGTGAGGCGTCGAAAACGTCTTATGGAGGTTCAGATGCATGCAGTCAAAACCATGGTCGCCAGGCCTCGTCGTTCCGACCATCGCGTTCATGTTGGCTCCATCGCAAAACACCTGTCCGCCAGCCTCATGAACCATCTTGCAGATCTTCTCGATGTTGGGCTCGAACAGACCCAGTGTCGACGGGTTCGTGAGCATCAGACCAGCAACAGTCGGATCAAGCGCTTTTGCCAAAGCCTCCAAGTCGGTGTTGCCATTCGCGTCGGTGGGAATGGACCGCACCGAAAAGCCACAGCGCGCCGCGGAAGCCGGATTGGTTCCGTGCGCACTATCGGGGACCAGGATCACCTTCCGCGTGTTCCCCTCGCCTCGTGATTCATGGTAAGCCTTCATGAGCATAAGGCAGGTCATCTCACCGTGCGCACCCGCGACGGGCTGAAGGCAGATACTGTCAAACCCAGTGATCTCGATCAAAATGTCTTGAACCGAAGCGAGTACTTCGAGCGCCCCAGGAACGGTTGACGCGGGCTGCATTGGATGGATGTTCGCAAATCCAACGTGGCTTGCGGTTCGCTCGTTGATCTTGGGGTTGTACTTCATCGTACACGAGCCGAGAGGATAGAACCCAGTTTCGATGCCGTAGTTAACATGGCTGAGATTGGTGAAGTGGCGAATCATGTCGAGTTCGCTAACTTCAGGGAGATGGAGCTCTTTTCTTGTGGCACCGATGACGGTGCTCAGGTCAACCTCGGGGGTGTCGCAGATCGGCACATTTGCGCCGCATCGCCCCTTTCTTGATCGTTCGAAAATGAGTTGAGGAACCGGGACGGTTTTGGTGAGCATTCTCACTCAAAAGGGTACCCGCTGACCCAAGCGGTACGCTTACTCAACCAACCTGGTGGAACCAACAATTCGTATCCTGCATCCAGAAGATAGTCTCGATGAGTTGACCGCAATGTTGCATCGTGCCTATCGCGAGTTGCACGACATGGGCTTGAAGTTCACCGCAACCCACCAATCGGTCGAGACGACTCGTCGCCGCGTATCAGAGGGCGAGTGTTGGGTAGCGATGGTCGGAAAGACCGTGGTGGGAACAATCGTGTGGGTTCGCCCCAACCCTTTGGATGACGTGTTCTACTATCGTCGGGCTGAGGTCGCTCACTTCGGTCAGTTTGGGGTCGATCCCTTGTTCAGGGGACTTGGCATCGGCACCAAGTTGTTGAATCATGTGGAGGCCCTTGCCAAGGAGTCTGGATTCCGTGAGTTGGCACTGGATACCGCTGAATCGGCAAAGCACCTGATTAGTCTCTATGAGCGACTCGGATACAAGATCGTTGATAACCACGACTGGAGGCCGGGAACCAACTATCTAAGCGTGATCATGACCAAGGCGATTGGAAAGTAGACGGGCTCGCATCAAGGTGATTACGAGCCCGGTATGAACAATTACTGGTTAACCAGTTTGTTAAGTATTGGCATTTGGTTGGTTTTCCTTACCCCGATCGCCAAGATTCTTCCAGAGACCTTCTTTTTGGTGCCAGGGCTCAAGTCTCAAGGTGATATGATTCATCCATGATCATTGCCACACTGTTGCTTTGTCAGACTCCAACGACCACTGACACCGTGAGGGAGGTCGTCAAGCACTACCAGTCGCTCAAGACGTTTTCGATGTCGATTGAGCACAGCGACAGTTCAGGGCTGTTTCCCGGCAAGTACACCCAGGACTTCACTTTCGACAACGGCAAGTTCAGTCTCACGGTCACCAGTCCGAAGGACTCCAAGGTTCCAAACTATTCGTGCGATGGCAAGGAGGTCACGACGGATCGAAATGGTAGCAAGTCGACGGAACCCCTCAACACCGACCCCAATCTCATGCCGGGCTGGGAGGTTTCGGGCGGCTTGATTGTGTCTTGGTTGATGAAGACGCCGTCCGCTGGGTTCCTCTTCAACCCACCCCAAGGCTTTAAACTCGTCATGTCGCCAGGTAAGAAAACGAAGTGGCAAGAGATAGATGTGAACGAAGTTGTTGTTCAGATGTCGGGAGGGCAAGAGACGATCAGCGTCATGCTTTACCTTTCAAAGGACAATAAGTGGCTCGTTGGCATGGAGCACAAAAGCAACGGAAACGGCGGCTGGGTGAAGTACACGAAGCAGGTTGGAAAGTAGCTCTGCAAAAAGGGAAAGTGGGTGGTCTGTTCTCGGTCGTTACGCGGGACCGATTGCACTGCCATTTATCGGTATCGGCTTTTTCCTATATCCCGACTTGAACCCGACCGCAGTGAAACTCGGGCTAGTGGCCCTCTCAACTGTTGGTCTGGTTCTCACCTGGACTCGACCGTGCCGTTTTGTTGCCAGGTGTCTCTGTACGATATTCAACACCTTGACCTTCCTACACGGCTCTCTTGGGCTGATATTCGGTTGACAGGGGTTACGAGGAAAGCGCAAGTGGAACTCAACTCAAGTAAGGGAAAGCAGCGCGAGCCCGCCGGATGGATGCTCCTTCGCTATTCAGGAGTTCTTGCTGTGGCGGCGCTGTTCCTCGTACTGAGACGCATTCCTCCGGGTCTTCAAGATGCCGCATTCCTCAGCGTGCTCACTTTGAGTGGAGTCGGCATCCTCGCTTCCTGCCGCTCAACCTGCTCAAACCGAAGTGCGGTGATGTCAACGTTAGCGAACTGCATCGCCGCCTTCATGGTAGTTTTCGTTTGGCTCTTTGGGCGCGCCAGCCTCTAACTTGACCTACTCCAACGTCAGAATATCCGGGCCGTCCTTCGTGACGGCAATCGTATGCTCAAAGTGTGCGGAAAGGGACCCATCGGCCGTTACAATTGTCCAACCGTCCTTCAGCGTTTCGACTTCGTAACCACCCTCATTCACCATTGGCTCGATGCAGATCGTCAGTCCCGGTTGCAGTCGCAAACCGGTGCCAGGCTTGCCAAAGTTCGGCACGTCGTGAGGATGGTCATGAAGGCTCCGTCCAATTCCGTGACCCACTAGGTCGCGGACGACCGAATACCCGTTCTGCTCAACATACTTTTGCACGGCAGCTCCGATGTCACCCAGTCGGTTGCCGACCTTGGCCTTGGCTATTCCCTGGGATAGGCTTTCGCGCGCTACATTCAGCAGTCGCTGCGCCTCGGGAGTTACCGACCCAATGGGGAAAGTCCACGCCGCATCAGCATGCCAGCCGTCAATGCAAACACCAACATCCAAATCAACGATGTCGCCCTCAACAATGGGACGATCATCGGGAATTCCGTGAATCACGACCTCATTCACCGAAATGCACGTAGAAGCGGGGTAACCACGATAGTTCAGAAAACTGGGCACACCACCCGCTTCTTCAATGATTCGGGCAGCAATCTTATCAAGGTCTTTGGGAGTCGACTTCCCGGGGACTATGGCCTCATGCATCGCTCGAATGCAATGCGCCACGACTTTGCCCGACCGTCGCATTTGCTCGATCTCCGAGGCCTTCTTGTAGACGATCATTGGCTGATCCCGTCAACAATCGCCTTGTAAACCGTCTCAGGGTCCTTAGATCCGTCAACTCTCAGAAGCGAGCCTTTTGCGGCGTAATAATCGACAACAGGCTTCGTGTTCTCGTGAAACACCCGCAATCGCTCGCGAATCGTGTCAGGTTGGTCGTCCTGTCGGACAAAAAGCGGGCTGTTACACTTATCGCAGAGCCCCTCTCTGGTGGGAGGCTTGCTTGCCATGTGGTAGATCTCACCGCACTTCGTGCATCCAAGGCGTCCACTGAGGCGTTGGACGACCAACTCGTCGTCCACTTCAATCGACACCACTTCGTCCAGAACGATGTCCATGTCGTTCAGAAGTTCGTCGAGTGCTTCTGCCTGACGAATCGTCCGAGGGAAACCATCAAGGATGAACCCGTGCTTGCGAACGTCGTCGGAACGAAGCCTCTTGGCCATCATTTCGATCGTAATCCCATTGGGGACCAGTTCGCCTCGTTTGATGTAACTTTGCGCCAGCCGGCCTAAATCAGTCTCGGCTTCGATCTCAGATCGAAAGATGACGCCAGATGAAAGGGGTTTTGCTCCCGTTCGTTCTTCGAGAAGGGCCGCTTGAGTTCCCTTGCCGACTCCGGGGGGGCCAATAAGGATGATGCGCATGGGTTCGGGATTTAGGAAATGGGAATTCGGGAACTTGGAGACCTAAATCCCCAAGTTCCGGGCAACCAAGTTCCCTTACTGTCCGTACTGCTTCATCAAGATGTTCGCTTCAATCTGGCGCATGGTGTCCAGAGCGACGCTAACCATGATGAGCAGGGAGGTACCTCCAATGAGGTTATAGGCTCCTTGCGGAAGTTGGGCGATTCGCGGTGTGATGTATTGGCTCAAAGCAACCAACGCCAAGAACCCAGCACCAACCACCGTGATGCGAGAAATGACTCCGTCAAGGAAGTCTTTCGTTTGCTTTCCAGGACGCACACCGGGGATAAACGAGCCGCCTCGTTTGAGGTTGTTGCTGATGTCCTCCACGTTGTACATGATCGCCGTGTAGAAGTAGGTGAAGAAGAAGATCAGGATCGTGTAGAACCCGGCTCCAATCAACGCCTTCCATAAAACGGGACTTCCAGGATTGACAAAGTCGCCAATATTGTTCAGAACCGTGTTCATCGTGCTTCCAGGTGGGAAAAGCATCGAGAACTGGTGCGGAATGTAGATCAGCGAAACAGCAAAGATGATCGGAATAACGCCCGCCATCGCGATGGAAAGCGGAAGATAACTCGACTGCCCACCAACAACTTTGGTGCCCACATTGCGCCGCATATGCTGGATGGGAATCCGGCGCTGCGCAGTGGTGAACAAGACAACAACCCAAGTCGTCGCAAGGAACATCGCGGCCAGAATAGCAACCTGCCAAATCGCAATGTTGCCGTCTGCCAAGCCTTGACGAATCTGCGTTACTTGGTTGGGGAGCGAAATGATGATGCCTGCGAAGATCATGAGAGAGACACCGTTACCGATGCCGCGCTCACTAATCTGTTCGCCAAGCCACAGCATAAACATGGCTCCAGCGGTCCAAAAGACGATCACCATTGCCTGTTGGAGTGGTGTCATCGCCGGCAGTGCCGAACCCATGAGTTTGAGCAAACCAAGGCCCTGGAATACGCAAAGGAATACGGTCAGACCGCGCGTTCGCTTGTTCTGGGTTCGACGTGCGAACTCGCCTCCCTCTTGCATCTCTTTCTTCCACTCGGGCAGAGCCGTCGTCAAAATCTGGATGATGATTGAGGCCGTTATGTACGGGTTGAGGCCTAGAGCAAATAGGGAAACGCGCCTTACAGCGCCACCACCGAAGGTGTCCATGAGTTGGAAGAACGGCAAGTTCTTCAACTTTTCAAACACTTCGTCAGCGCTGAGACCAGGAATCGGGACGGGGATGACCGTACCCAACACGAAGACGCCCCACATCGCGAGGACGAAGAGCATCTTCGATCGGAGATCGGGATCAGCCCAGGCTTGGCGGAGCACCTGCATCAAAGGCAGGCGCATTCCCTTGTCGCCAAACCCGGTTAGGCTTCCACCAAACACGCTCACAGGGTTACGACCTCTCCTTTAGCCTTCTCGATCGCTGCTGCGGCCGACTTGCTAAACTTGTGGGCTTTCACCGTAAGTTTCTTTTTGAGTTCACCGAACCCAAGGACCTTGACGCCGTCTTTCATACCGGGAATGATGCCCAGTTCGATCAACTTCTCAGGGGTGACCTCGGATCCGGCATCAAACAGTCGCTCAAGATCATCAAGGTTGATGATCGCGAACTCCTTGTGATTCGGATTACGGAATCCCTTCTTAACGGGAAGTCTGCGCTGAATCGGGGTCTGTCCACCCTCAAAATTAGGGTGGATTTGTCGTCGGGCTTTCTGACCCTTGGTACCTCGGGTACAGGTTTTGCCCATGCCGCTACCTATGCCGCGGCCGACTCGGCGCTTTCGTTTGGTTGAGCCCTCTGAGGGCTGAAGGTTATGCAGACCCATTTCGTATTATTCTCCTGCCGGTTCCTCAGCGGTCTTCTTGGTCGTCCGCTTCGCTTTTGGCTTTTCTTCAGTGGCAACGGGAGCCTCGCTCACCTTTGCCGATTTGGACTTGGTCGCTTTCGCCTCACCGGCAACTTCCTCAACCTGCAACATGTGCTTCACTTTGTGAACCATGCCGCGAATGCTGGGCGTGTCGGGATGCTCAACAACCTGGTGCATCTTTCGCAACCCGAGGGAAGCCACCGTCTTGCGGTTGCTTGCGGTGTTCCCAATCGGGCTCTTGACTAACTTAATGCGGAGCATTGTCAGCCTCCTCCTTACGTGCCTTCTTCAGCCACGGAACCAGTTCGTCCACACTCAAGCCTCGCATGTCGGCGATCGTTTCCGGAGCCGAAAGGCCCTGGAAAGCGCGAATCGTTGCATAGGCTTGGTTGATCGCGTTGCGACTGCCGAGACTCTTAGCAAGGACGTTGTGGATGCCCGCACACTCAAGGCACATGCGGACAGCGCCACCAGCCTTAACTCCTGTACCCGGGCTGGCCGGTCGGAGCATGACCTCGGACGATCCCATTTCGGCCTTGATCTCGTGAGGAATAGTGTCTCCGATCATCGGAACCTGAAACATGCTCTTTCGAGCAGCCTCTTCCGCCTTTCGGATGGCATCCGGGATGCCACGCGCCTTACCCAATCCAATTCCAACGCTGCCGCGGTTGTCACCAACGACGACGAGGATGGACCAAGAGGCGGTCTTACCACCCTTGTGAGTCTTGAAAACCTTGTTGGTTCGAATTACACGAACGTCAAGTTGAGGGCCATCGGTGTTTCGTGACTCTCGCTTGCCGCTCATTCGGCTCATCATTCTCATGTTAAAACTCCAGACCTCCCTCTCGCGCAGCGTCGGCAAGGCTCTTCACGCGACCGTGATATCGAAATCCTCCGCGGTCGAAGACGACCGCCTTGATTCCCTTCTCAGCAGCGCGCTTGGCGACAAGTTCGCCAACCTTGGCAGCGCCATCGGCATTGCCTGAGGCGACGGCCTTCTCCTGACTGCTGGCTGCGGCAAGCGTTCGACCTGTGGAGTCGTCGATTACCTGAGCCGTAATGTGCTTGAGGCTACGGAAGACAGCCAAGCGCGGGCGCTCGCTGGTTCCGGAGACCTTCTTGCGAAGCCGCACGTGGCGGGCAACGCGTGCTTCTGCTTTTGTTGACTTAGCCATGGTTCTCCTTTACTTCTTGGCGGCCGCTCGCTTACCGGCCTTGAGTTTGACCACTTCGCCGGTGTAGCGAATACCCTTGCCCTTGTAAGGCTCAGGCTTTCGCACCTTGCGAATGTCGGCAGCGACCTGGCCCACAAGGACCTTGTCGATGCCGGAAACGACGATACGTTGGGTTCGAGCCTTGTCGTCACTCTGGACTTCAAAGGTGATCCCGGGGGCTGCCTCAACTCGAACAGGGTGCGAATAACCCATGTTCAACAGAAGGTTCTTGCCTTCCATTTGAGCACGGTAACCAACACCGATAATGTCGAGTGTCTTCACATGGCCAGCCGTGACGCCCTTGACGCAGTTGTCAATGAGCGTTCGAGCAAGACCGTGCTGGCTTCGATTAAAGCGATTGTTGTCAGGCCGCGCAATGACGAGCGAGCCGTCTTCCTGATTCAGCGTCAGTTTGTGGCCGAGTTGAACACTGAGTTCACCCTTCGGTCCCTTGACGGTGACGTGATTGCGCTCACCGACGTTGATCGTGACGCCGTTAGGAATGGTGATGGGAAGTTTTCCGATTCGTGACATTTACCAAACCTCACAAAGGACTTCGCCGCCAATGTGTCGCTTGCGTGCCTCTCGGTCGGTCATCACGCCTTGAGAGGTCGTGAGGATTCGAGTGGCGAGGCCGCTGCGGATCGGACGAAGATCGGTCGTGGGCTTGTAAACACGAAGACCAGGCTTGCTCACACGTGAGATTCGCTTGATCGACGAGTTTCGCTTTCCGTCATAGCGCATCGTGATGCGCAATGTCGGAAACTGCGACTCGGTCGTGACTTCGTAGCCCTTGATGTAACCCTCTGCTTGGAGGATTCGACAAATTTCAACTTTGATTTTGCTGTGCGGAACGTCGACGGTGACCAGTTTGGCTTGTGCGCCATTTCGGATACGCGTCAGAAGGTCCGCGATAGGATCGCTATGCATGGATGTTTTCCTCCTAACCTACCAACTGGACTTGGTGACACCGGGCAACTCGCCGCGGTGGGCCTTCTCGCGAAGGCAGATTCGACAGATTCCGAAAAATCGGAAATACCCGTGAGGGCGGCCGCAGATGCTGCACCGGTTGTAACGCCGCGTGCTGAACTTTGGCTTCTTTTTCTGCTTGATGATCAGACACTGTTTTGCCATAGATGTTTTACTCCCGCCGTTCCCAAGCCGGTCTGCACGTCATTCGTGGCTCGAAGCGCGCACTCGGCCTGTGGCTAGGTTGTTGTCCTGGCCCACGAAGTGACAGGAACCCAACATAATACCCGAACTGCGCCGGAAAACTCCCCTCGCCCCGTCTGCGGGGAGAGGGGTCAGGGGTGAGGGGCCGGTACAACATCCCTCAGCCTCCCGTGAGTTTGAGCGTGCTTGTCTAGGGTCTGCAAAGCCACCACTTTCAGGATGGCGGGGCCCATATGTAGTTACTGGAGACGACGCATCCGTGTCTCGAAGGGGGCAACGGTCTCTGGAACAGCTGCAAATTTCCCCGGAGACAGGGCAACGGAGTCTCGAAGGGTTGCAAATGTGTCTCGAAAAGGGTCTACGTTGTCTCGAAGACTGGCTACGGCCAGAGTACTGGGTGTTCGAGATATTGTAGTGGATTGTCGAGATAAGTTTGGGGGTCTTCCAGATAATGTTGGACCTTCCCTGTTCCCTTTGGCATTTGGGGCTCTTGGTTCAAAAGCTCTCCTTTGGCTAACGGAAAGTGTGAAGCCCGCAATAGGCAAGCACGTTCGCGGCATTGACGTTCGAACTCTTTTTGAATTTATGTTGTTAAGATTCGTCAGCAAACGGTCGGAGTGGGCGTACACTGGGTTCATCATGCCGATGACCGCACGAGTGACACGAATGAATGGAAAAATTGTTGGGGAGAAGCGTAACGGTCAACATAGAGTCTTTAGCCATGACCCAGAAGGGAATGTCATCGGCGTTCGGGACGAAACGGGCGCGGTCTTGGCAACCTACAAATACTGGCCGTTTGGAGGATTACGAGAGAGCACAGGCTCGATTGAGAATCCCTGGAGATATCGTGGAGCTTGGGGCTACTACTGCGACGGGCCAAGTTACTACGTTACGACCAGGGTCTTTCGCCCAGATTTGACAAGGTGGACAACGGTTGACTCACTTTGGCCATTAGAACAGGCTTATGGATACTGTTCTCAAAACCCGACGACGCTAACCGACCCGAGCGGAAGACAGCCGTCGCAAATGAGCAAGCAACCTGTACCAGTCTACATAACGCAATGCGGCTTTACGATCCAACTCAGTTGTCATCCGCCTGATCCTTGCGCAGTCGGCAACTTTTGCGACCGATACGTCTTTCCGCGAAACACTTTCGCAGTAACAGTTTGCTGCGATGGAAGCCACATTCTGTGCATAAACAAAAAGTCAGGCATAACTGAGCCAGGAGTGATTGCGTGTATACGCCGCCACGAGGAGCAGCACCTCAAAGACGTTAAATGCGCTCCGTGTGGCAGAGACTCAAACACTATTAAAGACGGAAAGAGGACATTGGCATGGTATTTCATTGAGTGTCGGGGGTCAATCGTAGGCTACAACTGTTTGATAGAGGGTTATCGAAATTGCACTACTCAGCAGTGTCGAAGCGAGTACTTGAAGCTACTAAGAATCGAGTGCCAGAACATATTCAACAGCTGTGGCGAGTCGGGGAATAACCCCTACTACCAAGCGAGAAAGAAGTTTTGTGAGTCCATTGGTGCACATCGCTAAGAGCTTGGCAGTCGTTTGCGCTTTGGTTAGCGTTTCTTGCGTCAAGGTGCCGCTAAAACAAGGTGTGCTCAAAACGGTCGGCTACCGTTACATAGTTAAGGACCCCGTTGCAGACGTCTTGAGCCTTGCAGACTTGGGTGCTGTAAGCTGGATTCAGGTGGAGCAGCTGAATGATACTAAAACCGTGACCCTTATGGTGCGCGGGTGGGCAGCCAAGGGTGAAGAAGTGTTGCCAACAATAGTTGGTGTTTACGAAGAGACAGCAGGCGGCTACTTGCGAATGTTTCCGTCAGGCAAGGTGATCCTAACTGACAATGAGTATTCAAGAGTTGCCCGAGAGGCCTACGGCGAACGAGCCCTCGCCGAGTGGCTGCCCGCATTTATGACCAAGGGCCCTGATAAA
>CALMEF010000155.1 GCA_937862825.1 uncultured Armatimonadota bacterium
GGCAACCGAATTTCTGCACGACGATAGAACGATTGATGGTTCTTAATGTGATCGCCAAGAAGCCTCGCGTAAGACTTCCCAGTTGCTCGATCCACATTCTGCTTCGCTTTCGCGGCATAGTCCTTCTCAAACATGCTGGTGCCCGCGCTGGCGATGATCAAAACCGAATCGGCGCCCTGAATCGCCAGGTGATTCCCAGCACTAACTACTGAGCCGCCATCAGCGATCACGCGGGCTCGTCCCTCGTATCCAACCCCCGCTTTCCCTTCGACTCCGCTGTTCAAGTTGCCTCGAATGATCAGATCATTGCCCTCGATCACCGTACGTGATCGCTCGGGTCGGGTCAGCCGGGCATTGAATGAGACTGCCCGAGGTTGTGTTGATGACAGTCGGATGACCATGACGTTGCCAGGCTCGCTTGCGAACGCCGCGCGAGTGTAGGTGATGCCTCCGTGAACATAGGTTGTGGTGGTCAACGCCTTGTCGAGGTCGAGAACCCGTTCATAGTTCGAGCCGTTGGCATGTCCAAAGTCCAGATTGAGGTTGGCGAGAACTTGATAGCAACCGAAAGGAACATCCTTGCCGTTGCCGAGACCCGATCCTGCGCCCTTGCAGATGAACTCGCGTTGCAAGAGTTCCTGTGCCTCAGCGTTTTTGCCCTCCTGAAGCAGCCTGCGAATCTCAGGAAGCGCCTTATGCGCTTCAGCCCGGTCAGCATCTTGCGGTGAACCAGACCACATTGTGCTCTCGTTAAGAACGATTCGCTCGCTCTCAAATCCGCCAAAAAGCATCGCTCCCAGTCTGCCGTTCCCGATCGCGCAACTCTCCGTAAAGTGGGTCGCCGGCTTGTCAAACCACAGGGTGTGGTGAGGATCAATCGGAGTGCGGAGTTCACTCCGCATGGTGCTGGACGACAGTCCAGCAAAGGCGCCTAAGAGAACAGCACACAGCATTGAAGGAAGTATGACCACAACACCTTCACAACGGCTATGCTAGAGGCATGAGAATACTGTCGGTTGGTTTGCTTGCCTGCATGGCTGCTTTCGCCCATTCCCAAGCCGCAGACGGGCTGTTCACGCGGGCTGGCAGGCCACACTTGGCTCCCCCGGCAGCCCTATGGGACCGCGTGCATGATTCTCTTGGCCGAACTGGCAAACCTTTCGGCTACACCTTCGAAGAGATGCTCGGCTTTCCTCCGTTTGAGTATCGCTTACGCTCAGTCGAGAACCTCTTCCGCGACGTACTCCAGCCGGCCGAGTACGGCGCACTGATGGGAAACAATCTCCTCGACAAACACAAGGAGCCTGCCCAAGAACTCTACATGCTCTGGAGCCAACTCGACGCCCGGGCAGGACGAGAGTGGGCCGCACCCAAAGGCGATGACTGGGGAGTGAATTGGATAAAGAGCGGTGCAACGCCAGCCCAAGCGCTTCGAGCCGCACTGGATCGCCCTAACAGCCCGACTGATGTCATTTTCAGCGGTCGCTTCACTCAGGCTGAGTCGCAGGTACTCGCCAATCTTGGTGACGGACTTGTGCGATTGGTCGCTCGTCTCACCATCGCGGCCCACCTTGCCGATCCCTACTTTAAGGCTGCGGGAAGCCCAGAGATGTTGGCAGATGCCTTGCGCGGTCACTCGGGCAGGCCGTACACACGGCAGGAAGCCTATGACCTTCTTGTCTCGCCATACCTTGGTGACGTCAACGACGACACCATAATCGTTGCGGAAAGGGCGGCCTACCAGTACCTACGCGATTGGGACAAGAACTATGCTGCCTTTGGAAGCGCACTCTTCTTGCGACACTTTGACGCGGCTATGACGGAGTACAGCGAATGGGCAAAGGCGCACAACCCAGGGGACCTGACACAGCCGCTAGTCCTCCACTCAGCGCTCGGACCAATCATCGTGGGCACGAAAGGTAATGACAAGTTCGACAGACCTGCAGCGATCATAGTTGATCCGGCTGGTGACGACACATACACTGATCTCATCGCCTCACCCGCATCGTATGCCCGCCCATTGTCCGTCGTGGTCGATTTCGGAGGAAACGACATCTACGACGGTACTGCGATTGACGGTAACGTCGGTTGCGGGCTGTTTGGCCTTGGCCTTCTTGTCGATCTCACAGGAAACGACACGTACAAAGTCAAGAATGGCGGCATCGGGTTCGGACTTTACGGAACTGGTGCTGTGATTGACAACGAAGGCGACGATACTTACGAAGTCGGCAAGGGCTGGGGCCAAGGCGCGGCGTATGCTGGCGTCGGCTTCCTGCTCGACCGAAAGGGCAACGACAAGTATCGCTCGATCTGCATGTCGATGGGCTTCGGTGGCACGATGGGCGTCGGTGCCCTTGTTGACGTCGAAGGCAATGACTCCTACTTCACTGCAGACACTGGCAATGAATCCAAAGTCTGGGGCAAGACCGTCTCCATGTCCCTCGGCTGCGGTTACGGTCGACGGTGCGACTCAGGCGATGGTCAAAACCAGGGTGGAGGCGTCGGAATCGTCGTAGAGGGCGCGGGAGACGACACCTATCACACGAGCGTCTTCAGCCTGGGAAGCGGCTATTGGTGGGGTGCTGGAATCTTCGAAGAACGGGGTGGCAATGACACCTATCGCTGCACCCAGTACTCGATCGGTTCAGGCGCACACTTTGCCGTGGGCAGTTTTGTGGACATGAACGGCAACGACCGATACAACGACCGGCCGGACGCACAAGAACGATGGGGAGGTATTGCTCGCGATGGTTGCCTCGCCGTGTGTATTGATGCCGCTGGCGACGACGTGTGGGGCAATCTGACCGGTGGCCACGCAGACTTGAACAGTTATGCCTTGTTTTGGGACATCAAGGGCAACGATGTGCATAAGCGGATTCAACCGTATGACCCCAAGCAAGACGGAAACCGACCCTTCGGCAGCGCCACCACCTACCCGCCGATGCTGAACTTCCGGGATCGCTTACTTTCGGGCGGCATCTTCCTGGATACGGGTGGGAAGGACGTTTACCCGGACGGAATGGGTCCGAAGGAGAACACCTCGTGGCAGTTCCAGAAGGGGCCGATTTCGTGGTCGACTGGGATTGATAAGGGTTGAAGCCCTCCACTCAGGTTCGATCTACTTGACGCATTCTGGGGACTTTTGCCGAAAGTTGTCCAAACTCTTGACAATTCTGGAGTAATGGCCTACAATGGAGTAGAACATGTCTCGTGCCGTTGCGATCTTATCCGTACTTGCAGTGTCAATAGCGCAATGCTTGGCGCAAGGATACTACTCAGTCACTTATGCGGGCGGCACATGGTATTCGTCTGGTAACCCGGGATCAATCTCAGGCTCGTACTCGGGAACTCCGCAGTAAGGAGCGTCGGTGGGCACGGGTGGCGTTCCAAATGCATCAGGCCCCGGGACTGCCACTTGTAGCGGTACCATCACC
>CALMEF010000156.1 GCA_937862825.1 uncultured Armatimonadota bacterium
ATATTCAACGCCGTAGAAATAGCGCGAGACGCGGCCGCCAGGGGTCGTCACCATGATGCCGGTCGGGTGGACGATCCGATCCTTGGCTTCGTCATACTTGAACTTGTAGCCTACGGCGTCAGTGACTTTCCGGATGTTTTCCATATCCCCGGTCAGGTAGTGCCAGCCCTGCGCTGCAGTTGGCCGTTCGTAAAGAGTTAAATAGGCACGCTTCTTGGTTGCCGCGAGGTCGTAGGTCTCCTTCGGATGGATTCCGATGGTGATCACGTCGTATTCCTTGCCGACATCTTCGTACTTGATGTCCTTGAAGAGTTTCGCCGCACCGGCAAGTTCCATCGCGCAGGTGCCTTCACAGCGGTAGAACACAAACATCAGCACGACAGGCTTGGTGCCGTAAAGGCTTCCCAGTTCGATTTGCTTGCCATCCGAGTTGGTGAACTTGGCATCAAGAGGGATATTTGAACCCAAGAGTTGCTCAATACCAACACCTGCGGTGAACCGCTCACCCTGGGCAGCCTTCAATGAGTAGGCAAATGCCGTGACAACTCCGAAGAATGCGAAAGCCAAGAGAGCCCAAGTGAGGCCTCGTTTCACTTCAGCACACCTTCCTGGGAAACGATGTCGATCGCTCGATCAATCGGGATGCGCGCCGCACCAGGAGCAGCCTTGCTTTTGCCATACGAATGGAGAGCCTTGTTCTCCTCGTGCCGCATGTTGTACATGTCGACCTTTGCGGTGGTCTGGTTTTGGAGGATCGGATTCGGTGCCTGCGGGATTGGTCGTGAGCCGACGATCTTTGGGATACTCGCGTTGCCAAAGCCCCAGTGCATGACGCCCCATACGAACACGTACGAGAAGATCGTGAACGCAAAGAAGCCGACCGTGCCTTTGACAATATCTGAGATCTTGAGATCGGTCAGATCATAGCCCTTGCTCGTATCAGGCGGTTCGTGATGTCTATGCATGATCTAGGTTCTCCCTAAGTCGGTTGTCGTGAGTCGGGACCAATGCAGCCTTCTTCACCTCAGTCGAGAATCCGACGAGGAAGAGGCCGAAGAAACCTATGAGGGCACCGACATCTCCGAGGCGGATGCTCTGGAACAAACCACCGCGCTCGAAGCCTGGAACGACCAGCCAGAAAACATCGAGAATGTGCATCAGGATGATCCAGATGCAAACCCACTTCATCGTGTTTGCATAGCGCTTGGTTTTCGGTGCCAGCAGGGCGAAAAACGGAACAAAGAAGCGACCCCAAATCAGAATCCAGCCCAAGAACTGCCAGCCCAACTCGGCTCGAAGCCGATAGTAGGGCACCTCTTCTGGAAGGTTTCCAGACCAGATGATCAGGAACTGTGAGAGGGTTAGGTAAGCCCAAACCATCGTCGTTGCGAACAGGATGTTGCCCAAGTCTTTCGTCAACTTTGCGTTGACGATTCCCTTGTAAGGCTCTCGATTCGCGTTTACGCAGAGAATCAGTGTGGCGATTGCGACCGCACAGTTCACCTGGCCGATCAGGCTAAGGAGAGGATAAACCGTTGAGAACCAGTGTGGCTCCAAGGACATCGCCCAGTGAGTCGCTGCGAAGGTGACCACCACTGCAAACGCCAGGAGTCCCGGAGAGGCGATATTGGCTCGCTTCTGGCTTTCTGTCACATCCTTGTTCTGGTCCTGGCGGATCGTTGACTTTCTCAACGTGTTGGACATGAAGATGAAGAAGGCAAAGTAAGCGATTGAACACCCGATGAACATCGATGGGTTCAAGAAGAATGCCTTGTTGTGCAACACGTGATCGCCTGCCGAACGAACCGGGTCAGCCCAAAGGTAGATCTCCTTCAAGCCTACGGTTGCGATGGGAATCCAGGACAGGAACATCAGGAACAGGCTAAGCGGGCTTGCGGCAGCCTCTGCCAGCCGGAGGATGCTCAGACTCCAAGTTGCGCGAATCACGTTGTGGAGGATGACAATTCCAAGAGCCCCCAACGTGAGTCCAGCCATGAAGAGCCATCCATAGATATAACTCTGCCAGAGCGTTCCTGTGGTAGCCATGATGACGCCGCCGATGATCGCAAGCAGGCCGCCAAGTGGCGCTGCCTTATCCAATCGGAGTGTGTTTGCGTTCTCCATGATTACTCCTGGCCCTCCATCTTGGCGGTCTCAATGTTTCGCAAGTCTTCAGGACTGAGTTTCGCCGGATCGGCGCCTTGGCTAAGTTGCAAGGCCCTGATGTAAGCCGCAATTGCCCACCGATCGGCAGGTTCAATCCGAGAGGCGTAACTGTACATGATTCCGTATCCGTGGGTGATCACGTCGTAAAAGTGCCCGACGGGCATCTTGCGTAGACGGTCCGTGTGATAATTGCCCGGTTTCTTCTTTAACGAGAGTCCTCGTTGCGCGATCATCCCGTTTCCGTCGCCAAGTTCGCCGTGACACGGCGTGCAGAAGATTCGGTAACGATCCTGCCCGCGGCTTAAAAACGCCTTCATGTCTTTCAACTTGAGTTCGCTCATGGCCTTCGCAGCCGGAATCTCCGTGACCAGTTGACCATTGCTGAATCCCTTGTAATAGGCGGTGTCGAGTTTCTCGTGACCGCGGGCAACGGTTCCCTCGACAGGAAGCCTGCTGGCCATTTTGTCGGGGAAGAAGTCACTCTCTCTCTGTGGCCGAACCCTGGGCTGAACCCACATGTCGGTGTGGCAACCTGCGGCGAATAACATGGCCGCGCCGCTCACCAAAATCCACGTTGACTTACGCATTAGAGATCGTCCTCATCGTTTCGCACCGAAGAAACACTGTCGGCATCCAGACCTTCAAGGAATTTGGTTGTCTCCGATACATCAAACTTCTCGTCCGAACTTTCAATGCAGAGGAAGAACTTGTCCTGCGAGGCTCGGTCAAAGTTCTTTGCCCCAAAGATCGGATGGTGCGGTCTGGGGAGCCCGTTGATGGCCAAAGTGCCAATCACCGCAGTGACTCCAGCCAGTAGGACGGTGCACTCGAAGATGACTGGAATAAACGAAGGCCAACTAAACAAGGGGCGCCCACCAATATTGTGCGGATAGGCTTGAACCGCGACCCAGGTCTCCAGCGCGAATCCGCCGAGACCACCTGCAATGCCGGCCAAGAAGATCATCCACGGGACCGTTGACTCGTGCCAGTCCAAGGCCTCGGTAAGGCCGTGAACAGGGAAGGGGCTGTAGGCTTCAACCTTCTTGTACCCAGCCTTGGTTGCCTGCTCAGCCGCATGCAACAAGTCGTCTGGATGCGAGAACTCGGCGACGAGCCCAAATACCGGATTCTTGGGTGCGGCATGAATCATTGGTCATCTCCTCCCGCGGTAACCGCAGCGGGCTCATGGTGATGAGCATGCTTGTGGCTGTTTTTCGAGGGAGCCTCCTTGTCTCGGTGATACAGTTCGCGCATTTCGAAGATCGAAATCATGGGAAGGAACCTTAAGAAGAGGAACATCAGGAAGAAGAACAACCCGATCGTTCCAAAGAACATAGAGAAGTCGGCCCATGTCGGGACATACATGCCCCAAGACGAGGGAAGGAAGTCGCGGTGAAGACTGACCGGAATGATTACAAATCGCTCCAGCCACATGCCGATGCTGACGGCCTGCGACACCATCCAAACCACTGCGAGGTTCTGTCTCATCTTTGGAGACCAGAGAATCTGAGGGATCGCGAGGTTACAAACGATCAGCAACACGTATGACCAACCGTAAGGGCCGGCCATGCGGTTCATGATCATGAACTTTTCGTCTGGGCTACCGCTGTAGTAAGCGTAGAACAGTTCGCACCCGTAGCCATAACATACGATCAGACCCGTTGCCAGCATGATTTTGCACATCCAATCGATGTGCCGCATGGTGATGAAGTCTTCCAACTTGTACCACTTGCGAACCGGAATGGCGAAGGTAAGCACCATCGCAAAGCCAGCGAAAACTGCACCAGCAACGAAGTAAGGCGGGAACACGGTTGTGTGCCAGCCCGGAAGCAGAGAAACCGCAAAGTCGAAGGACACGATGGAGTGAACCGACAGAACCAGTGGCGTTGAAAGTCCACCGAGAATCAGGTAGGCCTGTTCGTATCGGTGCCAGTGCTTTGCTGAGCCGTTCCAGCCCATCGCCGCGAACCCATAGAGGATTTTGGCTATCTTGCTTTTTGCTCGATCGCGCAATGTCGCCAAGTCTGGAATGAGACCAAGCGCCCAGAACAAGAGCGAGATCGTGAAGTAGGTCGAAACCGCAAAAACGTCCCAGACTAGCGGACTTCGGAAGTTCGGCCACATCGCCAGCCAGTTCGGATACGGGAACAACCAGTATGCGGCCCACGGACGGCCAGTGTGCAAGAGCGGGAACAGACCCGCGCACATAACCGCAAAGATGGTCATGGCTTCAGCGAAACGGTTGATTGACATTCGCCATTTCTGGCGCATCAGAAGCAAGATCGCCGAGATCAGCGTTCCTGCGTGGCCGATACCGATCCACCAAACAAAGTTGATGATGTCGAAGCCCCATGCCGATGGCTGGTTGTTTCCCCAAATGCCGATGCCTTGATAGACCAGCCAGCCAATGACGAGCATCAACACGTTGACGCCGAGGAATCCAAACAAGAAGGCATTGATCCACTTCTTGCCGACTTCGCTGTTCGGGTTGAACTTTGATTGGTCTAGGACAACGGTGCCGATTCGATCCGTGATCGTTTCGTAGTTGTGCTGCCCATCAATGAGGTTGTCTTGGTATCCGGTATGGGAAGGCATTAGGCGTTCACCTCAGGGTTGGGATTTCGGACTTTGCCGAGGTAAGTTGTTCGCGGCACCGTGTTCAAGTGCTTGAGTAGCGAGTAGTTGCGCTTCTCAGCCTTGAGTTTGGCTACCTTGCTGTTACGATTGGCGATGTTGCCAAAGGTGATTGCCTGAGTTGGACAGGCTTGCTGGCAAGCGGTGACGATTTCACCGTCAGCAACCGGCCGGCCTTCTTTCTTGGCGTTGATACGCGCCACGTTGATGCGCTGCACGCAGTAGGTGCACTTCTCCATGACACCACGACTTCGAACCGTGACGTTCGGGTTGTTCATGAGTCGAAGAAGCGGCATATCTTCGGTGCCCCGGAAGTTACGGTTACCGGTTTCCTTGGTGATATCAGTCGCTCCAACCTGATAGTTGTAGTAGTTGAACCGACGAACCTTGTACGGGCAGTTGTTCGAGCAGTATCTCGTACCCACGCACCGGTTATAGACCATCTGGTTCAGGCCCTCCTGGCTGTGCACGGTGGCTGCAACAGGGCAGACCGGCTCACAGGGGGCAGTTTCGCAGTGCATACAAGGCAAGGGCATGAACACCGTTTGAACTCGGTTAGGATCGAGGACGTCTGGCTTTTGTTCGCCCTCCTTGGGGTGAGCACCATGGGGGTTCGGATAGAAGCCATCCTCCTCTGGGTCTCGTATGCCGTGATCGGTCGCAACGCGATAATAA
>CALMEF010000157.1 GCA_937862825.1 uncultured Armatimonadota bacterium
AGCAGTTAACCCGAAGATTTTACCCGCCGCCGCCTTTCTTGGTGCGATCGCCAGAGCGGGACATTCGCGATGCATCACGCAAGAACGAAGTGGCTGGCGGCTGCGAAAGACCTGGGTCGGAAAGAGTGTCTTTTCGGAACTTGCAGCGAGCCACCAACTCACCCTCAACCTTTGCCAGGTCTGCGAGATCGGTAATTGCCTGCTCCTCGATTAGTTTCGAAACGATCTCCCCCAGCGGTTCCAGTGTTCCCGTGTTGACCCTGCGATCCATCAGAACCGCCAAGCCCGCTTCCGAGGTCATCACCTCGCTTAGAGCAATCGAGAACGTATCCGCGCCCACGCGGACCTGAATCGTGTCCGCAGAGGTGGGAATGTACATCGCATGCGCAACGGCAATCTGAGCGAGTTGGAAAGTCCGATCACGCCCGGCCATTTGGAAGCAAATCGCGTAGGCGGGGTTGTCAATGATGAACTTGGCCGCCTCTCCACCCACCAGTTCGCGATCACTCAATGGATCGTAGACGGTGATTAATCCCGATTCCGTAACGTCCATGCCAAGTTTTCGGAACAACCGCTCAAACTCCGCAGGGTTTTCACGCTTGTGTCGCCGCATGACCTGTCCAAGTGAGCCCCCACCTCCTGATAGACAGGCGAACTGGATGAACCCAACGGAGACGTACCCTGTATCGTAGGTGTTGATCGAATCGAAACCACCTTCAAGGGAGGAAACGGCCATCATCACCTTACGGTCGCGCTCGCTCACCCCAGCATCCGCAAACAACTTCTTGAGCGATTCGGGCTCGATGGACTTGACCGGTTTCCCAACGGACATCACCCCAGTCTTGTAGCGATAGTACGCATACTTCTTGCGCAACACTGGGTTATCTGGAAGTGAAATAACTTCTCCAGAGTCGAACTTAACCGTGTGCCTGACAGGCTCGACGACCTCAGCGAACACGGGGGGTTCTCCAAACAGTTTCTCGATCGCCTCGGGTGTAGGGACGAGCAACGGACTTTCGCCAGCACCTGAGATGATTCCTTCGGCGGCGGCCCAATCGCGTGTGTAGCGCTCCTCTAACCACTTATCCCAGTCGGCTTGCTCCTCAGTTGTCGCAATCGGAGGACCCGTTGGAATCACTTTGCCCTTACCTCGAGCGCGATAGAATTTCCAAATCCAGGCGGAGCCTTCGGGCGTTTGACGAACTTCTTGGGTTGCAGTGGGGACAGCCACGTAGCGACCATCCTTCGCCCACCAAGCCGCGATCGCCTTGCGAGCGGTAGCGTCAAACATGGGCTGAATCTGTGACAAATGGGGGCGCGATGAACCAACAGCCAAGGTGGCCAACAAGATTCCTGCAACGCTCCATTTCCGCATCTTTCGTCACAACCCTGTTATTTATACAATATATCGGCTGTAATCGCCATCTGCTAGAAGGGGATCAAGCTTTTCTTTCACCATCGGCACCGTAAAGTGAATCTGCTTTTGGGCAATGTCAGGAGCCTCGAACATCACATCCTCAAGAAGTTTCTCCATAACCGTATGTAAACGGCGTGCTCCGATGTTTTCCGTCTTCTCATTGATCGCCACTGCGACGTGAGCAATCTCGTCAAGGGCGGCATCATCAAAGGAGATTTGTACACCTTCTGTCGCCAAAAGCAGTTGATATTGTCGCGTCAAGGCATTCTTCGGTTCCCGCAGAATCCTTCGGAAGTCACCCTCCGACAGGGCGTCAAGCCGAACACGTATCGGCAAGCGGCCCTGGAGTTCGGGGATCAAGTCGCTGACCTTGCTGATATGGAACGCTCCCGCCGCGACAAACAGAATGTGATCTGTTCGCACCGCCCCGAATTTGGTTGCGACCGTTGAGCCCTCAATGATTGGGAGCAAGTCACGCTGCACACCTTCCCGAGAAACATCGGGACCAGAGCCTCCCGACTTTGCCGCCACCTTATCAATCTCGTCAATGAAGATGATCCCGGTCTGCTCAGTGCGGTAAATCGCCTCCTTATAGGTTGCCGTACGGTCAAGAACCTTTTTGGACTCCTCCTCAAACAGAACGCCCTTGGCTTCAGCAACCTCCATTCTGCGGTAAGCAGTCCGCGTTCCCATATTGCCAAACGGACCATCGATACCCATTTCCTCCATCCCCTGGTTGGAGAAGACTTGGACAAAGGGACTTGTGGACTCCTCGACCGCCACTTCCACCTCGTGCCGATCAAAGTCCCCATTCGTAATCCCGTGGCGTATCTGCTTTCTGCGTTCTTGGCGCTCTGCCTCTCGTGCCTCCCAGTCGACTTCCTCGTAGTCCTCACCGTCACTGACGGCCTGCACTCGCTGAACCAAGTCACCAAACATAGCAAACTGTGGGGGAGCATCCTCCAGTAGGTCTATCAAGCGCTCCATAACCCTCTCGTCGACCTCGTCTCGGACGGCCTCCAACTTCTCCCGCTCTACCAAGCGAACGGCTATCGCGACAAGATCGCGGACCATTGACTCGACGTCACGGCCAACATAGCCCACTTCCGTGAACTTGGTCGCTTCGATCTTGATAAAGGGAGCACGCGCCAATTGGGCGAGTCGCCGCGCTATCTCGGTCTTGCCGACGCCAGTTGGCCCCATCATGAGGATGTTCTTCGGCAAGACATCGTCCCGTTCTGACTCAGATAGCCGTTGTCTTCGGAATCGGTTGCGCAGGGCCACCGCAACCGCTTTCTTCGCAGCGGCTTGGCCAACAATGTACTGATCCAAGGCTTCGACAATTTGGCGGGGAGTCAAGTCCTCAATGGGGAGATGCATGGGTTAAGTATGCCTTCATAATCATAGGCGATGCCGGGCACCTTCCAACTTCCCTCTCTCGACTCGATTCGTGCCCACTTTCCCGCTTTGGCAGGAAATACGGTGTTCTTTGAGAACGCTGGCGGTTCGCAGGTGCCTCGTGCCGCCATTCAAGCCATTTCGAGGTTCCTCGAGTGCGACAACATTCAGACGGGAGCGACCTATCCCGAGTCCGAACGTGCGACGCAGCTGGTCAACGATGCGCGGGACTATGCGAACGAGTTGTTCAACGGAACTGGGCTGGGGCGAGTGACGTTTGGAATGTCTTCAACCGCGCTACTGAGAATGCTCGCGGACGCCTACCTGGACAATCTAAAGCCGGACGACGAAGTGATCATTGCTAACACAGGTCACGAAGCGAACATCGGGCCCTGGTTGAGGCTCGAAAAGTTTGGGGCTACGGTTCGGTGGTGGGAAGTCAACCGTGAGTCGTTCGAGTGCACCTTAGACGACTTGCGCGATCTCCTGAATGAGCGAACCAAGTTTGTCGTGTTTCCCCATGTCTCAAACCTGCTTGGAGACATTGTGGATGTTGCAGAGATCACGAGGCTTGCCCACGCTGTTGGTGCAAAGGTCATCGTTGACGGCGTCGCCTTTGCACCCCATCGCGCCATAGATGTCGAGGCATGGGGCTGCGATTGGTACGTCTTTTCGTGTTACAAAGTCTATGGCCCGCACATGGCGGCGCTTTGGGGGCGCAACGAAGCCTACGATGAACTGATAGGTCCCAACCACTTCTTCATTCCAAAGAACTATCCCTCCAAGTTCGAACTCGGGTGCTTGCCCTACGAGTCGCTCGCTGGACTGTTAGCAACGAGGGATTACTTTGAGTTCTTGGGTGGCACTCGCGAGGCATTCAATGCGATGCAAGGACTCGAACGCCCCCTTCAGGATGCCCTGATTGACTACCTCAGGATGAATCGAAGTGTCAGGATCGTTGGCCCAAATCATGGCGACACCAGTCGCGTATCGACCATCAGTTTTGTTCATGACAAGGTTCCTTCAGAAACGATCGTTGACCGAGCGGTCAAGGCAGGCTTTGGCATCCGTAGCGGGCACATGTACGCATACCGGCTTTGCGAAGCCCTAGGGATTCCTCCTGAACAGGGCGTGGTCCGGGTTAGTCCGGTTCACTACAACACCCCTGACGAGATGGACCGTTTCATCCGAGTTCTGGAGGGCATCCTATGACCCCTTCTGTGACGGAAGAGCAGATTCGCATTCGTTATGGCGAGACGGACCAGATGGGTCATGCCTACTACGCAAACTACTTCTACTGGTTCGAACAGGCTCGGGGAGCGTGGTGCGGGGAGCGAGGCTTTACCTATAAGAGCCTTGAGGAAATGGGCTTTTTCCTGCCAGTGGTTGAGGCTCAGGCTCGCTATCGGGGGGAGGTCAAATACGACGATCTGATTACCGTCAGGGTTTGGCTGGCCGAGATACGCCGAGCGTCCCTGAAGTTTGAATACGAAGTCATCAATGTGGAGACTGGAGCGAAGTGCACCGAGGGATACACTTGGCACGTGCTTATGGGGCGACAAAGGAAGGCTGTTTCCATACCACCCGAGATCAAGGAAATGTTGGAGCGATAACCGATGCGTACGCTAATTCGGAACGTGCGACTTCTTGATTACTCATCCAGTAATGCCACATCTTCAGTTTCGTTTAGGAATGGCTTGATCGAGGGTATCGGAGAGTCTACAGGCTCTTTTGACTCGGAAATCGATGGAAACGGGCTGTTGTTGACACCCGGTCTAGTTGATGCCCACACCCATCTTTGTTTCTGTGGCAGTCGCTCTTGGGAGTTTGAGGCCCGCATCAACGGGGCAACTTATCAAGATCTTGCGGCGCGGGGGGGTGGCATTGCGGCCACTGTCCGATCAGTACACGAAGCCTCGAAAGCAGAGTTGGTTCGTTCAACTGAACGTCACGCGTGGTGGTGTCTCAAGCATGGCACGACAACGGTGGAAGCGAAATCGGGCTACGGCTTGACCTATGATCAAGAACTGAGGATTCTGCAGGCCTATCGAGAACAATCAACACCCCTTACCATCATTCCGACACTGTTGGCCGCGCATGCCATGCCAGCAGGGCAAACCCGTGAAGCCCATATCGAGATGATCGTCCACGAGTTGGGACCAGAAGTCAAGCGCGAGGGGCTGGCCAAATACGTTGATATCTTCGTTGAGCACGGTTACTTCTCGGGAGATGATGCTCGTCGCCTCCAAACGTTGGGAATGCCCTTTCGCCTACACGTTGACCAGTTGCGAGATGGTAGCGGGGCCGCGTTGGCGGCTGAACTGCATGCAGTTACGGCCGACCACCTGGAACACACAAACGAACCGGGAATCCGCGCGCTTAAAGCTTCTGGAACCCACCCTGTTCTACTGCCTGGGTCGGTCTACGGACTAGGTCTCTCTCGCTACCCCGATGCGAGGGCCATGCTTGAACTCGGGCTCCCTGTTGTGATCGCAACTGATTTTAACGCTGGCTCCAGCCCAACTGCGTCTCTCCCCATGGCCATGAGCCTGGCATGCCTGCATATGAAGATGACGCCCAAAGAGGTTTGGGAGGCCACCACTCGAAACGCCGCGAAGAGTCTCGGTGTGTTTGATGAGGTTGGTTCCATCGACAAGGGCAAACGGGCCGATCTCGTGCTTTGGGATACCGACGACTACCGCGATGTGCCTTTCCACTTTGGAACCAACTTGGTAAAGAAGGTCTGGAAACACGGGGAACTCATTGTTGAGAACTGAGCATAATCCGTAAGCATGAACCGTCTTGCTTTGATAGCCTTATTGGCACTCGGCCCGTTTGCACACTCACAGGACCGACTCGCCAGCATGCCCCGCTACGATCGGTATTCGAAACTCCGAGGGGAAATCGCCTCTTCGGTCAAACGGGCTGATGCGAGTGGAACTTGGGCTCAGGATGGTTCGGCCTGGCACTTTCGTCGCGATGGCAAGGAGTTTCAAGTCTCCACGAAAGACGGCTCTGTGAAAGAGGCATCGTTCCCAGCGGCATCGTCGACGGGCGGTAGCCGAACTGGTCAGCGCCGTGCTCCAGAGCGTGGGCGACAGTTCGACACCGTGTTTACGGTTGACGGCACGATGAAGGCATTTCATCGTGACCGAAACGTCTTCGTGGCTAAGGCGGATGGATCAGGTGAGGAGGCGATCACAACTGACGGATCGGTCACCGAACGCACGAAGAACGGGGTGGCAAGTTGGGTTTATGGTGAAGAACTAGGTGTCCGTGAAGCGCTCTGGTTCTCTCCAAACGGCCGCTACCTTGCGTTCTACCGATTTGAGGAGAAGGAGGTGAAGGATTACTACCTCGCTCTGAACGTTACGCAGATCCAAAACGCGCTGGATGC
>CALMEF010000158.1 GCA_937862825.1 uncultured Armatimonadota bacterium
CACCGGGCCAACCATCACAGTGCGTGTCTTGCGTCGTGGATAGGTGATCATCTTTTCAGGTTCAACGTAACTTGAACCTAAATTGTGGCATGTAAAATCTAATCCCAGATTATCGTGACTTCACAGTCGGCGGACGACGTCACATACTCCTTCCGTCAGTTGAAGTTGAACACCCAATCCGTAATCTGCAATAACATCCAAGTTTTCATCAAGGTATGTCCAGGTTCTGGTTGCTCGGTTTGGTGCGATCTTATATAACTCCCCGCTCCAATTGCAAAGGAACCCAGCACCGTTTCCGCCGTGGAGTTCGTAAGTGCCGTCCCTGCGGCGGCCATAGCGCTGTCCAGGCCCGAGACCGGAACCACATTCGTGCCGTCAACCGTTACCTCATCGGCGGCTTGGATCACATCAAGGACTGTGCAACTCATCGGAGCGATACCTCCGAGGTAGATGCCCATGCAAACTGTCCAAATCCCACATTCGTCCCCTTGCCTTAAGTCATTGTAACACCGAAACGGCTGGAATGCGCAAAAATGTTGACATTGTTGGAGCCTGGTTTCCCTTCACAACTGTACGCCCATCTCCTTGAACCTCGCAGCAGCATGCAGAAAGTGCGCGGTAATCCAGAACACCGTCCAGCCCTCGCTGTAACCACCTCGCATTTTGTAGACATTCGACATGTCGCCGGCCTGGGCGAAGTTCGTCTGCTGAATCTGCTCGCCTTGGCTCCCAAAGGGATCAATCAACTGCCCACAACTTCTAAACATCACCCGCGCCAACTTCTGAAGTTCCGGTCGCTTGAGGAGTGCTCCCATCCGATAGATTTCCGGCGTGTAATACACTCCGAAAACATCGAGGTGTTGGTTCTGTGCTGATACGACTGTCCACCCACGAGATTTGAACCCATGGTCCTTCAGGCGACCTGCGGGTAACTCGATATCCCAGACCACCGTGTACGTTAGCGCCACGTTCATCGCGTGCTCCGCCCATTCGAGGTACTTGGGTTGCTTGGTGTGGTCGTAGGCGGCCAAGAACCCTTGAAACGCTGCCCAGGCACCTTCCTTATCCTCGCAACTCGCATCTAGGGTGCCGCCCCAATAGGGTTCATCCATCGAGACGTGGCGTGAGGCGTAGTGGTCAGCCGCTTTCAGGGCAGCCTTTGAGTAAGTATCGTCGCGGAAGAGCCTCGCTGCCCTCAGTAACGGTGAGATCAGGAACCCTTCATTGGTTGACAGTGGCCGCCAGGCCGGGTTCAGGATGCGCTGAGAGTGAAACGTCGCGGCCCTTCTCATGAACTCCTCCCAACTCTTGGTCGCCAACTTTTGCTTATGGCCAAGTTGGATGGCTCTCGTGATTGACTCCATGGCCTGACCTTGGGAAACGAAGTCTTGCTCAGTCCATGACTTGGTTTCCACCGTGTAGCGGTTGTGGAATCCGCGCTCATTGAATGGCGAGGTTGAAAGAAGATTGAGGGTCGAAACCGCCTTGTCAACCGCTTCTGGCATAAGGTCTTTTTGGACCAACATAGCGTAAGCAAGTGCCTCCGCTTGTCCACACCAACCCATGACAAAGTGGGTTCCCTGCACATAATCGGGGTACATCTCGAACCCTCCCGAAGCCCGCCAACGCGACAAAGCAAATCGCGACTTCGCTTCAATGATTGACTCGAAGGTTGGAAGCCCATCCAAACCATAGGGCTGAAAAAGGTCCAAAGATGCACCCATCGGTTTGACAAACCCATTTCCTTTCCTTTCCACCGAATAAGGCTGCAAGAAGAAAGTTTTCTCAATGGTGGATCCAGGCGGAATGTCCAGCCACGTATCCGGGTAGGGCATGAATGTTCCTTGCCGGGCTTTAACAGCCCCCCGCTGTCCATTCGAGGCGCAGGGTCCTGAGAGTAGGGCAAGTTCAGTGCTGTTCTTATGGGACGTTAACCCGAGAGACCACCATTGGTCCGCGTGATTCGCTCCCAGAGGCATCGACGGAATCGCATGTAAAGCCGCCCCCTTGTTTTCCCATTCGAGGCAGACGAACGGCATAGGGAATCGGTGCTCTTCGTAGTAAGACTCTTCTCCAGAGACCATTTTCTGGATGGGAACACATCCTCCCATCTTCGCGCCGGATGGGTTGCCCGAATAGGAGATTCCCGGCAAGAGTGGTTTCGCGTTGGTCGCACCAGAGACGATCCAGCGAACCGATAAAGTCGTCCGCTTCAAGGGCTCTTTTCCCGACCAGTGGAACCGGCGCACGCAACGCACCACGTTGCCTTCTACTCGGTAGGCGTCGCTCAACTCCAGGCGTCCCCCAGAAAGGTCCAGGTTGCCAGTAACAAGATGCCAATCACCGACGCGAGTCACGCGCGAGCCTCGCGCATGCTCCCATTGAGTGGGCCAACTGTCCTTCCAATCGGTGGCGACCGACCAGATACCCTCCTCTGGCGAGCGGATAACGACGTCCCCGGCGGAGATCGATACTCCATCAGTGGTTGCCCCAATCGTGACTTGCATGGTCGCTCCTGCCAGTATCGCCGTTAACATAACCGCTGAGAGGTTACCGGGACATGCCGTAGTAAACTCTCGTGGTGTCTGCCGAGCGTCTGATCGAGACCTATCGTGTACTGGTTGACACACATCTTGACGCTATTTTGCCGCCGGAAAGTCAGCAGCCAGTTGAACTTCACCGGGCGATGCGCTACTCAAGCCTTGCCCCCGGTAAGCGTTTGCGTCCAGCAATGTTGATCTCGTGCAGTGAGGCGGTTGGTGGCGACGTCTCGGCCTCCCTTGGCGCAGCAAGTGCGGTCGAGTTGGTCCACTCATTTAGCCTGATTCACGACGACTTGCCTGCGATTGATAACGACGATTTGCGAAGAGGTCGCCCGACCTGCGACAAAGTTTTCGGAGAAGCGATGGCGATTCTTGCCGGAGATGCCTTGTTTGCGCTGGCTTTTGAGGCCTTGGCGGAGTCGTGCGTAAATCTTGACGGAGCCTCAACTCGGCGAGCGTTGTTGGTACTGGCCAAGGCGAGCGGGTCAGACGGCCTTGTCGGGGGCGAGGTCGCGGATGTCTTGGCCGAGGGGCAGCCCGTGAGCCCGGAAGCCGTCGAGTGGATTCACCTTCGAAAGACAGCCGCCCTGTTTGCCGCTTCCTGTGAACTCGGTGCGCTGGTTGGCGGAGAAACCGACACGGCACCATTTGCGGAGTACGGTCTTCATGTTGGCTTGGCATTTCAGATCGCTGACGACGTCTTGAACGAGACTTCAACGACAGAGCAACTCGGCAAGTCGGTGGGAAGCGACCGCGACCGGGGCAAAGCAACCTATCCTGCCGCGTATGGAGTTGATCGGGCCCGCGACGAAGCCGTGAATCACTTGGCCAACGGCAAGGCGGCGTTGGAACGAATCGGCAGACTTACCCCGCACTTGGAATGTCTTGCCAACTTCAGCCTCAACAGAACCGCATAACTCGGTGCGGCTTTTCGTGCCTCGCAAGCGTCTTTTCTCGGTGTAGGGCCACGCCCTCCCCAGAGTCTTAAGGACACCATGAGCAACGAACCTATTCTCACCAGCCAAATTTTCGATAACCAGGCGATCATCAAGGTCGTTGGCGTTGGCGGAGCCGGCACCAATGCCGTCAATCGAATGATTGAAGAAGGCGTGGCTGGAGTTCACTTCGTGGCAATGAACACGGACGCGCAGGCGTTGAAGCAGTCGAAGGCTCCGATGCGCCTACCTCTCGGCGGCGATTCAACTCGAGGTCTGGGCGCTGGAGGCGATCCGCAAGTTGGAGAAGCAGCCGCTCGCGAAAGCGAGAAACTGATCCAAGCAGAACTTGAGGGGTGTGACATGGTCTTCATCACCGCTGGAATGGGCGGCGGCACCGGGACTGGGGCTGCGCCTGTGGTGGCTGAAGTCGCCAGGCGAATGGGCATCCTAACTGTTGGTGTGGTCACCAAGCCTTTCTTGTTCGAAGGCCCTCGTCGTCGTCGACTGGCTCAAGAGGGAAGCGCCCGATTGAAAGAGCACGTTGATACCTTGATTACCGTTCCCAACGATCGACTCTTGGAGTTTGTTGAGAAGAAGGCGACGATGCAGCAAGCCTTTTCCGCCGCAGACGATGTGTTGCGTCAAGGTGTTCAAGGGCTGAGCGATATCATCATGCTCCCTGGAGTCATCAATGTTGACTTTGCCGACGTGCGAAGCGTCATGAAGGATGCCGGGGTCGCGCTTATGGGTCTTGGTCGTGGCGTTGGCGAACAGCGTGCACGAGTCGCCGCTCAAAATGCGGCAAGCAGTCCCTTGCTTGAAACCAACATTCAAGGTGCCAAGAAGATTCTCGTCAACATCAGTGCAGGCAGCGATTTCTCGATTGGAGAAGCCCACGAAGCGATGGAGTACATCATGCAGTTTGCTGATGCTGAAGATGCCGACATCATCAT
>CALMEF010000159.1 GCA_937862825.1 uncultured Armatimonadota bacterium
GGGGAGGGCTTCGTCCCAGTCGCGAACGGGTTGCCAGTTTTCCTTGCCCTTGCGAACCGCCTTGATCTCCCAGTGGAAGGAGTAGTTACCTCTGCCACCACCGAGCTCGAAGACATCGAATCCGCTTGGGGACTCATTGTCTGATCCGAGGCCCTTCGAGTTTCGGTCTCGCGGCGTGAGGATCACGGTGATGCCTTCAGCGGAGGCCAGTTTTCGGAAGTGATCGGGCAGGTCTATGTGAGCCTCTCCGTTTACGAGTTGCGCGGTGCCGCGGGTGTACATGGCTGCCTCAGGTCCCTCGATGCACGCATACATGATGTTTTTTTTGACGCATCGTCAGGATCGGGGACGAGGAATGACTTCGTGTCACCGAACACGATTCCTTGGCCAGCAGCATTGACATACATCCCGGCTTGGATCACCCCAGCCAAATCCGCGCTTATGTATCCATTGTTCGGGAACCCGGATAAGAACGTCACCGCTGCGGATGATTGCCCGCTCGGCCCATAACTCCGCACGACGCCTGCTCCAGTAGCAGAATTTGGAAATATCCTTACCTTGAATGTCGAACCGCTGCTCTCGTAGAGACTGATGGCGCCACCGTCGCTCTGCATCGAGCTACCATTCATATTGAAATGGCCTCCAGTGACTTTGCTCAAAGAAGCAGCATCTGAGGTCAGACGAAGGTTCCCCACCGTTCCCCAGGAGGCTACACCGCCTGCGTCTCCGACTAGCACAGTGTTTGCTGCACCTCCTGCCGTCATCGTCAAGTCGGTGGTGTGCGTCCTACCGTTAACTTGGAGCCTGTTCGTTGGGTTGACGCCAATTCCAACATTGCCATTGCCTTTGACGCGCATGGTTTCCGTCATCGCATTGCTGGTTCCATAGCCAAAGGCTATGTCGCTTCCAACGACGTCGCTGTGAATTTGTAGGAGGCTATTTTGGACACCAAAACCATAATGGTCGCCCGAATTTCCCCACAGCGCGATCTTGTCTCCCAACGAGTTTGAGAAAGACATCGGGAAGTTCGTGTCGTTTCGCTGGATTGCAATGTTGCCGTTAAATCGAAACGTTCCATCGAAGTTTCCAGACCATTTACCCGGTCCAAACGCGGATCCGTAGACCCCATTATTTGCATAGCCAAGAAAGCCCTGGGTCTCATTGGGCAAATTTCGACCCCAAACTGCTGCATTGTTTCCACTTGAACCGGTGGGAACCGTCCCAACGATTACTGGGAACCCATCGGCGGTATTGCTTGCGACGATTGAGTTTGAGACGGTTGAGTTAACGGCAATCCCGCCAGTCGCATTAACCACGAGCGGGAAAGTTGCTGATGGGCTTGATCCGGCTCCAACGCCCAAAAGACTGACCGAAGTCCGCCCATTGATATTCACATTTCCACCTTGGGGAGTTCCAGGGTTGCTAGTCTGGAGTCGAACGAGCGCTCCGCCCTGGCCCGACGAGATGGCTGTTGACGACGTGATAGCGACGATTGTGACGGCACCGGCTGCGATGCCTGCGATACTTCTTCCTTTCATGTTCCTCTTCCTTAGGTGAGTTCACCAGGAAGGTTCATTATAAAGCATCGTTTTTATGATCCGCCGCCATCCTTCACAAAAGGATTTGGCTTCAGCTCGATCCTTTTCACCGACTGCAGGTAGTCGACCATCTTCTTTGCGTCCTTGCCAGCGAGTTGGCCGTGAAAGTGGAGGTTAAATCCGTGTGGGCCGCGAGCGTCAATCAGTTTGGGTTGGAGGGTCAGAAAGGCCTTGACTGCTTCGAGTTGTCCCATCATCGCGGAGGTGAAAATATCGATACGGGCACCCTTTTCAAGCAGGAACTCGACGATGTCTCGTCGTCCCATGTGTGAGGCTCCTCCGAGGGCAGACTCCCAGTCGCCGCTACCCCAATCCATAAAGGCGTTGATTAGCATTGGCTCCTTGTCGAGGAGTTTCTTGGTCATCTCAAGATCGGAGTGGGCGTAGATGACAAAGTCTTGGATGAGGGTTCGGTTGAGTACAGGGTTCTTCCAGGAGGGCTTGAATCCGGGCTCGAGGTAGTCCCGGGTGAATGCCTTTTCCGTTGGCTTGGAGGTGTCTTGCGCGAGGGAGGCGAGAGGGGTAAGGGCAAGCCCTGTCACCATACTTCTGCGGGAAAATGAACTGTCCATGACTGCATCTTAGCCCAAGTGGCGCATACTGAGTACCTAAGGTTGAGAAGATGGACGGTAACGGAGAGGCACCCCAAGTTCGGATGAATCATGTGTTCGTGGACTTTGAGAACGTCCACGAACTGTGTGATGGCGTCATGGAACTCCGGGCTCTTGACCTCGTGGTTTTCTTGGGCCTTAAACAGGACAAGTTGCCCGTGGCCTTGGTTAAGCAACTGCTGTCACGTAGTGCTTCGGTGCGGATCGTTCAACTAACGGAAACGGGAAAGAACGCTCTTGACTTTGTGTTGGCCTACGAGATTGGTCGATCCAGTGCTTTAGATCCGAAGGGGTATTTCAATATCATCGCAAAGGACAAAGGCTATGACCCTATGATCAAGCACTTGCAACAGCACGGTGTGAAGGTTAGACGATTTGATGATTCTGCTACATTGGTTGCTGCGCTCCAGCCAAAACAGGAACCTGTCCCAACAGGTGCTGCAGTTGCTGCCGCCGCGCCCGTCGCACCAGCAACCGATTCGGCCCTAGCAGACAAGTTACTTGCGAACCTGACCGCGAATCCGAAGAGTCGGCCCAGGAAGTATAAGTCTCTGGTCAAGCACACCCAGGCTCTCGGCGGCAACGTGGAAGAGAAAAGCGCTATGGACGCAACCGACAGGTTGAAGAAGCAGGGCAAGGTCAAATGAGACAAAGATGGAAAGTTGACCTACCACCTTTAACCGTTCACAATTGGGTCAGGACTGCAAATGCTCAACCCAAGCAAGCCAGCGCTGGTACTCGCCCCGATGGATGGCATCACAGACGCGCCGATGCGCGATCTGATGGGTCGTCTTGGCGCGTTCTCGTATGCGGTGACCGAGTTCATTAGGGTTACAACTGAGCCTGTTCCAGCCAAGGTCTTTCGTCGAGAAGTTCCTGAACTCCTGACGCATGGTCTGACTCCAAGTGGACTTCCGGTTCAGGTTCAAATACTTGGTGGAGATGCCTCGGCCATGGCCCTTTCTGCGCAAAACGCGGTTAAGGCTGGTGCCAAGTCCATTGACATCAACTTTGGGTGCCCGGCACCCACGGTGAACCGAAACGACGGTGGGGCGACGCTGCTGAAACATCCGTGTCGGATTGAGGAGATTGTTAGGTCGGTTCGTGAAGCAGTGTCCCGGGACGTGTCGGTTTCGGCCAAGTTGCGACTTGGGTGGGAGCGCATTGACGACATTTACGAGAATGCCGATCGGGCGGCGGCTGGCGGTGCATCGTGGCTAACCATCCATGCCCGGACTCGGGTTCAGGGGTATTCGCCACCGGTCTTCTGGGCGCCAATTCGGCGCGTTCGAGAAGCGACAGGTCTTCCGGTGATTGCCAATGGTGATATTTGGTGCCTGGATGACTTTAAACAGTGTCGCGAGGAGGCGAGGGTCGATCATTTCATGATCGGTCGCAGTGCCCTTGCGCGGCCCGAGTTGCCCCATCAAATTGCTATGGAGTTGGGGTGTGCCCAAGAGCCCACCGTTTGTACAAGTTGGCTTGAACTACTTAACCATATTGCTTCATCGCTCGAGAATCCGAAGTACGCGATCATGCGCCTGAAACAGTGGATCAAACTGGCCCACATGCACGGTGACTTTCCGTGGTTTCACGACTTGAAGGAGTGCAAAAGCACTGACGAGTTTTTTGCTCGACTCGACAGTGCTTTGAAGGGCTCCATGTTAGAAGACGTCACCGCTTAACGGACGGACCTTCTGTTCGCGACGCCAGCGGTTGGTCTATTGCGTAAGAGGCGCTTTTCCCAAAATATTCAGGGTGGTCATACTTGCCCCTTTCGGCGCCCTTGTCTCGAACATCAGTCGGGCGATTCAACCTGATTCTCAAATCATTACGATCGGCCATCACCATCCAAGACACTTCAACGCGAGGCTCGCTGGTTCGCACTTGGAAGCGATTTCCGACGACTTTCTTGCTCACTTTAACGTGGACGAAGCCCTCTGATTCTGATTCATCAACTACGGTCAGGACGTACTTCAAGTTGGTATTAATATCCTCGAAATACTCTGGAAGAACAACCCATGCAAACCCCTCGTCGTCCGTCGTAACATTGCCG
>CALMEF010000160.1 GCA_937862825.1 uncultured Armatimonadota bacterium
GGGTTTTGACCTGCTCGACGACTGTGAAGCCATCTTGTTCTTTGATCACGACGACGTGCTTCGCCCGGGGGCGCTCGAAAGGTTGGTTATCCCTCTCGGGGATGCTCCCGCCTCGTATGGTTTGGCTGCATACTGCGATGACCAACTGAAACCCCTTCGCCCAGGAAGATACGAGTCCTACCTGCGAAATCGTATCAACCCGTACACTGGTCAGCGGCTTCACAAATCCGACCCGACTGACTTTGCGACTCTGAGCGTTCGTAACCTCATCCCCATTGGAGGGATCCTCATACGTCGTGAGGCAAAAATCCAGGCTGGTCGTTTTGACCAGACCTTTGGTTACTCGCATGACTGGGAGATGTGGCTTAGGCTTGCCCTGCAGGGCCCCTTAAACTTCGTCGATGAGGTCGTTTACGACTACCGGATTCACACTGCCTCAATGTCGCATCAGGAGGACCGTTTTGGCCGTGACGACGCTGCAGTTTGGGAGCGGTTTATCAAAGATCATTCGCTGACGATCGAACGTAGGCGCGATTGCCTCGCAGGTTTTCAGTTTGCCCAGAAAGAGCAGTTGAGACGAAAGCAATGGAAAGCATTCCGCCGGCGGATTCGATTCCAATTTAGCGAAGCCAACCGCATTCTTGGCGAGGCGGAAGCCTATGCAAACCAATTCAGTGAAGTCGATCTCGTAGAATAGAGCCGTGGCGACGGCGGTTCGAGGCGTTCAGGCTTTCAGGGTCTACCTGGAGATGATCAAGTTCGAGCACTCCATTTTCGCCCTGCCATTCGCCTTACTGGGGATGCTCTGGGGGGCACAAGGTTGGCCTGGTTGGCGAATCTTCTGGCTGATTGTCGTTGCCATGGTATCTTGCCGAAGTGCGGCAATGGCATTCAATCGAATTGCGGACCGCAACATCGACGCAAAGAACCCAAGAACAGTGATTCGAGCACTCCCTGCTGGAATTCTCTCGCTGCGTGATGCAAACTTGTTCTTCTTCGGAAGTTGTGCGATTTTCTTCTTGGCCGCCTACGCGTTGAATCCGTTGGCTTTCGCCCTCAGCCCCGTAGCGCTCGGGGTGACCCTGCTGTACAGCCTTACCAAGCGATTCACCTCACTTTGCCATTTTGTATTGGGCCTGAGCCTGGCGATCGCTCCAGCCGCCGCATGGATCGCTTCAACCGGGACGTTTGATCCCAAAGTGCTTCCGCTGGTAGGAGGGGTGATGTTCTGGACCGCAGGTTTCGACCTCATCTATTCGCTCCAGGACGATGACTTTGACCGTGAGAATGGCCTGAACTCCATACCCTCCAGGTTTGGTCGGACCTTCGCCCTTCAGTTGAGCCGAATTTCGCATATCGTCGCCATCTCCCTGTTTGCATTCGCGGGCATGCTCAATCAAGCAGGGTTGTTCTATTACGTTGGAGTGGGACTGGCTGCCGCGTTGCTCACCTACGAACAAAGCCTTGTCAAACCTAATGACCTGAGCAAGGTGAACCTTGCATTCTTCACCCTAAACGGCTTCGTTTCGATGGGCGTTTTTGGTTTCGCATTACTCGACTTTTTGAGTCGCTAGCGTAACGCAGAGAGTCCGTTTGACTGAGCCTGTAACTGCGAAATCGCCTGCTCCATTCTCGTGAACTTGGCCCGAAGTTCGAGTTGTCGCCGTCCCAGGCGCTCCTGAAGGGCGGTCATAGACTGACCAATCGTATCGATCTGATCCTGTAACGACTTGTCACTGGCGGTGAGCAGGCCATTGACCGTATCCGTAAAGGTGTTCAGCATCGTCGTCATCTGGGCACTAATACCCTTGGTATACGTCATGGAACCCAGAGACCCGACTGAGTTCCCGGTATACAGCACCTGCAATCCTTCGGAATCGCCCTCAGAGGAGGTAAGGAACTGCCCGTTACCGGTGGCGGCTTTTCCGTTAATGGTCCCAGCGATATCGGCTCCCGTGACAGTCGTTCCTGAGAAGAATTTGCCAATTCCCGAGTTATCAACGTCAGCCTCAAGACTGCTCTTCACTGTGAAGTTGCCAATCGTCCCGAACTTCTTGCTTTCAATCTTAAGTTTGCCGCCTTCGACAGAGGCGACGACGAGATCCTTCAGTTTCGTGTCGTTGTTGATCTTAGAAACGATGTCCGCCTGCGAAGATCCGGCCGCGATATCGAGTTCGTAAGGGGTGCTTCCAAAAAGCGAACCCGTGAACGTCAGCGTTTCGGCAAGCGACGTCTCGACCGTTTGGGCGACTTCTCCCGTGTACGCTCCCTTTGTAGCGAGCGAAGTGATGTTGACGTTGTAAGAGCCGGCCTTCGTCTTATCGAGAGCTGAAACGTAAGTCAGGCCCTGAACCGTTGTGTTCCCTAGTTGACGAAACACTGCCGACACATCGGTAGCACTTGAGGCAAGCGCACTGTCGAGCCCGGCCTCGTCCAGGGTCAACTTCCCGTCGCTGTCAAATCCGAACCCAAGTTGAGTCAGGTTGCTGAACTGCGAGGTCAACCCCGAAACAGTATTAAAGATGACGCTTGATGCCGAAGCCTCAATCTGTCTCGATGTCCCATCGCCAAACAAGACTCCACTCGCAAACGTCGTCTTGTCAAACGACGAGTTTTGCTTGACAAAGTCGACCATAGCGTTAAAGGCGTCCTTAAACTCGACAATCTTCTTCTTGATGGCCGCATTGTCCTGCGTCAGCGTAATGGTCGACTTCTCCGGCGTCGTCGCGTTAGCCTTGTGCAGGGTCAAAGTGACACCCGGAATCACGCTGGTGACCGAGTTTTTCGCGCTGGTCATGGCAACGCCATCAAGCGTGAACTCGGCGTCTTGAGCCGCAGTCAACTGGCCTTTGAATGCCTGTTGCACAACTCCAAGGCTCCCTAGGACGTTCTGAGAATCGTCGAATGAGGTCAGCCCGGTGATATCGAGTTTGTAGGTGGTCTTGCCATCCGTGGTAACGGTTCGAACGGTTGCTGTTGCTCCAGAGCCAGAGAGGTTGATCGCTGCCGCAACTCCGCTCAGGTTCGCATTATCGAGGTCAACGTTGATGGTCTGACCGTTGATCTGAAAGGATTTCGTTCCCAAACCAGACGTGCCCAAAGTCTGGGCAATGGAGGTTGTCGCCGAAGCAAAGCCAAAACTCGTAGCCCCACCCGAAATCGCTTCGCGGATCGTCGATGCACCACCTGTCGTCAGCGCGAGATCTTCCAGAACAGTGCCAGACATGTTGGCGATTTGAATCTTGCCTGCGGCGCCTGTACTCGACGAGGTGAACGTTAGATAGGCATTGTTCGTGCCTCCGTCAATGAGACTTGCTGTCACCCCAACGTTCAGCGCATTGACCTTCTGGGCAATGGTCTTGAGACTGTCGGTCGTTTCGACCGTCACCGTCTTACCATTGACCACGAACTTCCCGCTCAGGTTAAGCTCGGTCTCAGTTCCAGCCTGCGCACCACTTGAAATCTTGTTGGCTTGAGCCAGTTTGGAGACAGCCGGTTGGTAGATTCCCGCCGCAGCGCCTGCGTCCGCGGAAACCGTAGCACCGGCGGTATCCGATGAGGAGGCACCGATCGCCGCAAATGCCGACGCGGAGTTCAGAGCACCTGCGGCCGTGGCCAATGAGACCACCCGGTTGCGGAGTTGTTGAAGCGCCCCCATTCGGGTGCTGAGCGATTGCTGCTGTTGCTGCATGCGCTGCAGCGGTATCGCTTCGAGTTGAATAAGTCGGCTGACGATCGACTCGGTATCCATTCCGCTGGCAACACCGCCAAACGAAATTCCGCTGAAACTTCCGCCGATACTCATCTAGTTCACCCTATTGCCTTATTCCGCATTCGCCTATAAGATTCCGAACAGCGACTTCGCGTTCGCAATCTCAACTTTGGTTCCTTCAAAGAGATTGTTGGTCTCTTCGGGGTTCAACTGGAGGGCCTCTAACGTTGCCCCACATGGATCAGGAGCGCTCTTCTCCAACACCTTCTTGGCCAGCCAGTCCGCATAGTGCACATAGTGCACCGTTTGAGGCGAACTTGATTCCGTTGGCCCTTCATGTTTCAGGATGGCTTCTTCGACCTCGGGAGGCAACTGCCACACCCGAGCAAGCACCGCACCAACTGCGGTGTGGTCGGCTCCAAAAAACTTCATGTCGCCCTCAATGCGAGGTTTCTGTTTCGACTGGCACCAGTTGACGCACTCGCGATGCGCGTCGGGAAAATGCTGCTGGAGAAAGATGTCGCCAATATCGTGGAGAAGCCCACCGGCAAAGCAGAGTTCACTAAAAGCATCAGTTTCACGCCGCATACGAGCCAAGGACTGAGCGGCAATTCCTGCCCCAAGACTTTGGCTCCAAAACTCAACATGTGCCGCCTTCTGAGTCGGGGTCCGCGCATTGAACATTCCCGAGGCCGCGATGGAAAGAACCAAGTTTCGTACCTGAACGACCCCCAGAATCAGAACAGCCTGGGTAATGCTCGATATCTGGCCCGAAAACCCATAGTACGCGGAGTTAACAACCTTGAGCACCTTCGCCGAAATCGCCTGGTCCGCTCCAACCAACATGGCGATTCGATCGGCCGTGCAGGTTTCGCGCCTTGTTTCCGCCAAAACCTCGTTGACAATTTCTGGCATCGCAGGAAGGTCGCGAATTGAGCGAGCAATCGCTTCGCGTAGAGCCGATTCGGTAAGCGCCGCCATGAGTCCTCTCCTCAATATCGGCGAGTTGGCACAAAAAGAAAAGGGCCGGAGTCTGTGTCTTGACTCCGACCCCAGTTCTGTTCTAGCCGTCCGTGAGTAGGACACTTCCCGCAGTTCAGTCCGTTCGGTGCAGAAATGCAAGTTTGGAATAATCTGGTGGTAATGCCAGCGATCGCTCTAGTTCTTGTCGGTATCGTTGCCGGGATTGCCGGCGGGCTTTTCGGGATTGGGGGCGGAATCATCATCGTCCCGGTGCTCGTGCTCCTTTTCGGATATGCCCAGAAGATGGCTCAGGGCACCTCATTGGTTGCGCTCCTGATGCCAGTCGGAATTCTAGGGCTTGCCAACTACTACAAAGCGGGGCAAGCCAATCTGGTGGCGGGAACCTGGATCGCCCTCGGCTTCATTTGCGGTGCATTCTTCGGATCAAAAATCGCTCTCGGACTCGATGAAGTCACCATGAAGCGCACCTTTGCCGTTTTCCTCGCCTGCGTCGCCCTCTATATGTGGTTCAGCGCTGGCGGGCTTGCCACCTCAAAAGCAAGTGAGGTATCCTCTAGAGCCCAATCAGGCGGAGCAACGGAAAATGGCTAAGATTTGTCAGGTCACTCAAAAGAAAGCGAACAGTGCAAAGCACATTCGTCACCGACATTCGGGTCAGTGGAAATTCCGCGCTCCGAAGAAGAACCGATTCCAGGCTCCCAACCTTCAGGTTGTGCGCGTCAAGACGCCGAACGGCGTCGTTAAGTTGACCGTCGCTGCATCCGTCCTTCGCAGCCCAGACTTCGCGGCCGTTGTCTGCGGTCTGCGCCCGATTCCGGCAGCCTGGCTCAAGCGACCGTCCTACGACGTCTAAGTTTGAAACTTAAACACTCGGCAGAGCGTTAACGTAGGCAGACCCTGCCATGCACATCTTTTCCGAACTCATCGACTTCATTCGAAACCTCGATGTAGTTCTCGCTGGCTGGATCAACACCTATGGCGCGTGGACCTACGGCCTGCTCTTCACCATTGTCTTTGCCGAAACCGGACTCGTTATCTTCCCCTTCCTACCCGGTGACTCCCTACTCTTCACCGCAGGGCTACTCTCCCACGAGTCCCGGACGGGTCTGAACGTCTGGTTCGTCTCACTGACGTTCATTCTTGCCGCATTCTTCGGCGACAACGTGAACTACTACCTTGGCAAAACGTTCGGGCACAAGGCGTTCAAATCCGACGATGCCAAGATCTTTAAGAAGTCCCATCTGCAGAAGACGAACTGGTTCTTTGAAAACTATGGGGCAAAGACCCTGATCATGGCCAGGTTCGTCCCCTTCGTTCGAACCTTCGCTCCCTTCGTGGCCGGTATGGGTGCGATGACCTATCAGAAGTTCATTTTCTGGAGCATCATCGCCGCGGTCATTTGGGTGACGGTTTGCGTCGGAGCGGGCTACTTCTTTGGCGGACTTCCTGTCGTTAAGGACAACTTTGAACTGGCGATCCTCGGCATCATCGCCGTCTCCGTCATACCCCCGGCGATTGAGATCATCCGCCACAAAATGAAGAAGAAGAAGGCCGAGACCAGCGCCTAGACCTTGTTTCGAATGTGAAGCAGGTCGCCGTCTTGGACGACGTACTCCTTCC
>CALMEF010000161.1 GCA_937862825.1 uncultured Armatimonadota bacterium
GTATGGGCACTGGTCACCGAGGAAGGTGCGGCTTCAATGGGCTACTGTCCTGACGCCGCCTCCCAGCACTTTGGGTTTAGCGCGATCACGGGTGACATTGGGCTGGCACTGTTCGACTACCTGCGTGACGTTGCCTCCTACGTGCTCCCAAGTCGGGACTACGGTGTCTTCACTTTTGGTTGCCACTTCGAAGTGGAAGATGACTGTTATGTGGTTCGACCTTGGGATGGGGTTGGGCAGCGGGTCTACATGAGGCAGATCGGCGCCGACTTCAGCGTTCGAAACGCCAAGATCGAAGAAGTTCGCCTTGACCTTCGCAAGCGTTGGGCGGAACTCAGCATTTCCAACCCGTCAGACAAGCAATCCACCGTGTCGATTTCCGTGCAGGGATTGTGGGGGACCAAGTTCGATGTCAATGGTCGTACCGTCGAATCGAACGACGGCGGACTGGGAATTGGACTCAATCTGGCCGAACAGTCGTTAATTAAGGTTAGAATCATGGTGATTGAATGATGCATCCAGTCTGGCAGTGGGTTTCCGGCATTTTCTTCGTTATCGCAATCGTTGCGGCGGGCGGGCTTGTGGTCTTGATCGCACGACTCCATGCGCTCCTTTCTAAGATCGAACCGAAGATTGATGCTCTGTCAGACAAGGTCACGAGGATAGGTGATCGAGTTGAGGGGATTGCGGTTAAGGTGGATGGGATCGCCACATCGGCCAAGGCGTCCGTTGATGTCGTTGGCGCGAAAGCCCAGGGACTGGTGTCAAGCGTTGACGCCCTCGGAGCGATCACCTCTTCGAAGGCATCAACGGTCTCGAACTACGTTGTTGCAGGCACGCTGATCTTTCGGCTGCTGAAGGGTCTCCTGGCACGCCGAAGGAAATCGAGCGACTAGTGCATATCCTTGTCGCCGTACAACGTTTGGATGTACGCAATTTGCCCTAGATGGTAGTTGAAATTCCACCTCGGATAATCCATCATCTCAGGCATTTTGAACTCGCGGCCGCCGTCATAGGGTAGCCACTTGGTTTCGCTCAATCGCGCATCCGGCATGCTGCGAAAGTAGTCGTAGAGGTTTGCCAAGCGACGATCGCACTCTGCCTCGCAATCTTCAATGGTCTTCCATTGTTCCTGCTCTGCTTTGATTTTCGCCATCGTCCCTTCGTTCCAATCGGGCTGCGGATCATTGTTGATGATGGATCGCGCCCAATCCGGGCACATCGCCATCTCTCGACATTGGTCCAGCACAGACCGACCCGTTTCCAACGGTTTCCAGTCAACTTTGTCGGATGGCACCGCCTTGGCGTACTTGAAGGCCTCGACTTTGGCCTGCTCGGTCACTTCGATCATATAGTCTTGAAGTCTCATAGTTTCCTCCGCCATTAAGTAGACGAACTTCTACATTATATCACAGGTTGAGTGCTTGCTCGGATCCCTTTGTCAACGGGTGAGCCTTCACTCCTTCAAAGGTCTGTTTCACCGGAAGGATGTTTCCGTTCTTATCAAAAACCATTCGATCCAGGCACACCACTCGCGAGTTGGCGTCGGTCTCCTCAAGCGGCCGGCGATGGTAGCAAATCACGTATTCGTCCGTTCCGGGCAGCCGAAGCACCGAATGGTGGCCAGCCCCTTTCGCGACCGACAGGTCAGTGCCGAGGATCTTGTCAATCCGAACAAACGGTCCCGTCGGCGACTTTGAGCGTGCATAAGCGACCCCGTAGGTTGAGTTTCCCCAACCTCCTTCCGACCACATGAACACGTATTCGCCGTTTCGTTTGAGCATGAAACTGCCCTCAACGTAGCCTTCGGGAGTGATCTCCTTAAAGTCACCCTCCGTTCGAAGCATGTCTTTGGACAGTTTCACCACGTTGGCGTGCTTCCAACCACCGTAGTAAAGATAGGCTTGGCCGTCGTCGTCCAAGAACGCCATGGCATCAATGGGCTGAGCCCCGTTGATAATGTCCTTGATCAGCGGTTTCCCAAGAGCATCTTTGAACGGTCCCTTTGGACTCTTGCTCGTGGCAACTCCGATTCCTGCACCATCCCCCGCGCTGAAATACATGAAGTAAGTGCCATCGCGGAAAATGACGCTAGGAGCCCAAGCCGCCCGATTGGTGCTCCAGGGGATGTCTTTGAAGTCCAAAATTCTTCCCTCCCGATGCCAGTGAACCAAGTCCGGAGAACTGAACGCTTCGTAGAAAGTCTGCTTCTCGTAAGCGGCTGAATAGGTCGGATAGACGTAGTAGCGACCCTCAAAAACATGGATCTCGGGATCGGCATACCAACCCGAGAAGATGGGATTGCTGGAAGTTTTCGGAGTCTGATTCATCATTGCAACAAGAGCCAACAAGGTGACGGACACTCCATGAGTTTAGCGCTTCGATCGAACGGGCAACCAACAACGCACCTGCTTTTGATACTCCCGATACTCGTCGCCGAACTGGCTTTCTAGGTAGGTTTCCTCTAGAGGTCGAACCAAGACTTCCCAAAACACTGCACCTAGAGCAGCATAAACCATCACCAATGGCGAACTGAGGATAACGCCCACGGCAATGCCTTGCAAAACGCCAAGCAAGGCCATTGGATTACGTATGACTCGGTATGGCCCGGTGATCACGAGTTGACGTGCACCCTCTGATGGCAAAGGGGTTCCCTTACCGTCACGGGTCATCACCCAGCCAGAATAGAGACCAACTCCTCCCGCTGCGACAAAGACCAATAGCGCGACGGCTTGAAATGGTTGCCCCCAAGGGCTTTGCTGCCAACCGAGAGCATCTTCAAGAGCGATCGCCGCAAGTGGGATTAGAAGCAGAAATACAAGCCACATGCCTGCGGTTTGCATCAGGGTTTTGTGCCATGCAGAGGCCTGCGAGGTTGTGCTTGCGTGCCGGAATCGAAACGGTCCCCAAAGCAAATGCAGGTTAGCGAAGCGGATGGCGAACGCGAGCGACGCTCCCGCTGACGCCAGCATAGCAACAACACCAAAGTAAGCCGTGGGATCAGCAATCGCACCACCCACGCTAACCAGAAACGCATAACCCTGTCCGCCAAGGTGGGCCCAAAAGAGTGCAGCGGGACGGAACCTCATCGTCGCGAGAATCAATGCTGGCAAGAGGCCTGCTGAGAACAGGTCGGCAAGCAGCAGCACACGGAAGTCGACTGCGAAGGCAGATCCGAGCGTCCGCACTTTGACCTCAGGAACCGTAGCGAGGCCAATCCACCAAGCGATCGTGGCGAGGATGGTGATGACGCAATAGGCGATAACGAGCCTTCGTTCGCGCGTGTCCATCCCGGCTCACGATACCCGTAGGTCGGTATAATTTTGTGGTCGGTTGGGGATGTAGCTCAGTTGGGAGAGCGCTGCAATCGCACTGCAGAGGTCGTGAGTTCGAATCTCATCATCTCCACCAACTCGCTTAGAACTCACAGACTATACTGCGAGACAAATGTCGTTGATCGGCGGAGTGCTATTCGGAGCCTTGTTACTTGGTTCCCACCAAGTGAGGTCTCTTTCCACACTTCAACCAGTTAACCTAAAGTGCGAGTTTCGAGAGGGGCCCTTGGGGGTCGATGCGAAAGCACCTCGCCTCAGCTGGACGCTTCATCAGGCTGATCACAGCCGGAACAAGCGACAATCGGCATATCATGTTCTCGTAGCGAGTTCGCAGGCCCATCTGAACAAGAATAGGGGCGACTTATGGGACAGCGGAGTGGTGCGGAGTAGTCAGCAAAACAACGTCCGCTACGGTGGTAAAGCCCTTAAGTCCAAGCAAGCGTGCTTCTGGAAGGTCCGTGTTTCGGACGAGACCGGACAGTGGTCGCCATGGAGTCGCGGCGCCAACTGGGAGATGGGACTTCTCGACTCGAATGATTGGCGTGGCTCCTGGATTGATGACGGAAAGCCGTTGCCGAACTCTGACGCTGAGTTCTATGAAGATGACCCTGCACCACTGTTTCGCAAAGAGCTAGTGGCGAGGATGCCGGTCAAACAAGCGCGGCTTACCATTGCTGGGCTTGGATATTACGAAGCTCGCATTAACGGAATGCCGGTTGATGACACCGTCCTGAACCCGGGATGGACTAACTACGCCAAGCGTGTCCTTGTTGACACAGTTGACGTGACACGGCTCGTGGTGAAGGGTAAGAACTGTATGGGGGTGTCGTTGGGGAATGGCTGGTTCAATCCACTACCGCTGAGAATGTGGGGAAGCCGCAATATCCGAGAAGCGCTGCTCACCGGTCGACCACGTTTCATTGCCCAATTACATGTCGACTATGTCGATGGGAGTTCAGATACCTTTGCGTCAGACGAGACATGGAAGGTTGCTGACGGGCCCATCCTACGAAATAGCGTCTACCTGGGTGAAGTCATTGATGCTCGACTGAACCCGAGTGGCTGGGATAGGGTGGGTTTTGATGACCGAAGTTGGCGACGTGTCCGTCGGGTAAGCGAGCCGATTGGTGCCCTAAAAGGTCCAACTCAACCGCCGATCCGGGCAACCAGAAATTGGACTGCAAGGTCAGTTCGCGAGCCGAAGCCGGGCACATTTGTCTATGACATGGGTGAGAACTTCGCCGGATGGGTGACGCTAAAGTTGGATGTCCCTTCTGGAACGAAAGTCCATGTTCGATATGGCGAACTGATCACCCCCGATGGAAGCCTCAACCCGATGACCAGTGTTGCGGGTCAAATCAAGGGGCTTAAGCAGGGCACGCAGGAGAGTGTGGGCGGACCCGGCGCGCCACCGATCGCGTGGCAATCAACCACTTATGTGGCGCGAGGCGGGGGCGAAACGGTTGAGCCCAAGTTCGCTTTCCATGGGTTCCGATTTGTCGAGATCACTGGAGTTCCAAAGGCACTGCCCTTGGAATCTGTCATCGCTTCCTTCGTACATACCGACCTTGAGTCCACTGGCTCATTTCAGTGTTCCAATCCCTTGCTTAACCAGATTCAATCGATGTGCCGCCGGACGTTCCTTTCGAACGTGTTCAGCGTTCAGTCGGATTGTCCCCACCGAGAGAAGTTTGGCTATGGGGGCGATATTGTCGCGACGAGCGAGGCTTTCATCATGAACTTCGACATGGCCGGTTTCTATCAGAAAGCAGTTAGAGACTGGGCTGACAGTGCCCTGGCTGATGGGATGTTTACCGATACCGCGCCATTTGTAGGTATTCAGTATTGCGGCGTCGTATGGGCGATGGCGCACCCACTGCTCGTTGACCAACTCTATCGCTACTATGGTGATAGTTTGCTTGGCCAGGAGCAATACGCTGCCGCCAAGCGTTGGTTAGCTCTGGTCGACGCAAAGTATCCAAGTGGAATCGTCACCGATGGCCTTAGCGACCATGAGGGTCTCGCCCCGGCTCCGGCTCCCGCCATGGTTACGCCGTTCTACTACATCAGTGTTAACTTGATCAGGGACATGGCGCTTCGCCAGGGCCACAAAGCAGACGCCGCACGTTTTGGACTTTTAGCAGAGAAGATCAAATCCGCTTTCCAATCCCAGTTCATCGATATGGATTCGGGCCAAGTCGGGCCGGGAACTCAGGCGAGTCAGTCCATCGCCTTGTACGCAGGGTTGGTTCCCGATCCGGTGCGACCACGGGCATTCGAGTTCCTGGTGAATGACATTGAGAAGCAAAGACGACATCTCACAACGGGAATCCTCGGCACGAAGGTCATGCTCGAAGTTCTATCCCGCGAAGGACGGATTGACCTCGCTTACGACATCGTCACCCAGGACGACTTTCCAAGCTGGGGCTGGATGCTCAAGAACGGCGCTACTACTCTGTGGGAACACTGGGCGTTTAGTGACAACACGTTTTCTCATAACCATCCCATGTTTGGTTCAGTGAGCCAGTGGTTTATGCAGTGGCTTGGCGGTATTCGGCCCGATCAGGGTAGCCAGGGCTTCGATCGAGTTTTGATCACACCGAAAGTTCCTCAGGGTCTTGACTGGGTTAAGTCAAGTTATCGAAGCGTCCGTGGCACCTTTGTGAGCAACTGGAAGCGCGACAAGGATAGCCTCCACTTCGAGATTTCCGTTCCCCCGAACGCTACAGCAACTGTGTCGCTCCCCGCGACTTCAGTGGTAGCAGTTTCGGAGGGCGGACTCCCATTATCGAGACTCAAAGGGATCACCAACGTGATGAGCGACGGCTCTTCAGTCAGCTTCAGGGTTGGCTCTGGTCGCTACGAGTTCAGAGTTAGACAGTCTTCGACGGATCAAGACTAAGCAGCCACAGACCAAGGCGAGGCAAGAGGAAGGTTCTGGAACAGGACTTGTTGAGAACGTGATGTTGACGACTAGGTCCATGCGGCCCTCGCCAGAAATGCCAGCGTCATCGTGCAGGTGTGTGCCGATTTCAAAGTTGGGCAAAATTCTCCCCGAGTAGCCATAGTTTGAAGGCCCACCGGAGTCCGAGCCTGTAATCGTCGTTGTCCCGGGATTCAGCCATTCGCTGATGGGTGTTCTGGTGGGTCCTGCCCCGCCGTTTCGATAAGTGAGCCCATTTAGCCAGGCACTACCAAAAGTGCGGCCCTCCGTACTTACCGTCAACGTCCAGTCCATGGCCCAATAGACCTGCTCGCCTGAGGCGGGAACAAACGAATAGTAAGTTCCAGCATACGAGTCCGTTGAGATTCCATGACCAATGTTGTTCGCGCCAAGTTCGCTGTACATGTGCCAGGAACTGGGCCCTGATGAGCCTGGGCCGCCGGGACTGACGTCAACTCTTCCTCCGCTAAACGTCTGCCCGGCTTCTCCACCCCTGCGGTCAAGTTCCCATCCAGCCCAAAAGCCAGCATCTTCCATCCTGACATTTCGTGACGTTGAGAAGGAACCCTCTCCCCAACCGACCGCGTTCCCCAGTCCATCATCACCATAGCCACATTGGTAGTCCAGGCCAAGTTCTGACGACCAGTCTGCACGGGCTCTGAGGAAGGCGGTCGGCCATCCACCCTCAACCCGCATGCCGTTGAAATCCATACTGAAGGCTTGCGCTGACATACATACGATCAAACAAGCCAAAGACCTTTTTCCTAGATAGTGCATTTCGATCATCCTCCAACACCCACTGAGGGCGAAGAATGGCGAAAGTCTATGATGTGCGCGTCAATATGGGCGTCACACGTGGCGTCACAAACCCCGTTACGCTTTCATTTGAATACAGAATCGATGATTTCCTGTGCAGATTGCTTGGGATAGGCTCGATGTGGTTCGATCGAGCCCAAGTTTGCCTGGTAGAAGATCGGGTCAATTGAGAAGCAAGCCATTCTGAGTCGCGCACGCTTTTCGGGTCCCAAACTCGAGCCCACCCCATCGAGGATAAGTTGCTTGAGGATTTCGCACGCTTTCTGCTTCTCCTCAAGTTGGACGGCAAGCCTCAAAGCGGAAGATAGCGCCTGTAACTGCCCCGGCGGATTACCATATGAGCACTCTTGCTGAGCGGCTTTTGTCAGTCGGTCCAATCCAGATTCAACAACGTGCCGAGCATTCCCCTGCTTGGCAAGATTCAGGAGGTTTGCCGCTAAAACGGCAGTGGACGCCCTCACGCCCCAGACGTTCGACAACTCAAGAAATCGGTCAAAACTCTCCACCGTGTTCTGAACGCGTCTTGCCAAATCATCTTTGGGTTCGGCGGTTGGATCGGGTCCCATGATACCGAGGCAAAAGAGACACAGGGCGACCTGACGATCCTCCCGATATTCCCTTGCCATCTTTAGTGCTTTCTCGTAGAGTTGTCTGGCAGGAATAGGTCTTTGAAGGTACGCGTTGAGAAACCCCTCGGCCCGAAATGCCTGGATTTGCAGGAACTTTTCACCCAGCGTGGCAGTTACGCGCTGCGCATCGTGTAATCGCCGAACATTCCCCTTGTCGTCTAGTGCTGGATTCGCGATTGCCAAGGCAATTTGGGCTCTGGCGAGTCCAAACGAATCGCTTGATGACGTGCCTTCAACGACATTTCTTAGGGGGATAGCCCACTGATTCTGGCGGTTGATTAGTAGGAAGTACCTTTCGAGGGAACCGCCAATTCGAAGTGCTTTTTGGGGATCATGCTTTGACGCCCACTCCATTGTCTCCATGATCAAATCGGCATGGTTGGCGATCACACTCATCCACATTCCTTCTTGCGGGCCGTATGCATCTGCCCAGGCAAGTTCGCCCATGGCTTCTACCGAACCCACGAGACTCAAATCTGGGGTGCCTGAGTGACTTTGGAGTACGGCTTTAAAATCTTGTGGAGTCGCAGGCTGTTTGCTGACAAGTCGGGCGACTGAAACCGCAACCAACAGGAGGAGAAGAGACCCAACAAGGGCGACCGTTCGCACACGCGGCAACGTTCGTTCAACTCGGTGCGGGCCTTCATCAATTGGGCGAGCGGAAGTCACTTTGGAGAGCAAGCGACTGAGTTGAAGGGATGGAGATATGCCCAAGTCTCGTCCCAGTTGCGTCTCAAGGTCAGCATATTCCTGCCGAGCCATTGACAGGCTCTGTGAAACGGCCAATAAGCGTATCAGTGCAAACCTAGAGCGTTCGTCAAGTGGGTCTAGCGTTGAAAGTCGCCGAGCAATTTGGCAAGCCTTGTCAGAGTCGCCCTGCCGATGGAAAATATTGACGAGCTTGAAACTGAGTTCATGCCATTGCTCGTGGATGTCTGATCTCTGCTCAAGAATCCTTGGTGTATCCAATTCGGAAAGTAGATACCCGCGATAGAGTTCATGAGCCTGTAACAAATCGGAGGTGTCGTTACTTGATGCCAACCTACAAAAGTCGGCTAAGTCCGTTTGAACTTCGGGCTGTAGCCACAGATTTGCCTCATCGCTGCCAAGCCACCGATCGGCGCCTTGGCCAAAACCCTGCCTCACCAAAAAGACTAACTGGCGGAGATTCCTTCGTCTCAGTTGTGAATCTGCTTCAGGCCAGATCACCGCACCAAGCTCCTCCTTGCCCAGCCTTCGTGAAGGCGCACATGCTAGCATGCCAAGCAAAGCGAGGACGCGCTTGCCGTTGGCACCTGTTCTGGCACCATCAACATGCACTTCAACGGAACCAAGCACACCAATCCAAAGAGATGAGTGGGGACTGATTACCTCAGGCTCATTCACAACGAGTTCTCCGTAACGGATCATGTGACAGAAACTTCGTTCGTCAACAAGAACCCTAACTACTCAATGGTATCTCAACTTAGTGCAATCGGCAAGTCTCGTCCCTCGGATTTTTGTTGAGCCCCACCATCATTGGCGATAAACTATAGACTTCATGCAAGAATCTGCACGGCGGCAACTACATTGGATTGGCCGCATTGAGGGCACTTCCCTACTGATTCTCCTCGGCGTCGCGATGCCTCTGAAGTACCTCGCTGGCCAACCGCAAGCCGTTCTTATCGTGGGAAGCCTGCACGGCGGCCTATGGATCCTCTATCTGCTTGCCTTGGCACGAGCCTGGATAGCGCTCAAGTGGTCCTTCAAGACGGTGTTCATTGGCGGGGTGGCGTCGGTGCTCCCGTTTGGTCCGTGGTGGTTTGAGGCATGGGAGAAGCGCCAATGCGTTTCGCCACTTCCCGAATAGGGAACGAGCACCGATCGGCATGGGCGCAGCCTCCCTCGCATCGCGTCAATCCGTGGGCGGTGTATTTTTCGAATCCATCAGCAAACACAGTGGCTACCGTCTCAAATCGGCACCGCAATCGACGGGCCGCGACAAAGTTCGCGCCAGACGAGATTCCAACACAGATTTGGAACTTCTCCTTCAGTTCGATTGCGGCATCAATAGCGTCCTGGGACGACACATCGATAGCCTCGTTGATGAGGGGATGGGTTCCACCCGATCCATCGCTAGCAATGGCGGGAATGAAGCCGTCTCCGATTCCATAGATAGCGTGCGGCCCAGTGTCACCACCGGTCATAACCGCTGACTCCGCTGGTTCGACGGCGGCCAAGTGGACCGTCGGATATCGTTCGCGAAGCGCCTCTCCAATACCGATGAGTGTGCCTCCGGTCCCGACACCTGCGACAAAGGCATCCAAGGTGCGTCCTTCAAGTTGCTCAAGCAGTTCTGCACCGGTGGTCGTCCGATGGCACTCCACATTGTAAGGATTTGAGAACTGGTCCGGGTTGAACCAACCTCGCTCTTTGGCCAGCCGATCACGAATCTCTGCGGCCTCCGCGAAGCTTCCCTTGACGGAGCACAGTATGAGGTCGGCACCAAATCCTCTGATCAGCGCCTTTCGCTCTTCAGTCATGTTCTCAGGCATCACGATTGTCACCGGATGGCCCGCCGCACGACCGTAGTACGCCATCGCGATTCCTGTGTTGCCGCTGGTTGCTTCAATGATCGGTTGACCGGGCTTGAGCTCACCCGTGGCCTTGCTCTTGTGAAGAATGAACTCTGCGATTCGTTCTTTGATGGAGCCGCAAGGATTACAGCACTCAAGTTTTGCCAAGACGCCGTCAACTTCGACGATCGGCGTATTCCCTAAAGTCATACTGTTCCCCCACTTTACCTTCAGATTCGGGTTCAATTCTAACGTGAACCTCGTTGCCACCCCGTCCGAAGCCGTCCAGTCAATCCGAAGCGGGCAGAGGGTCTATCTCCACGGCATGGCGGGTATGCCTCATGAGTTGGTCCGGGCTATGGTAGCTCGTTCGTCTGAACTCCGGAACGTTGAGGTTGTTCAGTTGCATACCGAAGGTCCAGCACCCTATGCTGATCCAGCAGTGAGCGACAGTTTTCGGGTCAACGCACTCTTTACGAGCGGTAACGTGCGACAGGCCATCGCGGATGGTCGGGCTGACTACACACCGATTTTCTTGAGCGAGGTTCCAGCGCTAGTTCGCAGCGGAGCCTTCCCAATTGACGTGGCTCTCATCCAAGTGTCGCCTCCTGATCGTCACGGATACTGTTCGTTGGGGGTTTCCGTCGAAGCAACCAAGGCCGCGGTGCTCGCCGCAAAGCATGTCGTCGCGCAGGTGAATAGGGAGATGCCCAGAACTCATGGTGATGGCCTAATTCATGTGGACAACTTGCACGCAATGGTTGAGCACGACCAGCCCATTCCTGAGATCAATGTTCCACCGCCAAGCGATTTAGAAATGCAGATAGGTCTGAACTGTGCAAACCTTGTCGAAAATGGGGCGACGATTCAGATGGGAATCGGAGCAATTCCGAATGCGGTGCTCGCTGCACTTCATGACCACAAGGACCTCGGCGTCCACACGGAAATGTTCTCGGACGGCGTGGTTGACCTTGTTCAGAAAGGGGTAATTAACGGCAAGCACAAGCGAGTCCATCCTGGCAAGATCGTCGCTGGTTTCGTGTTGGGGACGCGGAAACTTTACGATTTTGTGGATGACAACCCGCTCGTTGCGATGCTTGATATCGGGTACGTCAATGACACCTCGGTTATCCGCCGCAACCCAAAGGTCACGGCGATTAACAGCGCGATTGAGGTTGATTTAACCGGACAGGTGTGCGCAGACTCGATCGGTTGCCGAATCTATTCCGGCGTAGGTGGTCAGATGGACTTCATTCGAGGTGCCTCACTGTCTGCTGGCGGTAAGCCCATCATTGCCTTACCCTCAGTGACAAGCAAAGGCGAGTCTAGGATTGTTTCGCTGCTCAAGCCGGGCGCCGGAGTGGTAACTACTCGAGCCCACGTTCACTGGGTTGTTACGGAGTACGGTGCCGCAAACCTCCATGGGAAGAGCCTGCGAGAGCGAGCCAAGGCGCTGATTGAAATCGCACACCCCGACCATCGAGAGTCGTTAGAGCGTGCGTCGTTTGAACGACTACACTGTTCCTAGTGACGGGCGGCCTTGATTCGGGCCATTGCGCGCTCCATTTCCTGCGTGGCTTCCTCGCGTGATACGGTTCCCTCGCCTCGCAACGACTTTCGAGCCTCCTCAAGCGCTCGCTCTGCCCGGGCAATATCAATGTCCGAAGCCCTCTCTGCGGCATCGGCCAAAATCGTCACTCTCTCTGGCGTGACTTCAGCAAAACCACCGCTTACTGCGATGAAGTGGCGCTGATTATTCGTATCCATAAACTCGACCAGGCCAGCTCTCAAAGCGAAGATCGTCGGTTCATGCCCGCCCAGTACACCAAAATATCCGGCAGCGCCAGGTGCCATTACTGATTGCACAGGCTCGTCCATAACCGAACGGTCTGGAGCAACGACAGCGAGTTGGAAGGTCTTAGCCACGGAAGCAATAGTTTACCGTCTAGGCGCTGGGCGGTACAATGAAGGGGAATGGGCCGTAGAAGACCGTTTACGCATAAGCAGCAAGAAGATAAGGAAAAGGGCATTGAGCTTGAGGGAACGGTTATTGAGAACCTTCCCAACGCGCGTTTTCGCGTCAAGCTTGACGAAGGTGAAATGGAGATTCTGGCTCACGTTAGCGGCAAGATGCGGATGCACTACATCCGAATTCTTCCGGGTGATCGCGTGAAAGTCGAAGTTTCACCCTACGATTTGACGCTCGGCCGTATCGTCTACCGTTACAAGTAGTTTCTAGCCCGTCGTTACCGTTGAGGTCGACTCACCGGTAGTTCCTGTGGTTCCTTCTCCAGTAGTCCCCTCACCGGTTGTGCTTTCGCCGGTCGTACCTGTCGTGGACTCACCGGTCGTGCCAGTTGTTGATTCGCCAGTTGAACCGGTGGTAGATTCGCCTGTTGTGCCAGCGGATGTCGAACCCGAAGTGCCATCGCCCGTTGTTGAGCCTGATTCGCCAGTCGTCTCACCACTAGTCCCTGTCGTGCCGCCGCCACTTCCCGTTCCTCCCCCGGAACTAGTTCCATCGCCGCCTGTTCCACCTCCCGACGACGTCAGTTCACCTTTTGGTACTTCGCTGATTCCAGCACAACCTGCTAATAACAGCAAACACAACACTGCACCTAGAAGTGCTCTCATTGATGCTCATTGTGACACGATCTGTGCCAACGTCATAATGGTTCCATGAGGATATTGCCGCTTCTAGCTCTAATGTTGTCGCATCAAGGTTTGGCAGTTGAAGAGCCGGGCTCGCGGTTTGGGGTGAGCCTTGGGGTCCTGGCCCCCACCGTATCCGGGTTTCGGAGTCAAACGGGTGACCTCGGATTTTCGGTAGCCGGAGACATTGTGATTCCGCATCGACGAGGTCGCGTGGTCCCAAGTATTGAACTGGGGATTGCCAGGGTTGGAGGGTCACAACACGTCGACACGATCTCAGTTCTCGCAATCGCTCGATTCCACTTGTCTGACGAGACTCCAATCTACGGTTTTGTGGGGATAGGCGGCTATCGGCACGCTGCTCGGCGTGGTCATGATAGCCTGAACAAGATAGGAGGAGTTCTCGGTCTTGGACACCAATTGGATCAATCATGGGGGCTAGAAGTCGGATACCGTATCTCTGGTTCGTATCTCGGGGCAAACAGCGACGCCGCTTTTCTGCGCGCCAGATATCGATTCTAGCCTGGTAACCTGCCCTGCATCATGCTCTCAGCAGTTGGCCTCCTAGCGCTCGTTTCTGCGCAGCCAAATCTCATCTACATCATGGCCGATGACCTTGGCTATCGTGAGCTGGGTTGCTTTGGTCAATCCAAGATCCCAACACCCCATCTCGACCGACTCGCTAAAGAAGGCATCCGAATTACCCGCGCTTACGCGGGAAGCCCCGTTTGTGCTCCGACAAGATACTCGCTGTTAACGGGCAAGCATCAGGGCCATGCCGCTATTCGGGGCAACAAGGAACAAGGTGGGTTTGGGCCAAACGACAAGGAAGGGCAGACCCCGGTTGATCAAGGTGAGGTCTTACTGAGCGAGGTCCTCAAGAAAGGAGGCTATCGAACTGGAATTGTCGGCAAGTGGGCACTTGGAGGCTCAACCATCGGACAGTTTCCGACCGAACACGGTTTCGACTTCTTTTACGGCTATCTTTGCCAAAGACGAGCGCATAACTTCTACCCGCCTTATCTTTGGCGAAATACAGACGTGGACCTCCTCAACAATCCCGTTTATGCGGCCCACCAGAAGGTCACCATGCCATTTAGCGATTCCGAAGAGTACTGGCGGCGATACGCAGGCACGACCTATTCTGCGGGAAAACTTGCCGACGCCTGTGTTGAGTTCATCAGGGACAAGGATCGATCCAAGCCTTTCTTCCTTTACTATGCGCCGACGTTGCCCCATGTAGCACTTCAAGCACCCAAGGAGTGGGTTAATCGATTCCCACGAGAGTGGGACTCCAAGCCGTATCTTGGCGAGAATGGCTACCTGCCATCTGAAAGACCTCGTGCCACGTATGCGGCCATGATCGCCTACTTGGATCACACGGTGGGTCAGATTCTCGAAGCGCTTGAACAATCTGACCATGCCAAGGACACGCTGATCATCTTCACGAGCGACAATGGCGCGACCAACGTCGGTGGCGTTGATAGAGACTTTTTTCAGTCAAACGGCGAACTCCGGGCAGGAAAAATGAGCCTGTACGAAGGAGGTATCAGGGTGCCAATGGTCGCCCGCTGGCCCGGCAAGATTGCTCCGGGCACAGAATCTGACCATCCACTAACTTGCTATGATGCGATGTCAACCCTTTGCGAAGCGGCAGGCGTGAAAGCCCCGAAGAGCGACGGTTTGAGTTATGTTGACGCGTTGGTTGGCAAGCGACAGAAATCCCGACCGTTTCTGTACTTTGAATACCCGGAAGCAGCGGCCTTTCAGGCAGTGATTATGGGACGATACAAGGTCATTCGACCAAACCTCAAGAGAAATTTGAGTCAGGTTGAAGTCTACGATTTGGAAGCCGACCCAAGCGAAGCGCGTGACCTTGCCTCGGCCCGACCAGATCTCGTGCGCGAGGGCCTTGCCATCATGAGGCGGGAGCACGTCAGGAACAACGACTTTCCGCTGGGATTGGTCGATAAATGAAAGGGTGTCAGTTTCCTGGCAGTTAATGGCCAGCCCTAACTGGAGCCTTTGGGTGGGATTTGGGGCGAACTCTGAAACATCCCAAATTCCTCCAAGTCAAGATCTCCGCGGTAGAGACGCAGATCGTTAATGATCCCGTTGATCGGTTGATTGTGCGGGCCTATGTTGTTCTGCACATTCCCAATAGAGAACCCTGGTGCGTAATCAGATTGAAGTTGAGCGAATGGCGTGAGCGAGGTGATTGTCATTGCCATCAGGTCACCATTCAAAAACAGCCGCATTCGACCTGATTCGGCATTAAAGGTCGCTACCACGTGAACCCATCGGTTGAGGGGAAACTCGGCGGTGATATGACGGCCCTTGTCATGCTCATTTTGAACAGCGAAGTTAATGGTGCCGTCACCGTGGATGACAAGAAAGAACGGATCGTGCCCGTTTCGGTCGTCGCCGCGAAACAGGATTTGAGCACCAGGGCCATCGTTGACGTAACTACGCAAGTAAAGCCAGGTTGAAACGGTCAGCGATTGGGTCAGTTGCGCCGCTGGCAGGTCTCCGAAGAGGAGCCCAGACCGCACTCCGTCAAAATCATAACCCCATCCATTTGCTGTTTTGACCCTCTTGGTTCCTTCAGAAGTCCTTGGCGAGAAAGCCTTGCCCTCTACAAGTATCTGCCCTTCCGGATGCAACCAAACGACTGGGGTCTGAATCGGCTGGCGACTGGTGGCGAGTAGGGTTGCGGCGGCGATTATCGACATCTTCTTCCTCGCACACTTTGACGTGTTCTCAAGCCTTCGGTTACGCGGTTCTGCGTTGGCGGAGATAAATCGCGATGGAGTTGAGGGCAACCAACACGACTAGCAAGACCAGGATGGCAGCGGCGGCTGCATCCGCAAATCCAGGTCGTGCCTCAGAAGACCAGTTGAAGATCTAGATGGGTAGAACGGTGTAGGTGTCCCCCAACCCCGACGGCCCCGTGGCTACGTATGCAACCGCCCCAACAACGATGAGGGGAGCGGTCTCTCCCATCGCACGAGAAAGGGCAAGAATGATGCCCGTGAAAATGCCGCTTGCGGACGCTGGCAACACTTGGCGGCGAATGGTTTGCCATTGGGTCGCACCAAGGGCAAGCGATCCTTCTCGATAGGACTGTGGCACTGCTCTAAGGGCCTCTTGGCAAACAGTGATCAGTAGCGGCAAGACCAAGAGTGACATGGTGGCAGCACCAGCAATGACGCTCCGGCCCATTCCGAGCGTACGAACAAAGACCGCCAAGCCAAGTAGTCCGTAAACGATTGACGGCACTCCTGCCAAGTTGGCGATATTCATCTGGATGAACTCGATCACCTTGGATTTTCGCGGGTTGAACTCCTCAATGTAAATCGCGGAGGCAATTCCGATGGGGATTGAAATCAATCCGGTCAGAATGACAATCCAGACTGAGCCCCAAAGAGCAGATTTGATGCCAGCCCGGGCAGCGATTCGCGAGGGAAACTCTGTGAGGAACGACCAACTGAGCCGATGACCTCCACTCTTCCATAGGCCATACAAAAGCATGACGAGAAGCAGCAGCGCGGTTATCGTTGCCAAGAGGCAGAAAAACACGAAGATCTTGTCCTTGGTTCTTCTCCAACCCAGTTTCCGTTGAGCCCAGGCTGGCACGGTCGACATTAGTTGTACACCTGTCGAAACCGCTTGACGAGGCGAAGAGCAAACACATTCATCAGCATGGTGACTGCGAATAGTGTCAATCCAACCGCGAAGAGGGTGTAGTACTGGGTTGATCCTGCTGGAGCATCGCCTTTGGCAATCTGTACGATGTACGCGGTCATCGTTTGGATGCTCTCGAGTGGGTTCGCCGTGAGTTTGGGCGTAGCCCCAGCGGCGAGCGTGACCGCCATCGTCTCACCAATCGCACGAGACAAGGCGAGAATAAAGGAGGCCATGATGCCGGAAAGGGCAGCCGGGACGACGATCTTTGCTGAGACTTCAAACTTGGTGGCACCAAGTCCGTATGCACCTTCGCGCAGGGACTTGGGCACTGCCGAAAGCGCATCCTCGCACAGCGAGGAAACCAGGGGCAGAATCATAATGCCGACAACGATAGCACCCGACGCTGCGTTGAACGCGCCTGTCTGCGGAAAGATTGACTTGAGGTACGGCGTCACCACTGTAAGAGCGAAGAAGCCATAGACCACGGTTGGTATGCCTGCCAGAATCTCCAGTGCGGGTTTGAGGATCTTCCGAACCCGGCTGCTTGCATACTCACTGAGATACAAGCCGGAAAGTAGACCCAGCGGAAGGGCAATGATGCCGGCTCCCAGAGTGATGAGGAACGTGCCTCCCGCAAGAGGCAAGATTCCAAACTTGTCGTTTCCTGGAGCCCACTCCTTTGACGTAAGGAACTCCACCGGCGACACCTTGCCGAAGAAATGGATCGATTCGCGGACAAGAATAAAGATGATCCCGAAGGTGGTCAACACCGAGATCAGGGCGCACAGCAAACAGACCAAACGGATTCCGGTTTCGCCCAGTCGGTTCGAGCCTTTGGCTCGACTCAACTCAACGGGGCGATCTCTGACCGTTTGGCCTGTCATTGCCATCGTTTTTACCCGCCTAGTTGCCTGACGCTGCTTTTAAAACGTCAGCGAGTTTGATTCCAACCATCGGCTTTCCAACGAATGCTGAACCCGTTTTCATTTCTTCGACGTGCTTAAGGTTGAGGTCCATGACTTCCTTGGGAAGCGGAATGTAGCCGCTATCCTTGACGAGAGTCGGGCCGTCAGGCCCGAGGGCATACTTCATGAACGCCATGACTTCAGGTCGCTCCAACGCCTTCTTGTTGATGTACAGGAAGATCGGTCGAGAGAGCGGCTGGTAGGTTCCATCGTTAATGGTGGACTCCGTAGGCTCAACAGGGCCGGTACCAGGATCAACTTTCACGATCTTGACCTTGCTCGTGTTGTTGATGTAGTAAGCATAGCCAAAGTAGCCAAGGCCACCCTCCTCACCGGCAACACCATTAACTAGAACGTTGTCATCCTCACTCTTGGAGTAGTCGCTGCGGAAGTTCTTCTTGTCACCGTTGATGGCTTCGTTGAAGTAATCAAAGGTGCCACTGGCTTCGCCAGCACCGAACAACTTCAGAGGCTTGTCAGGGAATCCGGGGCGAACATCCTTCCAGTTGTTGATCTTACTATCTCGGTTCCAAATCTTGTTGAGTTCGGCGACCGTCAG
>CALMEF010000162.1 GCA_937862825.1 uncultured Armatimonadota bacterium
ACGAACCTCCACGCTCGCCATTCTCGCGATCATCTGGGCAAATTGGCCTGCGGCAGGGCGATTATCGAGGGGAATCAGGAGGATACGCTCTGCGCGGGCAAACGTCGCGGCAAAGAGTAGGATAATTCCGACCAATCCCCGCATGGAAAAAGGATACCGCGTCACTCCGAAAAGATAGACTCTACAAGTGCCTGAAGCGAACCGCCTGGAGAACTTAAAATCGCTTCGTATGGCGAATGTCGATGCGGCGCTTGCCACCGCATTCGGCACGCTGGTGACCGGCACCTTTCTCGTTGGCTTCATCAAACATCTTGGTGGTGCAGACATTTGGATCGGTCTGCTTGCGGCGATTCCAAGTTTGTTGGGCATCCTCCAAATTCCCGGCGGCATTATTGGTCGGTCATTTCCAAGTTACAAACGGTTTGTCTTGCCGGGCGGGTTGATTTGGCGGCTACTCTACCTTCCGGTTATCTTTTTGCCGCTGCTCGCGTTCGACAGCACGCTTCGGTTGTGGCTCCTCGCAGGGTGTGTGGGTTTAGCGGCGGCGAGTGTGCTCTTTGTCACACCGGTTTACAACGACTGGCTGGCGGAGATGGTGCCGAGCAACTCGCGCGGTTGGTTTTTCAGTCGGCGAAATGCGATTGCTACAGGGGTTGGCGCTACGGCGGGCTTGTTGGGTGCCGTCATTCTCGATGCCTTTCGAGGCGCCAAGATGGAGGCGACGGGCTTTACCGTTGTTTTCGCTATAGGCTTTGCCTTCGCGATTTTGAGCCTGATTCCTTACCTCAAGATGCATGACCTCCCGCGGGCGGAGCCGATCAAGCAGAACCTTTGGGATGGCATTCGGGCGATGAAGACGCCCTTTGCCGACAAGACCTTCAACAAGGTTCTGGTCTTCTTGGTGGTGACGGTCATGGGCCAGGCCTTTGCCGGAAACCTCTTTGGCGCGTTCGCCCTTGAGACGCTCGACCTGCCGTTTACGATCATCCAACTCTGTGCGTTCACCCATGCGGCTGGCAACCTGATCACTGCGCGTTTTTGGGGATTCTTGGCCGATAAGTACGGCAACAAACCAATTTTGATTTTGGTGGGGGTTGGATTGACGCTAACCCCGCTCATGTGGCTGTTCTGCGTGCCGGGAGCAACGACCCGAAACGCGGTGATTCTGCTGACCTTTCACGTGCTGGTAGGGGCGATTTGGGCTGGTGTTGCTCTTTGTCAGTTCAATATTCTGCTAGCGACCGCGAAGCCTGCCGACCGGTCGAACTATCTCGGTGCTGCATTGGCTACGCAAGCCATCACCGGTGGCATTGCGCCCTTGTTGGGGGCCGAGTTGATGTCAACGCTACGCGGCTCCATGTCTGCGGAGATGGCCTACAAGTGGGTGTTTGCGGTTACGATGATCATTCGGTTTGTCGCGATCTTCATGCTCGCTCCAGTTCGAGAGGAAGGGGCGCTCAAGGTTCGGCGCGCGCTCAAGGACCTCAGCAAGGTGAGTCCGAAAGGGTATCGCGCGATGAGAGAATTGGCGCGGAGCGACGATCCTGAAGCCAGAGAGATTGCGATCTCCGATGTGGGGACGAAAAACTTCTCGCTGGCGGCCGATGAGATTATCAAGGCCCTCCATGACCCGTCGCCGCGAGTTCGTCGCCAAGCAGCCAGTTCCTTGGCGATGCTAGCCGATCCGAAGGCGGCTCAGGCTCTCATACACATGCTGGAAGACCACCCGGACTTGGTTGAGGAAGAGACGGTTGAGGCACTGGGGCTTTTGGGTCATGCGTCGGCGGTTCGGCCCCTCAGCGAGTTACTGAGGAGTCCACGGTCAATTGTTCGCCGTGCGGCGGCGAAGGCCCTAGCGCGCATCGGGTCGGATCAAGCGATTGCGCCCTTGATGGAAGCGGCGAAGGAGCCGGGGGACCCTGACCTGCGTCGAGCAAGTCTCCAGGCGCTTCGCCAACTCGGTGCGCGTGAGGCAGAGGGTGTGATTGGCGACTCTCTGTTTGATCCGACTCCCAGTGTGCGAATCGCGGCGGCTGAGGCAATTTCTGAGTTGGAACTTCGTGGCTCGCATGCGTTTGTTCGTCAGTCCCTGAACTACTACGACGATGAGGCTTCTTGTGAGGTGGCCTATGCGTTGGGGGCAATTGGGAATCACGACGACATTCCGGCGATCTTGCGCATTGCCCAAAAGAGCGTTTCCATCATCACTCGTCGGCGATGTTTGTTAGGTGTGGCCAGAGTGCTTGGGGTCGAGCGTGAGGTGTACCGGCTGATGCTGACAGAGGGTATGTCGCGTGATGCGGCTTTGTTGGAGCAAGTCAAGGGCGTTTCCAAGTTCAATCAGCGCTTTCATGAGGCGTTGGCGCTGTACTCCTCAGGCCGAGAGGTTGAGGCGTTGTCTTTGCTTTGCGAGCCTGATCCAGTACTGAGACCGCTCGCGGAGGCACCGGTGGAGGAGTCGTTCCTGATTGCCGCCTGCGTAATGGCGAAGCGGGTTGGGTGAGCGTCAACCTTGCGCGACGATCTAGTTTCTGATTTTTGTTGTCACGTTTGCCCCAAAGTGTCTTTCGATTAGATTGCGTTCATCATTACATCAGTGCATCATGATGCACTGATGAGGCGTATAATGTATGTATGAGGACAACGATCGACCTTGATCCTCGGGTCTTACAAATTGCCCGGGCCGTCGCGCATAGCCGAAAGGTGACCTTGAGTCGGTTGGTTAGCGATATGTTAGAGGACCATTTTTTTCCGAAAGAAACCGCGGTATTACCATTGGGCACGACCGACTTGGGCCTTCCCGCCATCTACGTCGGACGTACGGTTACGCCGGAGGAAGTTGAGGCGGCTATTGCTGAAGAATGAAGTTCCTACTGGACTCGTGCGTGTTGATACCGCTTGTAACCCCCGAGCATATCCATCATTCCGCTGCTCAAGACTGGCTTCGTCCGATCGGTTCGTTTGCTGGCTGTCCCATTACTGAAGGAGCACTGGCGCGGTACTTGTTTCGCACCAGAAAGGATGCAAGGAACCTGGCATCCGAAACTTTTCGGCGGCTACGGGAATGGCCCGGTTACACGTTTTGGCAAGACTCACTTTCATACGCTGAGGTCGACTTCAGCCAGATTCTGGGACATGCCCAGGTGACTGATGCCTACTTGGTCGGCTTAGCTCGAAAGATGGGAGGCAGGTTGGCTACTTTCGACGAAGCGCTCTCCATGCTGTATCCGGATGTCGAGTTGATACCAACTTAGCCTTTAAGTACCTCATCTCCGCCGCCGTCGCAGCAATACGTAGCCGCCGATAGCGAGAGCCGCAAATGCGGTTGGCTCTGGAACCGTTGAAATCTGACCGATTGCGAAGTCGCCACTGGTTTCAGTATCGAAGAAGAAGCGGACGGAGTCGATGTCATTCCACTGCGCCGCTCCAGTGAACGCAGCAAAGGGCACGACCACCGTTTGGGGGCCTGAAGTCACTACCGGGAGGTTCACGATCGCATTGCTTGAGCCAAAGCCGTTGGTGCCGACACGCAGATTTAATCGAAGCGGGGCGAGGTCGTTGAACAGCAGGTCGAACTGGAATGCGGTCTCGGCGGACATGTCCTTGTTCAGGAAGTTGCCGGGGTTGCCATAGAACAGCGCGTACTGGCCGTCGGTCATGGGCGCTTGGCTCACAGCCATCACTCCCGATCCGACCGTCATGCGGGCGCCGCCATTTGTTCCGAGAGGATTCGCGAACAGTTGCTGCTTGACCTCGCGGATTCCGCCGATGATGTCCGTTGTTGGTCCATTCTGGGTCGCGGTAAACAAGGGTCCGACCGAAGTGATCGAGCCCGAATCGTACGGTCCAGCCATGAAGGAATCAATGACGATTGCGTGAGCGGAAAGCGAGGCGGCAAGAACGGAGGCGACGGCGAGAAACTTCATTGTCTTTGTTAGACTGCAAGAAGTGTGCCATTGGGCGAAGAATGATCAGTCAGATCGGACAAGTCAACTACCTTCGGCCCGACTCTTTATCGCACCCAGCACGTTCTCCATGTTCTTCACCACGATGCCATAGATGACCTTTTTGACCAAGGGGCCGAGGGTTGGCACGTTGTATTCGTAGTCCACGACGCTGTCAAATCGCGTGCCCCCATTTTCTTCCACAAACTTCCAATCGCCAGATAGGCTGTCGTAGTCGCCTTTCACCTGTTTGAACGTGCAGACATGCTGGGCGTCATTCCAAACGTCTTCTTGCGTCCAACGAACCTTGAGCATGAACTGGGGAATGAGTCCAACCCATTCGCTGACGATCCGCGAACCGTCTTCCTCAATCACGTTTAGCGACTTCACATCCTTCATGAACTCGGGGAACGAGCGGTTGTCTTTGGCAATTGCGTAAACTCTTTCCAGCGGAGCGTTGATCCAGACCGAGGTTTCGACGGTGGGCATGGTCTCCGAGTTTACCGATAGGCGTATCGCCCATGACCGATAGAACGTCGTACAATTGGGCGGCACATCCCGCAGCAAGTGAAACCTAGAACAATCATGCTTCGGCTCCCTCTCCTCGCCGCCCTTGCTCTTTCGCTCGGGTCAGGGATGGGTCATGCGTGCATGGTGCACATCCAAGATCAGAAACCGATTGACAAGAAGCACCAACAGGACCTCGAGAACGACGCCAAGCGGGGGAAAGAGTATTCGGAGATCGTTGAAAAGGAACTGAAACTTTCGAAGGATCAGGCGGCGATTGATCGAGTGCATCGGATTGGTGCTGAACTCTCGAAGATATGTAACGAGAATCTACTCGCGGTCACGTGGGGTGATAAGCGGCTCAATCCTTTCACGTACACGTTCAAGGTCGTTGAGGGTGACGACGTCAATGCCTTTTCGCTTCCTGGCGGATACATTTACATTTATGAGGGCTTGCTCAAGTTCGCGGAAAGCGACGATGAGTTGGCTGGAGTTATTGGGCACGAAATCGCTCACGCAGCGTTTCGACATCTCGCGGTTTTGGAGCGAGAGCAGAGCAAGGTCTCTGTCGCTCAGATTCCGTTGCTGCTTGCGACGATCTTGACTGGCGGACGGATCGGTCCTGAGTTCCTGCAACTGGGTTCCTTGGTTGGGCAGGCCTTGGGAAGCGGTTGGAGCGTTGAGGCCGAGTTGGCTTCTGACTACGGCGGCCTGCAGTTGCTTCGAAAGAGTGCTTACAACCCGGTTGGGATGTTGACCTTTATGGAGCGGTTGGCGAAACGAGACCGCATTGCCGAGGGTGCGATTGATTGGGGCATCTATCGAACTCACCCACCGGGACGTCAACGCGCTGATGCCTTGATCCAAAGGCTGGCTGAGGCAAATGTTCCTCTCCGTCGGAGCGCGGTGTCGACGTCATTTCGCGTTCAAGTGAAGGAGACCAGCGAGATTTGGTTTGCCGGGCGCAAGTTGTTCAAGCGTGGCGGAAACGATGGCACCGGCCCCGCCACCGAGCAGCCGTTGACCTTAACGGGTTTGTGGAGGAGGTGCCCGCCTTGTTTGACCTGAAAATGGACGGGACCTCGGTTTATGGCCGCCGAGAGAAGTTGTTTGAGATCCGCGACGACGACCTGGGCTTGAACGGCGGGAGTATTGACTCCGCACGGGCTTTGGTCTTGGCAGAGTTGCGCAAGGCCATTTACCAAGTTCAGTTCAAGGTTTGGGACAACCGCGGCTAACTGCTATTTTGCGGGCGGAACGACGCCTTTCGACACATACCACGTGGACAGACGACATTCGAGGCGTCCTTTTTGAATCGCGGCGTCCTTTGCGACCTCCTCGCGAATCTGCTTTTGGTCGGTGCCTCGGAACACAAAGATGCCGCGGAGGTCAGAGGTTGAGGCGAGTGGACCGGCGGCCGCCAACCACCCGGCATCGGCCATTCGGATGATATTGGCCATATGCCCCTTTTGAATCTCGGCGAGCTCTGCTTCTGGGTAGGTTGGAGCGTCTTTCGGGCGAACGAGTAAGCCGAAGGTGACAGCTTCCAAGTCAAGGAATCCTGCTGTTCTTGGCTTGAACACGTCCACTTGGGAATACCATTTCAACACTTCGATTTGGAGGTATCCACCTTTAACAAAGGGGTCATCGGCAAGGCTGGCTTTGGCAACTTCCTCGGTGATGTCGGGTTGGAAGACGATTAGACCCCGCCAGTCTCCTGCTCCATCGAGCGGCGCGACGGCGAGGGCTTTCTTTCGGTGGACCAGCCCCGTGAGGTTGCCGAGATGCTCGCGCTGCATCTTTGCTCCCTGATCAGGGGCTAGGGGCACTTGGTTGGTTCCTGTCTTAAGGACCGCGATGATGTGGATGGCCATTTTGGGCTCTTGCGGTGCCAGCACAAAGGACAGAGCGAGACTGATCATCTCTTGATTATGCCCACCCAGCCTGAATCGCCATCGTCCTCAGTTTGGCCATATTGCCTCCTTCGCGTACTTCAATGAACTCGATTCGATCACTGAGCGAGGCTATCAGGCGATCTCGGACTCGATTGTTCGCGCCGATGAACTTTGAGTCTGGGCGAAATGGCGTTACCACCAAGTCGGTCTTTGGGTCGAACTGGTAGCGCCATAGGCGGGCGGCACGGAAAGGCTCGTCGGAAAGGTTTTCACCCAAGGCTTCAAACAAACCTCGGTCAAGCACCAGTATCCTCGGCGCTCCCCAGCGGAGCGGAACAATTGCCGAACGCTGATACTCGGGTCGATCATGACCGCTCACGAGAACCTCGCCGTTGAGGATTCCAGCCTCAGCCAACGACTCCACCTTGTCTAGGCCCTCGGGCGAGGTGTCCCTGGAACTTAGGATTCCAAAGGTCTTCGCGCTCAGAAGTTTTAGATTGCCGTACAGAAACAGGATTCCGGGCGGGTCGGGATCAAACTGCTCAATTTTCTCAGGATAGTGTGCATCCACCGCAGTTATCAACGATACGCCAAGTCCGTCCAACCTGGCTTCAAGTTCGCCGGCTTCCTTTCGTCGTCGAGAAAGTGACTTTATCGCGGACGCGACCTTTTCGCTAAGTCGATACTCCTCGCGTAAAGACTCTTCTGAAAATGAGAGGAACGTATCCGGAGACCGATTGAGAAGGTCGTTTCGGGCCAAGATGCGCACCAGCGTTTTGCCCCCGATCCCGGGAACCATGGCGAGGTGGAGCGCAAGTTGGCGTCTGGTCACAGTAGTTCGATGGCCTTAAGAAACAGGTTTACGGCTCGCCCCCCAGAGCGGTTCATTTCCTCTTCAACTTCCTGGTGCGTTAGCGGCGTTGGCGACAATCCCGCCGCAAGGTTGGTGACCACCGAGAGGCAACAGTAATCCACGCCCGCTTCCCGCATAAGGATGGCCTCGGTCGCGGCAGTCATGCCAACCACGTCTCCTCCAAGCTTTCGGTAGTACTCAATCTCAAAGGGCGTCTCATAGCGCGGACCATTCCCGCAAAAATAGACCGCCCCATCATGAAGGCTCTCTTCAAGGTCATGGGCAGCCCGTTGGATGAGCCCGCGTCCGATGACTCCGAATGGCTCGGTGAAATCGGTGTGAACGACCTTGCTGTCGAACATCGTGGGGTTACGGAAGGTCAAGTCAAGGAAGTCGGAACAAAGCGCCAAGGTTCCCGCGGGCCAGTCCGAGCGAAGGCTTCCCACAGCAGCGGATGCAAGGCACATCTTTGCTCGCACTTTTCGGACTCCTGCTGCAAGGGCGCGATAGTTCACGCGATGTGGCGGCACGCGATGGCCAGCAGAATGACGTCGAAGCAACAGGACTGATTTGCCGCCAATGTCGGCACGAAGCCCCCTCAAGATTCCATGTTCGGTTGGAATGAAGTAAGGCTTGCCTCCGAGCGCCTCAAGCCGATTTCCCACCCCTGTTCCGCCGATGATGGCGACGTCAACATGCATACGGGGATTATGCCCAAGTAGAATCCCTGCCGATGACGCTTCGCGAAGTCTTGCACGCTCACATCCCTGTTTTGACTACCGAGAGTACGGTCAGGGATGCGGTCGACAAGATGGACATCTATCAGTTTCCCGCCTTAGTCGTGGTGGATGCCGATATGGCACCCATCGGCGTTCTGACTGAAGGCGACGTTTGTCGCGCTATCACCGGCGAGGGTGGGATCACTGGGATCGCGTACCAGCCCGCCCTGGCCTACGCGACAAAGGACCCCACCTGCGCAGAGCCAGATACTGAAGTGAGCGAGGCCCTACACAAGATGCTCGTCAGCGGCCTGACCCTGTTCCCAGTCGTTGAGAATACGGTTCTCTTGGGTGTTGTGCTGCGAGTGGACTTGATGCAGGCGATGCTTCTGGACGTCGAGCAGCCACTTTAGAACCTTTTCGAACCCAAGACGTAGAACTAATCATGATTCAGCCCGGCTCAATCTTCCCCGAGTTCTCCCTGCAGAACCAAGCCGACGAGACCGTAACCAATAGCGTTTTTGAAGGCAAGAAGACGGTCGTTTACTTCTATCCCAAGGACGATACGAGCGGTTGCACGGCCCAGGCCTGCTCGTTGAATGACGGATTGGAGCAACTCGCTGCGCAGGGAATACAGGTGATCGGTGTTAGCCCAGATGGAGTGAAGTCTCACCAGAAGTTCATCCACAAGTATGGGTTGAAGTTCATGCTTCTCGCAGATGAAGCGCATGCTCTGGCTGAAGCGTTGGGCGTGTGGGTTGAGAAGTCGCTCTATGGTCGCAAGTACATGGGGATTGAGCGGTCAACTTTCTTGGTTGGTCCAGACGGTGCAGTTGAGTGCACTTGGCCAAAGGTCAAGCCGCAAGATCATGCAACATTCATTCTGAGCGAACTTGGTTTGAACCGGTAAACTCGACTTTATGCCCGGTAAGGTCACTGCGCCCGTTCTGCGCTCGATGAAAGCGAAGGGTGAGAAGATCGCCGTTATTACCGCTTACGACTATTCAAGTGCTCTCCTTGCGGACGCGGCAGGTGTGGACGCAATTTTGGTTGGAGACTCGCTGGGCAATGTTGTACTTGGGTACGACACCACCGTTCCAGTTTCTTTGGAGGACATGGAACGCCATGTTGCAGCAGTTTCTCGCGGAACTTCTCGAGCCCACGTCATCGGGGATTTGCCCTTTGGATCGTACCAAGAGTCCGTCTCGCAGGCGGTGGCCTCCAGTGTCAGATTGATGAAGGCGGGTGCCCAGTCGGTTAAGTTGGAGGGTGCATACACCGAAGCAGTCGAAGCCATCGTGAGGGCAGGCATCCCGGTTTGTGGGCATGTTGGATTTACTCCGCAGTCGGTTCACGCCTTCGGGGGATTTCGGGTTCAGGGACGTGAGAATGGCGACGCTGTTCTCGACGCTGCGTTGGCGCTGGAACAGGCAGGGGTTTATGCCATCGTTCTAGAGTTGATCCCTGCGGCACTCGCAGAGAGCATCACCGCCAGGTTGAGCATCCCAACGATTGGCATTGGGGCCGGGCCGGTTTGTGATGGTCAGGTTCAAGTATTCCACGACCTACTGGGGCTGACATCTGGTCATTTCAAGCACGCCAAGCGCTATGTGGAAGCAGGTTCGATCCTCCAGGAGGCCATTGAACGGTACTCTGAGGAAGTAAAGAACGGCTCGTTCCCCACGTCGGAGAACTCATTTTGAGGATCTTTCGCACTCCGGGTGAGATACCGTCCAGAACTGGCACACGCGGCTTTGTTCCTACAATGGGGGCATTGCATGCGGGTCACCTGAGCCTAATCACCGCGGCAAAGGAGGAGTGCGACGAAGTTGGAGTGTCAATCTTTGTCAATCCGCTTCAGTTCGGACCCCATGAGGACTTTTCGAAGTATCCACGGCAAGAAGAACGCGACCTCACGCTTTGTGAACAAGCTGGCGCGGCTTGGGTTTTTGCACCTGGGCCCGACTTTACGAGGGAGTTGCGAACGACCGTTTCAGTTAAGCGGCTTAGCGAAAGGTGGGAGGGGAAACGACGTCCCGGACATTTTGACGGGGTCGCTACCATTGTTTCTCGCTTGTTCGGCGTCACGCAACCCACTGTCGCCTATTTTGGATTGAAAGATTATCAGCAATGCCGGGTGATCGCGGCCATGGTCGAAGACCTCGCTATTCCACTACGGTTACGTTTTTGTGAGACAATTCGTGAGCCTGATGGACTTGCAATGTCAAGCCGTAATGCGTACTTGAGCGAAGCCAATCGTGAAGTCGCGCCTTGGTTGAACAAAGTACTAGTAGACATTCGAACCAACTCAGCAAAGCGCGATCTCAAAGAACTCATTGAAGAAGGCACTAGGCGGTTAGAAGAGGCGGGCTTTGAAGTGGACTATCTCGCCGTCGTCGATGAAGTGAACTTGGAACCACTAGAGTCGATCATGGCAGGGGCAAGGAGCATAGTTGCCGCAAAATTGGGTTCAACGTGGCTGATAGACAATATGGAAGCCTCGTTTATGCCATAGTTAAGGCCGAGGTTTGTCTTAAAGACTATGGTCAAAAAAACTGCGAAAGAAGTCAAGAACTCTTTGAAGTTCAAAGTGGCCCCGAAAAAGGGTCTTCTCACTGTTCGAGTTGGCGTGAAGAAGTACACGCTTCCCGTTGAAGCACGATTGATAGCAGGTGAGGGGCACCTGTTCCTGTCGTTCTCGGCAAGTAGCGAACTGTACGAGATCGTTGACGGCAAGTTGTCGGCTATGGAGGGTGGTGCCGACGCCTCCAAGGCCTTTGCAACATTGAATCCTCCAAAGGGACGCAGTGCTTCGCGGCGGCGACGATCCGCGCCTGAGATGCCCAACGAACTTGCGGAAGCTCTCAACAAGATTCCCGCGGGACACAAGTTGGTTCTCGATGCGAAGACCGGTCAGTGGCGACTAGCCAAGAAGCGAAACCGAAAGAAGAAGGCGTAAGATCTTTCTTGCATAGGCCCGGCGAACTCTGAAGTTGTTTGCCGGGCTTTCTTGTGTTACGATATTGGTATGGTCGCATCGGGGCGTACCGCCTTTTGGCTATTGACTTTGCTGTGCGTGGGCTGGATGTGGTTCATTGGCACAGTAAGTGCTGGCCATTTGCCGAACCTGACCGCATGGCTTTTCGTTTGCGTGCCAGTTGCTTGCCTCCTGCTCGTCTTTGCATGCGCAAGGAGTATAGGGGCGGCTGGACGTATGGAGAGTTGCAGTCTGATTGTTTTCTGCGTGGCTGCCCTGCTGCTTGTGCGCCAGCCTTGGAACCCGAGGAACAACTTTGTGACGACGCTGCATGGCATCTCGATTGGGGCCACCAAGGAACAGGCGATGAACGTTATGAGGGCGTACTCCTTCAGCGGGACTCATGAGGCCGGTTCAAATGACGTGGGTGCGACCCACGTACTGAGTTATCAATGGAACAAAGTTGATGGCAACTACAATGCCGACTTTGGGCGAGTCCTTTTGGCAAATGACAAAGTTGTTGGGCTTGAGTTCTCGCCGGACTAGCAGGCTCTTAACTAAAACCCGGTAACGTATGAGGATCATGCGTGTGATCCTAAGTTTGGCCATTGCGGTAGTCGCGCTCCCCGCATCCGCCCAGGTTGTCCCACCCGCTCCCTACACAGGCACGGCCAAGGGAGTTGTGTTTGATGATGAGAACCGAAACGGCAAGCGAGATCAGGGCGAAAGGGGCATCGGAGGGGTACGCGTCTCCAATATGCGAGACGTTGTCAAAACTGACCGCAACGGCAACTGGCAACTTGGGCACAACGACGACACGATGTTCTTCGTCGTCAAGCCCCGCGGTTGGATGACTCCGGTCGATGAGCACAAAGTGCCACGGTTCTATTACAACCATAAGCCATCAGGTTCGCCAAAGTTGAGGCACGCTGGTGTTGCACCCACGGGTCCCCTGCCCGAGTCAATAGATTTTCCTTTAACCAAGGTGAAAGAGTCCGACAAGTTCACCGCCCTCTTCTTCGGTGACACGCAGCCACGAGACCTCCGTGAGGTTGACTATCTCGCCAGGGACATTATCGAACCCCTCATTGGCAATCCCGACGGTGGCGCCTTTGGCGTAACTCTCGGAGATGTCGTTTTTGATGACCTGAGCGTGACAGAGCCCTTGGTTAGGACGATCGGCATGATCGGTATCCCGTGGTATTACGTTCTGGGTAACCACGACATCAACTACGATGCGACGGATGATCGCTTTTCCGACGAGCATTGGGAGCGCGTGTTTGGACCGTCCTACTACTCATTCGATTACGGTCCTACCCACTTCGTCGTGCTGGATAACGTGGTTTGGACCAGTGCCGCCAACGCAGCGGATCAGAAGCAAGGTTACAAGGCCGGGTTGGGAGCCGCGCAACTGGAATGGTTGAAGCAGGACCTTGCGCATGTGCCAGCAAACCAATTGGTCGTGCTGTGCATGCACATTCCGATGACGGAGATTCAGGACCGAGCGCAATTGTTCGAAATAATTGAGCAACGCCCCTATTGCCTTTCGGTTTCAGCCCATACCCATATGCAGGAACATCGGTTCATCACGACCAAGGATGGATGGAAAAAACCCGAACCGCATCATCACGTGATCAACGTCACGACCTGCGGAAGTTGGTGGACAGGGGCCCCAGGGCCGTTGGGAGTACCGCACACCACGATGCGAGATGGCGCACCTCATGGGTACTCGCTCTTCAAATTCGACGGCAACCAATACTCCATCGAGTTCCGTGCGGCGCGTCGCCCCGCTTCCTACCAGATGAACATCTATGCTCCTGAGTCACTCAAGGTCGCGGAGGCTCGCGGCACGATGGTTTATGTCAACGTGTTCGGTGGAAGCGACAAAAGCAAAGTTGAGATGAGCCTCGGTGATGGAAAGTGGCGCTCGATGCTTCGTGCCCTTGAAATTGATCCTGAGTTCAAGAAGGCGGCGGACCGGGAGGCAAAATTGGAGAAGCCCTACCGCCCGCTATCGGGACCTGCAATCTCGACTCACCTCTGGAAACTCCCGCTGTCTGGATACGATAAACCTGGCGTCTACCCAATCCACGTTCGCACGACCGATATGTTCGGACAAGTGTTCGTATCCACTCGGAGCATCCGCATCGAGTGACCGTTGGGGAGTGGGTGAGGGTGGCAACTGACCGTCTCGAACGGGTCGGTATTGAGTCGGCCCGACTGGAGGCCCAGGTAATTGCGGCCCACGTTGAGGGTCGTGATCGTTCGTGGTTGTTGTCTCGTGGCGACGAGCCATTCAATGACCTCGCTGGCGAGGCGTTGTTGCAGAGACGCGAGGGCCAGGAACCACTAGCCTACATACTTGGCTATCGCGAGTTTTACGGGAGACGGTTTATTGTCAACCGCCATGTGCTCATTCCGAGGCACGAAACCGAGGTGGTGGTTGAAGCGACCCTCAAACGTATCCCTGACGGTGGGACTGTGCTTGATGTTGGAACAGGTTCGGGCTGCATCGCGATAACCATCGCCCTTGAGCAACCAAAATCTCGAGTCTCTGCGGTTGACATCTCATCCGAAGCCCTTGAGATTGCGCAGTTGAATGCCAAGCGGTTGGGGTCTACGTTAACGTTCCACCGCTCCGACCTCTTTTCCAGCCTTGGGATTGGGCAGTTTGATGTCATTGTGTCTAACCCGCCTTACATCGGTGTTGAAGAACAGTTACCCGTTGAAGTCAGGCGATTCGAACCGGACCTTGCGCTGTTCGCCAAGGATTACGGGATGAGCCTGTACCGTAGGATTTCAGACGAAGCCAAAGAATTTCTTTCGGCAAGCGGATACTTGATTGTCGAGGTTGGCGATGACCGAGCGAAGGAAGTTCAAGAAGTCTTTTCGGCCTCTGGATGGAGAGTTGTGGAACTTGTATCTGACCTTGGTGGAATGCCCAGGTGTCTTGTCATGCAACTCGCCTAGGGTAAATTTCGAGGCCGGTGGATAGTTTTCCCGTACCTTCAATTGACTTCCAGGCGATCGCGCCGATGGTGGCCGTCATTCTCACTGGATTGTTGGCTCTTACTGCCGACCTGATTTGGTACAAGAAGTCCACTTCGTCGGTTCGGGCGATCTCCTTGATCGGTCTACTGGTTAGCGGAGCGCTCGTCATACAGCAATGGTATCGACCGGACGAGGATGTCTTGGCCCGAATGGTCACCGTGGACCGCTTTGGGCTTGCGATTCAGTTCATTCTCATCGTTTCCTGCTTCCTTTGCCTTCTTTTCAGTGATGGCTATTTGAAGGAGAAGCGTATCGCTTTCCGTGAGTTCTATCCGCTGGCTCTTTGGTCTACGGCAGGCGGAATGCTGATGGCGACCTCGAAGAACCTCTTGGTCATTTTCCTTGGACTCGAGGTGCTTTCTATCGCCCTTTATGTCATGGCTGGCATGAGCCGGAGCGAGCACAAGTCCGAAGAATCTGCGCTGAAATATTTCCTTCTGGGCTCTTTTGCCTCTGGATTCTTGCTCTACGGAATCGCCTTTGTTTACGGAGCGACCGGGGGGCTCAACCTTGACGAGATCGCCAGCGCATGGTCGGCAAACAACCTGGCCGCGAAGAACATGTTGCTCTTTGGTCTGGGGCTTCTTCTTGTTGGCCTTGGGTTCAAGAGCGCTTTCGTCCCATTCCATCAATGGACTCCAGACGTGTACCAGGGTGCACCAACCAACGTGACCGCGTTCATGGCAGCCGTTTCGAAGATCGCCGCGATTGCCGCCCTATATCGGGTCCTACATGGCATGTTGCCTTTGCGCGACCTCTGGATTCCGGCGCTGACCGTCATTGCGATTCTCACGATGACCGTTGGCAACCTGGTGGCATTGACTCAGAAAGACGTCAAACGAATTCTTGGATACTCAAGCATCGCCCACGCAGGCTACTTGCTTGTTGGCTTGCTCGCCCACTTCTCAAACCCTGGACAAATCGGGGTCACGACCGTTCTTTACTATTTGTTGGCCTACAGTTTGATGACCATCGGCACCCTCGCTATCGTCTCCATGGTTGCCAAGGAAGGACGAGAGGAAACGACGGTGGCGAGTTTCAATGGGCTCTGGAAGCAGTCGCCGCTTGCCGCAGGTGTTCTGATCATCTTTATGGCAAGCATGATAGGGATTCCAATCACCGCCGGCTTTGTTGGAAAGTTCCAGATCTTTGTGGACTCAATTAACGCGAACCTGGGACTCCTTGCCATTGCTTTGGCAATCAACTCGGTGATTAGCATCGCGTATTACTTGGGTATTGCGAAGGCCGCATTTGTTAGCGATGAGGAAACGCCGAGGGTGGCAAAGATGAACACGGGCCTGAGCACGACGGTCGCAATATGCGCCGCAGGGGTCCTGCTGATCGGCGTCCTGTTCGCCCCCATCTCACAATGGTTGGGGAACGATCTGAATGAGACGCCTGTGATGGCGATGAACGCAGGGCAGGCAACGAAGTGAATCTAGGCGTCTCCATGTGGAGTTACTTCCGGGTTTGGCGTGCCGGAAACATGTCGATTCCCGATTTTGTTCGCGAGGCAAACCGTGCAGGAGCCGACGGAGTTGAACTTCTAGACTTCTTTTATCAGGCCGCTCAAGGAAGGACAAAGGCCCTGACGAGCCCTGAGGTTGATAGCGAACGGTCCGCGATCAAGGCGGCGCTTGCAGAAACAGGCCTGACGGTTCCGATCTTCAGCATTGCCCAAAATCATGCGAAGACTGACCCGGAAGAACGGGCCAATCAGGTTGAGAAAATTCGGTTTGGAGTTGACGAGGCTCGCAACTACGGCGCCAAGGTGGTGAGAGTTTTTGCTGGTGATGTTGCGGAAGGGATCACGTTCGATCAGGCAAGAGGTTGGATCATTGAGGGCCTGGCCGAGGGTGCCCGATATGCCCATGAGCATGGCATTAGGCTGGCTCTTGAAAACCACGGGACGTTAGCGGGCCGAAGCGACCAGGTTATTGGCATTATTCAAGACGTTCGCGAACTTTCTGGTTGCGATGCTTTAGGAGCCAATCCCGATACGGGAAACTTTCAACTCGTTGACCAGGCAAGCCATTTGGCGGTTAAGGAAGTTGCCCCATATGCCTACATGGTCCACTTTAAGGACTTCCGACCAGCACCTCCAGACGACCCCGAGGCGCATTTCACAAGTCTTTCTGGGAAGCGCTTTGCAGGGGCAGCCATCGGTGAAGGCGGCGTGGACCTCGGCGAGTGTATTGAGGCCTTGAAAGTCGCTGGATTTGATGGCTGGCTCAGCGTTGAATATGAAGGTGAGGAGGACTCAATGACTGCTGTTCCTCGATCCCTCGTAAACGCCCGAAAATTTCTTTAAATTCTTCTCCGATTTTCGTCAATTCGGCGTTATCATGTTGTTAAGTCCGTTTTGGGGAAGCGGATTGGAGGAGTATATGCGCGAGTTGGAGACGCTATCGGGTTCTTGGCTAGGATTCTGGATTCAACACCGCAGCCGTGGGCATATGGAAATGGCTCTCGGATTTTCCAAGGGCCGGGTTGCGGGTTCAGGAATGGATCGGGTTGGTCCGTTTCTCATCGCAGGCGACTTTGATTCCACCGGAGAGGTCTCTTTCTGTAAGTCGTACGCTACGCACAAGGTCCATTACGGCGGCTTTTGGACGGCACCATGATTCACGGGGATTGGCTGATCGAATATGGCCCCGATTACCACGATGCAGGCGAGTTTGAGATATGGCCGGAGGGCGACCAAGCAGGATCCATCTTGGCCGCACTCAGCGAAGAGTTCTCCATGCCTAAAGCATGATAACCGAGCGGATAACGTTTCCGGTTTCCATCTCGTGAAAGGCGTCTTCCACATCGTCGAGGGTGATTTTGCGGGTCACCATCGCATCCAGATTCAACTTGCCTTCTAGATAAAGTTGAGCCATCAAGGGAAAGTCGTGCGACGGTAAGGCGTCGCCACAATGGCAAACCCTCAGCGCGGCTTTGTTCCAGTAGACCCCGGTGGCAAAATCGCCAAGATTCAGATTGACGGCATCGGTTGCCGCTGGGAAGCCGATGGTGGTGGCGGTGCCACCGTAGGAAAGCATCTTGACCGCCTGCTCGGTGCAAGCAGGGATTCCTGTCGCTTCGTAGGCAAACTCGACGCCACCGTCCCACCCGTCCTCGGTCAACCGACGGACCTCAGCAACGGGGTCAATCTTGCTCGCATCGACCAAGTGAGTTGCGCCAAAGTTCCTTGCCCAATCCAGTTTGACCGGGTTAACATCAACGGCGATGATCTGCCGTGCATGACGAAGTTTGGCCCCTTGAATGACGGAAAGACCAACTCCTCCACAGCCGATCACCGCAACCCTGGCTCCTTCAAAGACCGGTGCGGTGTTCATGGCTGCGCCTACTCCAGTGATGACGCCGCACGCAATCAAACATGCTTTGTCCAACGGCATTTCGGATGGCATCTTGATGGCAGCCTTCGAATGCACCACCGTGTGGGTTGAAAACGTGCCGCAACGAAGCACTTGCGAGCAAACCGCGCCATCTGACTTTCTCCTAATGCGTGGTTGTGGCCTGAGTGCCATGTAGCAACGACGCGGGTCGCCACGGCGACATGCCGGACACTTCTCACAAGGGGCTCGATAGGCCAGCACAACGGGGTCGCCAACTGCCAGATCGGTCACTCCCTCGCCAACTTCTTCAATGATTCCGGCCCCCTCATGCCCCAAGACAATCGGGAAGGGCATTCCATTGCCATTGAGCATCTTGACGGTTAAGTCGGTATGACAGACACCGCTTGCAACGAGCCTAACCAAGACCTCGTTAGGTCCTGGCGAGTCGATCTCAACTTCACGAACGACGGCGGACTCGCCGGGAGCCTCAAGAATGCAGGCACGACCTTGAATGGGCATGGGTCTAGTTTAGATCAAAGTGGCGTCAATTTCGCTTCAATTTCTGCTCGTCGCTCTTCTAAAAATGGGGGAAGAGACAACGTCTGACCAAGGCTGTCCATCGGCTCATCCGAATGCATTCCTGGGCCATCTGTGGCCAACTCAAAAAGCACTCCTCCGGGCTCCCGAAAGTAAAGGCTGTGGAAGTAGAAGCGGTCGACGTATCCCGATGTGCCGAATCCTACGGACTCCAATCGATTCTGAAAGTCGTGTAGAGCCGCATCGTCCTTAACCCGAAATGCCACGTGGTGCACACCGCCCGCCCCGGGCCTTCCAAGATAGCGTTCGTTGGAGGT
>CALMEF010000163.1 GCA_937862825.1 uncultured Armatimonadota bacterium
GGCTGCTGTCATGGCTTCCATCTCGACACCAGTCTTTGCGATGCTGGTGACGTCCCCCGCGACCTCGACTCGGTCACTTTCAAAGTGGAAGTTCACTCCAACGAACTCGATCGGAATGTTATGACAGTAGGGAATCCACTCGGTTGTTTTCTTGGCAGCCATGACCGCAGCAACCTTCGCCACTGGCAACGGATCGCCCTTTGGAACGGTACCGTTGTGAATATGCGCCATGGTTGAGGCAGACATGGTCAGCGTCGCGACAGCGCGCGCCGTGCGCTTGGTTGTGATCTTGTGGGAAACGTCTCTCATCCGCCTATCTGCACCATGGCCAGTGTGTCAAGTTGTTGCCAGCGATCCATCGGTGGATGTGCGGCCCATTTACCTGCAAGCGTCTTTCGAATAGCGTTGATCATTTCTTGCTTTGAAGCCCCGCGCCGCAGCAGACCCTTTAGGTCAGACTCGGGGGGTAGAAAGAGACACGATTTGAGTTGACCGTCAGCGGTTAGCCTGAGCCGATTGCATCCGTCGCAGAAACTTTCGGTCACGCTGGAGACGAAGCCAACTGTCCCCACAAACCCCGGTACGGTCCACTCGGTTGCGACATCATTTGGGCCCTTGCCGAGGGGTACCAACTCGACTTCTTGTTGAATTCGTGTTCTGAGTTCGGCGGACGTCAAAACCCGCGAGTGTTGCCATCCATTGCTGAGGAACGGCATGAACTCAATGAACCGAACCTGGACGGCCCAGTCCTTGGTGAGTCGAACGAAGTCGACAACCTCATCCTCATTAAGGTCGGGCATGACGACCACGTTGATCTTTGTGTTCAGCCCAGCCGAAAGGGCCGCCTTGATTCCCGACAACACTCTTTCAAGTCCTGGTCGACGGGTAATCGCCTCAAATCGATCTTGGCGTAACGAGTCCAACGAAACATTGATCCCCGCGAGTCCGGACTGCTTTAGGGGTTGGGCGAGGTCGGTTAGCAGGAGCCCATTGGTCGTAAGGTAGAGCCCTTCAAGGTCAGGGATGTTTGCAACACTCTCCACAAGGCCCAGGAATCCTTTCCGGATCGTCGGTTCACCGCCGGTGAGCCGTACTTTTCGAACTCCAAGTTCAACGAACATGCGGGTGAGCGTCTCAATTTCTTCGAGAGTGAGTATCTCCTCCTTCGCGGTAAGTTCAACTCCTTCTTCCGGCATACAGTAGGTGCACCGAAAGTTGCATCGGTCAGTCAGCGACACACGCAAATAGGTGTGCATTCGCCCGAACCGATCTTGAAGTGGGTTTGAATCCACATGTATAGTTTGACCTGAACCAGATCACGTGAATATGATTTTGCTCACAGTCAGGCGCTTCGCCATCGACTTCCGAGGACTACTGAAGGCCAAAGATTCTCAAAATTGATGGTTGACAAAAATGTGTTTCGACGGCAATTAAGTGTGGATCAAACGAAACACCAACTGAGCAAGCGGCGGAGAAGCGGTGTGGCAGAGCCCGGTTCGGAGTTGACCCCTCCAATGTCTTCGATTAGAGGGGATTCGAACCGGTTGCCTTCCGAATCGAGCGTTATTCCGCAGGTGCAATGACGACGCGGCGATTTGGTTCCTCGCCTTCGCTGTAAGTGTGAACACCCTCGAACCCGGCAAGGACTTTGTGGACGATACGCCGCTCGAATGCGGGGAGCGCGTCCAAAACTGCTTCCTCGCCGCGGGACTTAACCTGTTCGGCAATGCTGTGAGCCAGTTTTTCAAGCGCCTGTTCCCGGCGCAGACGATAGTCGTTGCCGTCAAGCGTTACTCGAACACCGTTGCCGCGCTGCTGAGTTGAAATGATGTTGACGAGGTATTGCAGGGCGTTGAGTACTTCGCCATGCTTTCCGACCAGGTATGCCACGTCGCGGCCATCTAGTTGGACGTTGACGTACTTGCCACTAATCTCGGTGACTTTTGCCTTGACATCGAGATCTCCGGCAACCGCCAAGCGTTGAAGGGTTTCCATGAACCACTTTCCATCAGCGTCGGTGGCAACGGCAGTCTGCGGCGCCTCTGAGTCCGAATCTTCTTTGGCCGGCTTGGTTGATGGCCTTGGCTTCGGTTCAGCCTTTGCTTCCGGCTTGGCTTCAGGCTTTGCAGGTGCCTCGGTGGGCTTTGCTTTGCCGAAGAGTCCCTTGCGCTTGGGCTCGGCTGCTGGTGCGGCCGCTTCGACAGGTGCTGCTTCCACAACTTCGGGAGCAGGCTCTTCGACGGGCTTGGCTTTTGCCTTTGGTGCTGCTTTGGGAGCCTTGGCTGGCTTGGGCTCAGGAGCCTCAGCCTGAACACGGAGATTGACTTTGCCGAAGAGACCCTTGGTTTCTTCAAGAACGGTTACTTTGACCTGACTTGCAGGCACGCCGAGTTTTTCAGCGGCCTGAGCCTTGGCTTCTTCGAGAGATTTCGCGGTGATTTCAATGGATGGCATGGTTTACTTCTTCTTCTTGGGTTTGTGTCGTTGCGGAACGCCAGTCTTCTTCGGGGTTGCGCCATTGGTCGAGATGCCGTTGGAGGGATAGACTCCCCCGTTTGGAGCATTCACTTTGACCAGCGGCTTAAGGGGTAAGCGGTAGGCCCGAAGGGACTGGAACGTCGCCAAAATGTTGGTAAAGATCCAGTAAAGGACGAACGCGGCGGGTACCGGAAATGCTCCGGTAAACATCAGGATGGTGAAGATCACGCTGATGCTCACACCCATCAGCCTTTGTTGCTTTGCGTTCGCGGGGGCCCTGACGGGTTGTAACAACGTTGTCGCGATCATTGAGATGCCGTACAGGACGATCAGGGGAACGTCACGCTCTCCCAGGTTGGCGGCGGTGAAGCCTCCGGTTCCCTTGGCGACCCCATCGGTTATCCATAGGAACGTGCCCTTTTCGAACTCGTACCGATAGTGAAGCATCGACGAGTACACCAGGAGGAACAACGGCATCTGTAGAAGGGCGGGGCCACACCCGGAGAGCGGGTTCATCCCGTACTCCTTGTACAGTTCCATCATCTTCATGTTCATCTCTTGGGCGAGATGAGGTTTGTCCTTGTATTGCTCTCGGATTTCGGTAACCAGTGGTGCGAGTTGCGCCATCTGGCGGCCCCACATATATTGCTTCTGCGCCAGGGGCCAAATGATCGCCCGAACGACGACGGCAAGAAGGAAACATGCGAAGGCGTAACTGAAGGCCGGAAGGGCACCAGTCAAGTTCACCAGCCAGTCAATCATTTGATAGCCGGGGAAGAAGCCCCAGACTGCGGTGTTTTCACCGAGCAACTGGGCTTTGGACATCACCTCGGCCTTGAGGGAACTGATGGTTACCGTTTCCCTGGGATACTCCTTGTCGGGCGTGACCTTGACGGGCTCGTTGTAGTAGGGCTTCTTTTCGAACTCGCCGCGAAGATTGCTGAGCGCTTGTTGCGCCATCGTCATCTTCTGGAAGTCGTTCTTGCGAGTCGCGGCCCGAAACTGCGTATCTGCCAGAAGAACAGAGGCTTCGAATCGAGTCTTGTCCGCTTGCTCTTTGGTGAGTTTCTTGACGTCAACTTCGGCATTGAGTTTGCCTTGTAGCCTTTGGAAGTCCGTGAGGGCCGCTACATCGTCAACTTTGCCATTTTGGCTTTGAAGCGACGTGAAAATCTCAGCCGAGGATCGCGGGTCATCCGGTGGTTTCGGACAAATGAACTGAATGCCCAGGAAGATCGTTGTTGCGATCAGCAGGGTTTGTAGTAGGCTCGCTTTGGGCGAAGGTGCTTGGCTCATTTTGAAATCGTTGGTTTAGGGAACGGGATCACGACCACCAGGTCGACCTGGATGGCATCTTAGGATCCGCTTGAATCCAAGCCATGACCCTTTGAGTAGTCCGTATTTTTCGATGGCTTCCAGAGTGAACTGTGAGCAACTGGGTGTGTACCTGCAGGTTGGCGGCATCCACTTGGTTGAACGCTGATAGAGTCGGATTAGGAAGACGCCAGTTCGTTTGCCCATCGTTTCTCTAGTTCACTGGTTAAGCGACTCACTTCGTTGGCGATTTGCTGGAACGGGGCGTTTGCTGAGGCTTCGAATGCGACGACCACAATGTCTAAACCGAAATGCGGTCGAGTAGGTTGCGCTTTGAAGGCTTCGCGAATACGGCGTTTGCACCGATTGCGATCAGGTTTGTTCCCGATCTTTTTGCTCGTTGCGATACCGAGTCGTCCATCGCCAGGCAATGCTAGCAAACGAACCAGGTCGCCTTGGACTCGTTTTCCCTCCTTGAATAGTTTTTCAAACTGTGATTTGGTGAGGCCACCCTTCAACGCGGGCTCCAATGTGGACGGTAGGAGGAGCGGTAAATACCCGCTGAGAGTGGCTCGGTCTTAATAGGACAGGCGCTTTCGACCGCGGGCTCGCCGTCGCTTGAGGACGTTGCGGCCGTCGGTTGTGCGCATGCGAACCCGAAACCCATGGGTCTTCTGCTGGTGTCGGTTATTCGGCTGGAACGTGCGCTTCATCTAGTCATGAACTCCAAAAAGTTAGTCCGTAAAGGATACCCGATTCGTCTCTACGTTCCTGCGGATACAATAGGTGTTCTATGAATCGAAGACTCTTTGGGCTAGCGATGTTTTTGCTTCTTGCGATCGGCTGTGCGTCGAACTCGGGTGAACCGTCGGCTACGAACGAGCCAACGTCAAACCCTGCTCCTGAACCGTCCGCAAAGGAAGCGACATTCGCTGAGGTCTCTTCGCTGCTGGGTTCAAAGTGTCTCCCTTGCCATGGTGAGGGTGGAAAGGCGGGCCTTGACCTCCGAACTCACGAATCAATCATGAAGGGGGCTTCAAAAGGGCCAGTCGTGCTCGCTGGCAAGCCCGATGAGAGCATTATGGTTCACTCGTTGCGAGGCACAAACGGCATCAAGCAGATGCCTATGAGTGCGGTTCCGCTCAGCGATCCTGAGGTTGAGATGATCAAGTCGTGGATTGCCGCGGGTGCTAAAGGCTCGTAGGGCTTAAATGACAGACCCCAGCAAACGTCTTTGTTTGCTGGGGTCGAATCTACGTCCGGCTCAAACTTAGGCCCTTACCGGTTCCAGCGAGTGGACCATTACGTTCCAAGCCGCCAACCGCACTTCGTCGTGCAGCATACGGAGGCTTCGAGCGAGCCGATCCAAGTGCGCCGTCGCCTGCGAGTCCGCAGTTCGAGACGTCAAGTCGCGGGCTTGGTGGACGGCCTCTGCATGATTTCGGACTTGCTGAAGGAGTCGAACAAATGCTCGAACCTTCTGCATTGCCGACCGTTCGGAGCGTGAAATGGAATCCACGCTCATTCGGACTTCATGCTCGGTCATCGAACCAATACCTCCTCCGATTCGATTGGAATCGGTTCCTGCATGAGCCTACGAGGTTAGCTGTCGGGTTAGGGCCAGAAACTACCCTTGCCAAGTCACCTTGGCATTCACCCCCAAGTCTGGGTCCCCCGTCGACGCTTGTCGCGCCGTTAGGCTTGGGTTTTTTCATGTTCAATGATTCTAAACGGTCAAACCGCCGAATTTGCTCCTCACTTTTCCACAACGTTTCCGAATCTTCGGTTTCTAACGTCTGAAACACAATGGTTGAACATGAATTGGCTCCGACATTGGCTCGACTGGAAAGGACTCTGTCCCGGCTGGAGGATCACCTGAACCCTAGTCTTCGAAGGCGCTTTCTTCAAGGCATGGTCAGCGGCTTCGGCACCGTTGTCGGAGCAACCTTGCTGGTAAGCCTTATCGTTTGGGTAGCCCAGCCGTTCACTCAGATTGATCGTGTTGGACCTGCCCTAGAGCGGGTGTTGGATGACCTGCTAAAGAAGCGAAGTTCTGATCAGGCAGAATAGAGTTTGATGGGATTCAGCGCGGCATACCGAACACAAGTTGAAGATTTGTTAGAACAGGTCGTGCCAATCACGTCCAAAGCGATGTTTGGAGGGGTCGGTATCTACTCTGAAGGCCTGTTCTTCGCGCTGATCGCTGAAGACAAACTCTACTTCAAGGTATCAGACTTGAACCGCGGCGATTACGAAGAGGCTGGAATGGGCCCTTTCTTTCCGTTCGATTCACCCACTCCGATGCACTATTGGGAAGTACCCCAGTCTGTTCTTGACAACCTGGAAGAGCTAAGAGTCTGGGTAGATAAAGCGTTAGCGGTTGCCGCATCTGCAAAGTCGAAGAAGAAGCGGTAGCAGCCTCGCAGCAGGGGGCTTGAACGCTTCCCAGATACGACTCCGTCCGACCTGACATGAGGGTCGCGTTCTTTCTTGGCGTTGGACTGACCTACATGGTGATGTCCGCGAAAGATGCGTACTGGACGTTGAATCCAGTCGTCCTTATCGGCTTGGGACTCGGGGTCCTCGTTAGCCGCGCACTCGGAGATCGCTTTGGCTTGGGTTGGTCCCTTGCCGCCTTTGCGGTCGCTGGACTTGCTGGAAGCATCATTTCGGATACTTATAACGCGGCGTGTTACGCAGACTGGTGCGGAACTATGATGCCGCGAGAATCCAGTTACGAGTTGCGGACGTATGCTTCTGGACTTGAAGGTGAGCTTAAGCGAGTAACCGAAGATCCAGATTACGCACCTGTATCTAAGAATGGACCAGTTCGCAGCTACCGGGATCACCCCGAACTTGCGGTCAGGCTGAGGTCAACTTACCTTGCTGATTTTGAAGTATCACAGCAAGAACGAATCGTCCGCGCTCGCGACGATCAACGCCACGCAGAGCAGATGGAGGCAAGACCCCTCTGGAAGCGCATTCCGGGAGGAGTCAGCGTGTCCTCGTCGTGGTTCGTCCCAGCAGCAATTGGCTATCTGTTCTTTATCGCGCTTGGATCGGGGTTTGAGCGGCTCTGGAAACGAAAAAAAGCCGCTTCTTCAACTGGTTGAGGAAGCGGCCAACGATTTTGACTAGACTCGCTCGATGAAGACCTTTGCGCTGATTGGCATTGGGGCGCCAGCGATTGGGGCATTCTTCCATTCGCCTTCGAACTTAACGAGGGACCCGTCCTTTGTGTTGACCCAAACCTTACCACTTGAACTCGCGGGAGCGTCGCCCGTCGACTCTTTGTACTCGTAGGTAAGAAGGAACGTATCGTACGCTCCGACCTTCTCGGCCTTTTCTACCTTGTACTTGGCGACCGCAGCGACCATGCCCGTCTTTGAGTCAGCAGCGATCTTCTTTTCCCACGAATCGCCTTCTTTGACGGCGGTTTCGGGAGCAAAGAACGAGTTCATGTAGGCTACTCGGTAGGCGTTCGCGTCCACCATGTCGCCTTTCATTTCAACGATCTCGCCATTGGGCTTGAAAATTGAGGTTTGGGTGCCGCCGGAGTCCGGAGCGTCCATTTCTTCGTCGCCAAGTTTCACCTTGGTTTCAGCCTGGGACGATTCTGAAGTGATGGTCCCGTCTGCGGCGATCTTGACCACTTTCTCGGTCATTTTGCTCGTGAACTGGGCGGACATACCTTGGAAGTCCAGGTCTGCTTTGATCTTGTAGGTAAAGGTATCGCCTTCCTTCGCGGTCCGCTTGAGGGACACTTGTGCGAACGACAGCGAAGCCAAAGCGAAGAGTGAGCCAACTAGGGCAAGGCGATAGGCTTTCATATTCATCTTTTTATACGGCTTGTTCGATAGGTGGTTGCGTCACTTTTGTGGCAAAAAGCACCCGGTTGCGGCAATGGCAGGCTTAGAGACCTGTTTTCCAGCGATCACTTCCTGAAGGGCGACTGCCAGGTCCCTTCGAGAGACGGTTGCTTTTCGGGTTCCGTGGCTGGTGTACAAGTCATCGATTCGTCCTCGGTACATTACTTTGCCATTCTTAGCGATTACGGCCGCCTCAGGTGAAACGGTGGCACCGGTCGCCTTGACCAAGGTGAGTTTCCCGTCGAGCGTTGTTGGGAATGGCAGTCCAAAGTCTTTCGCGTGTTTAGCGGCCGACTCGGGGGTTAGGTCTGAATCGGGATAAACGGCAACGAAGTCCACGTCCTTTTTGAATTCTGCGGCGAGCCGCTTCAATTCAGGTGCGTAGCGATTCGCTATCGGGCAGTCCGGCATTAGAAACATGAGGACGGTAATGCGCTTTGCATTGGGAACTTGCAGAGCCTTTCCATCCGTCGTCCTGATTGTAGTGGGCTTCAACGGTTGCTCGGGCAGGTCTGTTTGGCTGAAGGCGCAGATTGAGGCGAGCGCTATCAAGAAGTGCATTACAATTGAGTAGACGCAAATGGTAAGTGCACTTGTTCTGATGGCCGTGAGATTTGCTCAGGTGCCGACCTATGGTGAGCACATTGCTCCGCTCTTCACCAGAAGTTGTATGCCCTGTCATGCTCCTGGTGGTGCGGGTCCATTTCAGTTGGACACCTATCAGGCCGTTTCAAGGAGGTTGGAACTTATTCGAACGGTGACGCTTTCCCGGCAAATGCCTCCGCATCGGGCAACATCTGAGTTTGGGAACGTCACTCCAGTGCCAACGCTGTCGGACGAGGAACTGGTTCTTATCCAAGAGTGGCTCAAATCTGGTGCGAAGCAAGGGGCTTCCGAGCCACAGGTTGATGCAAAGACGGGGTCTGTGGAGGTTGTTAGGGGAAGACACGAAATCAAGGCTCCGCTGGTGGCGGAAGAAGGCCAGCCCTACTGGGTGACTTTTCGTTTGAATGTTGATCCGACCCATCTGAAGGTCGGAGGCATCAAGGTCACTCCGAAGGTTCCCACCGTTATTCGGCGAGTCGATGTTGCAATGAGCCGAGTTACCAGTTCAGTTGAACCGGTTCGTTCAAATGGCGACTTCGCCTTTTCGGAGAAGCCCTTTCTTTCGTGGTCGGCTGGCTATGGCCAAGTTCTGGCGCCAGGACATTTTGAGTTGCCCAAGGACGGCCAAATTGTCGTTCAGGTGCTTTATACGCCGATCGGGCGGAAGGTATCAGGGGATTTTGTGCTTGAGTTCCTTGAAGGATCTGGTTCTAGGTTATCGCCTGTTGTGATTCACGAACGTGAGTTTGTCGTTCCATCCATGAAGGTTGCGCAGCTGTCACGCAGCATCACTTTGGATCGTGATCAAGTGTTTGGTGGCGTACTGACGTTTGGTCGAAAATTCGCTGCCGAGATCAAGATTGAGGCGGATATCCCGAACCAGGAAACCAAGTCCCTGCTATACATTCAGCATTTCAACTATCTCTGGGTGGGAAGTTACGTGCTTCCGAAACCGGTGCACCTTCCCAAGGGCACGACAATTAGAGTGACGTCAACCTACGACAACACCGAGCATTGCACCGCAAACGTTGGCCGTAACATCAGGCCAGTTCGACTTGGTCCAGGTTACGACGACGAAATCTATAAGTTTTCGTTGCTGATGGGCGAGGCTGAGTGAACGTTCGGTCACCTCATCGTCGTCACTCTTGTTAGAGGGCGTCGGTTTTCTTTCGTCTCCCCCATTGGTTTGGTGTACTCATGGTATCAAAATTTTTCAAGACTTTCGGACTTGTCGCACTTGCTGCGCTTGTTACGAGCGCAAGTGCTCAATACACTTCTGACAAGGTGAGCATGTACTCGCAGTTGACCCCTGCTAGCCAAGGAGCCGCAAGCGGCAACAGTTGTTGGGGCTATGTTTCACCCTCAGGTCGCGAGTATGCGATCATGGGATATGACAACAAGGTCACCTTCGTTGACATTACAAACCCCTCGGCTCCGGTAGTGAAGGGGTCGGTTCCGCACACGGCAAGCCTCTGGGCGGACGTCAAGGTTCACGGCAGCGTGTGTTATGTGGTCAGTGAGGCAAACATCGGCATTCAGGTTATTGACATGTCGAACATTGACACCAGCGGAGTGACCCTGGTGCGCACCATTACATCACCGGGCAGGTCTCACACGATCGCCGTTGATAATGTCAGCGGTTTCCTCTACACCTGCGGTTCGAATAACGGCACTGGCACGACGACGTGCTTCGACCTGAGCGATCCTCTCAATCCGGTCCAAGTTGGGTCTGCGTCTCTCACCCCCGTTTACATGCATGAGGCCCAGGTTGTGACCTATACGAGTGGTCCCTACGCTGGACGACAGATCATGTTCGGTCACAGCGAAGGTCGAGGACTCGATATTTATGACGTAACGAACAAGAGCGCCACGTTCTTGGTAAAGCGCGTCGCCTACCCCAACGTCAGATACACCCACCAAGGATGGTTGAGCGAGGACCGAAAGTGGTTTTACGTTGACGATGAACTTGATGAGGACGTCAATGGCAACACTGGCCCACGGTCGCTGACACGCGTTTTCAATGTCGAGAACCTTCTGGAAGCCGAGATGGTTGGCACCTTTTCAAACGGTTTGGCCAAGGATCACAACCAGTATTGGCGCGACGGCTTTCTGTTCCAGGCGAACTACCGATCCGGTCTCCGTATTTGGGACGTTAGCGAGGACCCGATCAACGCTCGCCAAGCCGGGTGGTTTGATACCTATCCGAATAGCAACTCGACCGCATATGACGGTGCGTGGTCGTGCTACGCATTTTTCCCCAGCAATACCGTCATTATCAGCGATATTAACCGCGGCCTCTTCGTGATGAATGTTCAAGCGGCGACGACGCGCACGCTGTCCGCTACGACTTACTCAGTGGTTGAGGGAGAGGAGTTCAGTGGTAGCCTGGCCTCACTCAAGAACTCGGATGACGATCGGCTCGAACTCTTCAACGATGCCACTACACTGGCCGCGACGATTGAACTCAATGCCAAGTCTGGTGTGAAGCGCCTCAGCAGCATTAAGGTGAAGGTTGAGGCGAGCGTCGCTCGCCCAGGACTTTCACAATCGGTAATGGCTTTCCGCTTTAGCGACAGTTCGTGGCAACTTGTCGGCGGCACCACCGCTTCGACAACTGACGCCGTATCGGAGTCGACAATCTCGACCAACGTAGGGAACTTCGTTGATGCACAAGGGAATCTTAGGATTCGACTGAGTTTCGCACCGATCAATGATGAAGACCCTGCCCAGGATGGTTGGTTGCACAGTGTTGATCAAGTGAACTGGACTGCGGTTCCCTATACACCGTAGGTTGCCTGGACAAACAATCTGGAGTGGCCCTCGCTTTTCGGCGAGGGCCATTTTTGTTTCAAGGCATTTTGAGGCTGCAATCTGTCAAAATTGACCTCCCGCCATGTTCTTCAACAAGTACCCTCACCGCGCCAATTTCACGTTCGCTGAGGAGTACCCGGAACCTGGACAATCGCTTAAGATTGGTGATCGGACATTTGAAGCCGTTGCCGAACACTATGCGAACGGCATCATTCGCCTGAAGGTTCAAAACCGCAAACTCTGGCGCGAAAATTTGTGCCTTGCCCCTGTGGACTTGCCGGGCCTTGATCGAACGACGTCATTGGACGTTAAGGTCAAGGGGCGAAATGGCAAAACTCTGCTAGCTTTTGTGCCCGGCGGTGGCTTTGGAGTCTCGGGAGAATCGCACATGTTTCAGTTTGCGATTGGTGACGACGCCAAGTTCTATGGAATGGGCGAGAAGTTCTTCGGGCAGATTGAGTTGAGTGGGTTGCGTACCAAGTTTTGGACCACCGACGTTTGGAGCGATTTTCACTTCTCGCAGTGGTTGGAACATGTTGCTGACCCGCCCTATTTTTCGACCCCATACGTTGTGGCGAATATAGGCGGAGAGTGGATTGGTTTCCTGCTTCACAACCCGTATCCCACCTTCATTGAGACTCCGGGGACGGACGAGTCACGAGTCTTCGTCGAATGGCAACGCACTGCCCCTAACCTCATTCTAGGTTCGGAGGGTGGTGAGCCCAATCTGTACATCATTCCCGGACCCACACTCGCCGAGGTCACACGAAAGTTGCAGCGGCTTGTTGGGACGGTTCCATTGCCGCCCTTGTGGTCCCTTGGATATCACCAGTCTCGTTGGGAATATGGTGGCGACAAGGATTTGATGGAACTCGATTCCAAGTTCAACGAGCACAAGATTCCGTGCGATGGGTTGTGGCTCGATCTTGACTGGATGGACGGATTTCGCATTTTCAAGACCGATTCGAAGCAGTTTCCGAAGGGTGCTGCGGATACGGCCGCCAAGTTGGCAAAGTCGGGTCGTCGCATCGTGCCCATTATTGATCCAGGAGTGAAATCGGAGCGTGGCTACAAGGTTTACGACCACGGTATCGCTTCGGATGTCTTCTGCCGTAACGTGGAAGGGAAGCCTTACATTGGGATGGTGTGGCCCGGCGAAACTGTTTTTCCCGACTTCTCGCTCAGCAGGGTTCGCAAGTGGTGGGCCAAGTATGCAAAGGAGTTTCGCCTTGAAGGTTATGGTGCATGTTGGGTAGACATGAATGACCCCTCAACGGGTCCAGTTGATCCGACTGGGATGCGGTTTGATTGCGGTCGCCTCCCTCATGAAGCCCACCATAACCAATACGCTCTTGGAATGCAGATGGCAACCTTTGACGGCTTCCTGCAGGCCAAGCGAAATGAGCGCCCCTTCATTCTTTCAAGGTCCGGGTTTATCGGTTCAAGTCGCTATGCGGCAATCTGGACTGGTGACAACATGTCGTCGTACCACTACCTGAAGATGTCGATTCCAACCACAATCGGCATGTCCTTGAGTGGCTGCCCGTTCAATGGACCAGACTGTGTTGGCTTTGGGGGCGACGCCAGCGAGGAACTGTTCCTCGACTGGATCAAGGCAGGTTTCTTGTTCCCGTTCATGCGGAACCACTCAATCAAGGATTCTCGCCGCCAGGAGCCCTGGGCATTCTCGAAGAAAGCGCTTGGGATTGCCCGTCACTACATTCAACTGCGCTACAAACTTTTGCCTTACCTTTACAACCTCTTTATTGATCAGGAGGAACGCGGTGATCCAATACTGAGGCCCTTGATTTATCACTTCGAGGATCCCGAGTTCGCGAACGCATCCCATTCCTTTTTGGTTGGTCCTTCAATTCTGCAGGCACCCAAGGTCCACGAGGGCAACGCCAGATTTAAGGTCCAACTACCAGAAGGTAAGTGGTTTGACGCGCGAACGGGGTCTTGGCGGCAGGGTACGGTGCAGGTTGTTCCCGAGGCTCGGGAGACGCCCTTCTTCATTGCCAACGGCTCGATTATTCCCATGCAACGAGGCGTCCCTACGAGTTCCAAGAAGGACATGCGAAATGTAGAAATCCATGTTTTCGCATGTCCAGGCACCTCGGGGCAGTCCACCTATGAATATCGTTGCGATGATGGCATCTCCTATGGTTATCGCCGTGGAAAGCGCTCGTCGCTTGCAGTCACCCTGAAGTGGAGCGGCCGTTCCGTTGAAGTCACCACGCAGCAAACAGCAAACGGGTTTGGTCGAATTCGACCTCGGTTAGTTTTTCATGGCATTTCGAATGCCAAAGTGAATGGATTCGCAGTTGAACTTACGTCCACTCGAGTTCGCCTGAGCGGACGGATGCTTTCGGCTGTCAGGGTTGCTTAGGAGCGATACAAAGTAGGGCTCCTCCCCGTATGCCAACGTAGACGTTGCCGTTCCAAGCGATAGGCGAGCCTTCAACGTTGGCACCCAACGGCAGGGGATCGTCCCCGATTAGAGATTCTCCGGTTTTGGCACTGAGGATACGGGCATGTCCGACGGAGTCGGCGCAGAAGACCGCATCGCCAGCCACAATTGGTGAAGACCACGCAAAGGCGCTGAGCCGTTGTTTCCATCGTAACTTGCCCGTTGCCAAGTCAAGCGCTACAACAAAGCCTCGACCAATAGTCGGGTGGTGCGAGGTCGTGAAGATCACAGACTGAGGTCCCTGCTTGGGCAGGTAGAGGGCGCCAGTGCTGAGGATTCCGCCATTCACCGGATGGGCCCCCAAGATGCTTCCAGCCTGGAACTCCCATTTCCACCTCGTGGTGAAAGTGCCGCCTGGCTTTCCGGGTTGCTTCAAACAGAACACGATTCCCTTTGCATTTGCACCGGTTCGCTTGTCCTTCTCAATTCCTACGATGAGGTCGCCGTTTGGGGAAATCACGATCGTTGAGTCCGTGTCGTCACCCAGTTCTGCGACGGTTCGGAACCTTCTGGGGTCTCGCAAGTTGATCTCACGCACGGTTCCTTTGTTGTCGGCAACGTAGCCTAAATCGTTCCAGACGGCCATGGAAGACTCCATGCCGACCTTGCTCAGGACTGTCTTTCTGACCTTTGGCTTGATACTCAGTTTTCCGGTGGCTACGTCCCACGACGAGTTCAACTTTACGTCGAAAAACAGTCCATTTTCGCAGGGTAAGAACAGCGTATCATCAAGAATCAGTGCATTGGAATCTGAACCTGGCCATTTCCGCGGTGCTATGGGATCATCTGCGGGCAAGGCAAGCAACTCTTTGTAACTGAGCAGTGAGAAGACTCGAAACGCGGGCTTTGGTCCGACGCGAACGCCACAGCCGACATAAAGGAGAGGGAATCCCCGTGGATCAATCGAAACCGTACCCTTGATGGGATAGGGTGACGGCATCTTTAGCGGCTTTCGGCTGGGTTTGCCAGTGTCAGCGTCGACAAAGTGAACGTAGCCGTTTAGGGCACCGCAGATAAGTTCTCTTGCTGGGCCCGGTTGCTTTGTGAAGTTCATCCACTTTCGTATCTCCTTCGGCCATTCGACGATGAGGGTTTGACCGGTCCAGCCCACTCCTGTCCATCGTCCATCGGTCGATCCGAGGATTGGGTAACTCCACCGAACTTCAACTTCACCGGTGGGCAAGGCACCATCTCCGTAGTAGTTTCTCTGTGGGTTGCCTCGAAAGCAGGTGACACCTTTGAATGCTTGATTAATCGGGATTCCAATGGCTTCCGATGGCCATAAGACATCGGATCGAAGTTTGGTTGTCTGAGCAGGATCGGCTGGCTTTGGAGTCACAGACTGCTTGGCTTGCCCTCCTTTTGGTTGACGTCCCACTAAAAAGATCCCCAGCAACAGGGTAGCCAACTTCATTTCGCTCGTTAAGTTACCCGTATACTAGGGCGCAATGATTCGGGCCGAAAACCTTGGCAAGCGGTTTCAAGCCGCCTGGGTTTTTCGTGGTCTAACCTTTGAGGTCTTGGCTGGTCAATGTCTGGTTGTCATGGGGCGCAACGGCGCGGGGAAGTCGACGCTCCTCAAGACGCTCTCTGGGTTGATTGTTCCGACTGAAGGAAAGGTCGAAGCCAACTCAGCCATCGCACATTCGGCTCTTGATCAGGCGACCTATTCGGACCTGAGCCCGAGAGAGCACCTAAGGTTCTTCGATCAGTTTGGCGACCCCGAGGCTTGGTTAAGGCAAGTTGGGTTGGAGGAGCCAGCCTGGGATCGTCCATGCAGCAATCTCTCTACTGGGATGCGGGCGCGAGTCAAACTTGCAATTGCCCTGCAGTCCCGTCGAAAGATCCTTCTACTTGATGAGCCTTCGGCGGGCATTGATGAGGCAGGCAGGTCGGTTTTTGCGAGCGCTATCGAACAAGTGGTTTCCAACGAAGGCGTCGTGATTCTGGCGACCAATGACCATCAGGATCGGAGGCTGGCAACTCATGAACTCGAACTTTAGGAGCGAAGTCGTTGCGGTTCTCAAAAAGGAGTACCTCTGCGAGATTCGGGGCAAGGGTGGTTGGCAGTCCGCTGGACTCTTTTTGCTCGTGTCGACCATCATCCTCAGCGTCGGGCTGGCTGGCGAGAAGTTGAGTGGAGGGATGGCTGCCGCGGTCATTTGGGCGTTGCTGCTGTTTGCTTCCAGCGTCGGGCTACCAAGAACTTTTCTACACGAGGAAGAACAGGGTACTGCAGACCTGCTCCGCATATACGCCGACGCCGGTGCAGTGTTTCTTGGGAAGGCGCTCTTCAATCTTGCCCAGTCCCTTGTTGCGGGGACCATCTTGTCATTCTTATTCTTCCTGCTCACGGAAGTGACGATCACTGATCCGGGGCAGTACATCTTGAGTTTGTTAGGTGGATGCATCGCCATTTCTGCCTCGATGACACTATGTGCGGCTCTCGTTGCTCAAGCCGCATATCGGAGTGCGTTGGTGGGCGCGATCGCTCTACCCCTACTTGTTCCGGTTGCGATTCTTGGAGTGTCAGCAATGAAAACGTCGATGGGGAGTGGTCTGCCAGAGGTAGGACGCTCGGCGTTACTTGGGTTGATCGGATATGGCGTTTTCTCATTCGCCGTTGGTCCGCCCCTCTTTCGGGTGCTTTGGGCGGTAAAGTCCTAGGATGCTCCTTGCTGCGCTGCTTCTCCAATCCACTGTCTTAACCGAAGCGCTGGTGATATCAGGCGTCTCAAGGGGTGGGCGTATTCCTTTTGGGACGGACGCGGTCCAGGCTCAAATGGCGTCAGGCACTTGGGTTTGGCCAAAGGAGGGAGGCGAAATCAGTTTTGAGGGGAATAGCCGGCAATGGCGGAAGATTCAGGCGGGTAACGACGGTTGGCTCCAAGACCGTGCTCTTGGAGGCGGGTATGCAGCCATGACTCACGAGTCGGCTTCAGGAGGGGCGGCCATTCTGCGAGCTTCCGGGCACAGCCTCGTTTTTGTCAATGGAGAACCCAGAGGCGGTGATCCTTATCAGTATGGTTACGTCGACCTTCCGGTTCGCCTGAAGCAGGGTACGAACCAGTTCCTGTTCTCGGCTGGACGTGGTCGTTTGCGTGCTGAGATTGTCAATCCTCCGAAGCCGGTGTACTTGAACACAGGCGATCCGACCCTTCCGGACCTGATACCTTCGGACAAAGAGCCCCTCTGGGGAGCGGTCATTGTCGTCAATGCGACTGACAAGACACTTGCGGACGGAACGATCGAGGCAACTGTGGGAGGAAAGGCGTTCAAAACGAAAGTGTGGGCTGTTCCCGCCATGTCGTTTCGCAAGGTCGGCTTTCGAATACCGGCTGCGACTTTGCCGGAAGGGGAACACGACCTGAGAGTTAACCTCATGGGTCAAGACGAGAAGATTGTTAAGATTCGCTCCCGGGCTCAAGGTCAAACTTACCGGCGCACGTTTGTCAGCCGCATCGATGGCTCTGTCCAGTACTTCGCCGTGGTTCCGCAAACGAATCCCAAACCCGGTTCGGCGCTGGTCATGACTTGCCATGGTGCCAGTGTAGAAGCCCAAGGCCAGGCGGACGCCTACAAGCCAAAGTCTTGGTGCACTATTGTTGCGCCTACAAATCGGCGTCCATTCGGTTTCGACTGGGAAGAAGTTGGTCGATTGGACTTTCTTGAAGTCATGGAGGAAGCGAAGCGACTCTTCAAACCTGACGCGAACCGAGTGTTTCTTACCGGCCACTCGATGGGCGGTCATGGGACCTGGCAGATAGGTGCTCAGCACTCCGATCTCTTCGCGGGGATTGCTCCGAGTGCTGGTTGGATCAGTTTCTATACCTACGCAGGCGGACAGAAGATTGCCGAGCCGACTCCCATGGAGGCGATAGTTCAGCGTTCAGCCAATGCCAGCGATACGCTCTATTTGACGAACAACTTCCTGAACTATCCGATTTACATTTTGCACGGTGATGCCGATGATAATGTTCCTGTCGGTCAGGCCCGCCAAATGAAGCAGGTTCTGGAAGGCATCAAGCACCCTTCAGTTTCCTACCACGAAGAAAAGGGGGCTGGCCATTGGTGGGGAAATCAGTGTGTGGATTGGCCCGGTATCTTTGAGCTCTTCGAAAAGTCTGTGCGAAAGTCGTTTGATTCGCTTGACTTCACGACAGTCTCGCCCAGCGTCTCGGCCTCTCATGCTTGGCTTCAGGTAGTGGCCCAGCAAAAGCGATTTGAACCCAGTCGAGTTCAGTTGAGCGCGGATCGGGCAGGTCAGAAGATCATCGGGACGACCTCGAACGTCCAGCGCATGACCTTCAATTTGCACGAGGCGCTCGGCAGCGCCCGAAGCAAGGTCATCCTCAACCTCGATGGCACTGCTCTAGAAGTCTCGAAGGCAAAGGCAATCGTCCTTCAAAAGGGGACTCGTGGGTGGTTTGTCGCCAATGATCTCAGGCTAGAGCCTGTGCCCTTCAAATCCGTTTTCAATGATCGCTTCTGTCTCGTTTATGGGACTGGTGGCACCGCAGAGGAAAACGCGTGGATGAAGTCCAAGGCAATCTTCGACGCGGAGACGTTTGGGTATCGTGGAAACGGGTCTGTCGATGTGTATTCGGATTCGGAGTTCAAGGCGGGCGAGCGACGAAACGTCATCCTCTATGGCAACTCGGACACCAATGGCGCCTGGAAGCGATTGATTTCGCGATCTCCAATCAAAGTCGGTCGAAGTGGCATCCTCGTCGGAACCCGAGCACATTTGGGATCTAAAGCCACTCTGTTCCTAACCAGGGCGGACAACGGACAAGGTCTAGTCGCCGTGGTTGGCGGAACCGATCTCGCCGGATATCGACTGACGACGAGAGTTCCCTATTTCACCAGTGGTGTTCAACTCCCCGATTACGTCATTTTCGGACCAGAGGTGTTCACACAAGGATCAAAGGCGGTGGACGAGGCAGGCTACTTTGAGCTTGAGGGGCCGCCAATCGACTTCGTTGCGAAGAACTGATTTGGCTACTTGTCCAACGCCTTTAGAAATCGTTGCAATTGGAGCGCACGCTTGTCTTCCGGGTTCAGTTTCAACGCCTGAGCCAGGTGTTTTCTGGCTTCCTTCTCGTTGTTCAACTGTAACTCGGCAGAAGCCCACTGCGAATGGTATTGGGCGGCGATTGGCACAAGGTCAACTGCTGTCTTGGCCGAATCTGATGCCAGCACAAAGTTGTTCAGCCGCTCATAGCAGATGGACGCAAGGTACTTTGCCTCAGCAGCAGTTGCCTTGCCAGCGGGATCGCTGAGCGGAGCATTCGTTGCGGCATACTCAAATCGGTTTGCTGCTCGTTCAAACTCCTCAAGGATAAAGTAGCACTTGCCTGCACCGAAGAAGGCCCCGTAAGCCTTAGGATCGAAGGCAGCCATGCCTTCAAACTGCATAGAAGCGAGTCGTAAGTTCTTCTTCTCGTCGGCAGTGAGCGTTTCGCCAGAGTCGAATCGGACAAATGCCTCTTCGGAGAGTTTCTTGGCCTTTCTCGAAACATCGCCCATTTCCGCTCCGCTGCGGATGAGGGGGACATCATCGCCTCCGGACGAACAACCGCCCAAGAGAATCCCAACGATGAGTAGGCTAAGCGCTCGCAACGATGTTCACCAATTTGCCTGGGACAACAATGACTTTACGGATGGTCAGTCCGGCCAGGTGTCCCTGCACTTTTTCAGACGCCATCGCATGGACTTCAAGAGCAGAATTGTCCAATCCCGCCGGAACCATGAGCGTATCTCGTAGCTTGCCGTTGACCTGAACCGCGATGGTCACTTCGTCTTCGGCAGACAATGCCGCGTCGAACGCGGGCCAGTCCGCCAGGTAAGTGAATCCGATGTTTCCAACCGACTCCCACAACTCGTCTGCGGAATGCGGAGCAGCAGGCGCGATGAGGAGAATTAGATTTTCGATTGCCTCACTCGCTGCAAGTTTTTGAGCGCGAGTCTCTATCGACTTTATGTCAGTCAACTTGTTGACGTAGATCATCATTGCCGAGATGTACGTGTTAAATGCGAACCTCTCTATGTCGTCTGTCGCCTTGGCAATGGCCTGGTGAGTTGCTCGCCGGATGGCTTTGCTTGTTTCATCTGGCTCAGTCGTGCCAATGTGTGTCTTCCAGGAATTGTCATAGTGTGCCCTCCACTCGTCAACGAGTCTGAAGATCTTGCCCAAGAACCTGACTGCACCTTGCATCCCGGCATTGTCCCACTGCACATCTTGTTCAAAGGGTGCAACGAACAATTCATAGATTCGAAGGGCGTCTGCGCCAAACTGCTCGACCGCCTCGTCGGGTGTGACCACGTTGCCCTTGGACTTGCTCATCCGGGCCCAGCGCCAGATCAAATCGTCTTCTGGCAGATCAGCGGCTTCGGCGAACGAGACGAGGATGCCGTCCTCGCCCAACTCTAACTTTTCGCCTTCACGCGGCTTTCGATAGGGAGTCTTGGCAAGGACTTGGCCCTGGTTGTGGAGTTTCTGAAACGGCTCGTCAACGGGGCAGAGGCCCGCGTCATAAAGCACCTTGGTCCAAAACCGGGCGTAAAGAAGATGGAGTACAGCATGTTCTGCGCCGCCGACGTAGCAATCTACGGGCATCCAATACTTCACCCGATCAAAGTCGAAAGCCTTGGCGTCGTTGTGGGGATCGCAGAATCTGAGGAAGTACCATGAAGAGCAGGCGAACCCACCCATCGTATCAGTCTCTCTTCGACCCAATCTCCCATCACGGTCGGTGGTGTTGACGAAGTCAGGAATGGCCGCCAAGGGGCTCGAACCGTCACCGGTTGGTGCGTAGTTCTCAACGTCAGGCAGATAGACCGGCAAGGCGTCGTCGGGAACGGTCTGCATTTCACCGTCGGCCGTGTGAATGATCGGGATAGGACACCCCCAATATCGTTGGCGACTGATCAACCAATCTCGCAGTCGATATTGGACTTTCCGTTCGCCAATGCCGTTTGCCTCAATCCATTTCCCAAGCGAATCTTGGGCTTCAGCGACTGGCATTCCGCTGTACTCACCCGAGTTCACCAGGATTCCATCCTTGGCTTCAAAGGGAAGGTCGACAGATGATTCATCACTGGGTGCGATGACCTGAGGGATCTCGATTCCGAACTTCTTGGCGAACTCAAAGTCGCGACCGTCGTGCCCGGGAACGGCCATGATTGCGCCAGTCCCATAAGTGGCCAAAACGTAATCCGCAACCCAGATTGGAACCTTGGCCCCATTTAGGGGATTGATGGCATACGCGCCGGAGAAAACCCCCGTTTTTTCGCGACTTTCCGCTTGCCGGTCGATGTCCGACATAGTTGCGGCGACCTTCACGTACTCTCGAACTGCTTCCGCCTGCGCCTGCTCAACTCGCGAGAGGATCAGGTCCATCAGCGGATGTTCGGGTGCGATCACCGCAAAGGTGACGCCAAAGACCGTGTCAATGCGGGTCGTGAAGACCCGCAACATTGGCGTGCGGTCCCCTGAAAGAACCTCAAAGCCATTTTCGTCGGGCCCCGATGAAGTTTCTCCATCAAAGACCACCTTCATGGAGAACTCAACGCCCTCAGACCTTCCAATCCAGTTGCGTTGGAGTGCCTTGATCCCCTCTGGCCAGTCGATCGTGTCCAGCCCATCAATCAATCGCTGCGCATAGTCGGTGATCTTGAAGTACCACTGCGGGATAGCCTTCTTTTCTACTAGAGTGCCACAACGCTCACACCTTCCCGCGACGACTTCTTCGTTGGCGAGTGCAGTCTTGTCCTTCGGGCACCAGTTGACATCCGCCAGGCGCCGATAGGCCAAACCACGCTCGTAGAGGAGTTTGAAAATCGACTGAGTCCAGCGATAGTAGTCCGGATGTGAACTGTTGACCGCTCGGGACCAATCGTATGAGATTCCGACCAAATCCATTTGTCGGCGGTAGTTCGCGGCATACCGATCGATCATGGGGCCGGGATGAACTTTGTTTTTGATCGCTTCGTTTTCCGCAGGCAATCCGAAGGCATCGAATCCCATAGGATGCAACACGTTGTAGCCCTGCATCATTTTGAACCGACAGATGACATCCGTGGGCACGTAGTTCCGGCAATGGCCAACGCTTAGCCCAGCACCGCTAGGAAAGGGAAAGAAGTCCAGACCGTAGAACTTGGGCCTGCCGTCGTCCTCACGTGTGCGGAACAACTCCGCTTCTTGCCACCGCGCTCGCCATTTGGCCTCAAATGTGGCGGGTTCGTATCGGTCGGGCATAGCAAGAGTTTACTTTGGAGGCTCTATCCACATTGGGTGTGAATAAGTTGCTGTAAAATTTGCGAGTCAAAGGAAACGTTTTGACCGTCCATCAAGATAACCTATTAGGAGCCCCATGCTGAGGATCGTCGGAGTCCAACGAAACGAATCCCCTGAGCGAGAGTTCATCCTGCTTCAGAACCAGGGGTCTATGCGGGTGAATCTTCGTGGTCACGTGCTTATGAGCGAACAGGCACTCGACTCTGGCTCTCTTTATGCGACGTCGCACGTATTCCAAGATGACGTCCACATCATGCCCTCCGCCTATGTACTCCTGTTTACCGGCTGTGGTGAATCACGTTGGACTCGGTCCAAGGAAGGTAGCAACGTCTACCAAGCCTATATGGGCCAAGATCGAACCATTTGGAGTCGATTAGAGGGTGCCATCCACATCATGCATGCGCATCACGTTTTTGTTGAGCGCGATCACCTGATCATGCGACGATAGGCTACTTTCGCGGCCAGAGCACAATTGCCAGCCCCACAATCACTCCGAAAATCACCGGCACCGCCGGATACTTGCGGTTGACTCACGTTGAGCCGATGCAGCGCATGAGCACATGATAACCGTAACCCAGACCACCCCCCAGCAGTGCGGCGAGTGTTGCTTTCAAGATCATAATGGCTTCTACGGAAATTCTAACGTGCCATTGGCAGAGCGGTAAAGCGTCGTTCCACTTCGTGCTCATCCTCGGAGACAATCTCGCGATACAGCGAATCTCGCTCGATTGGAACGCGACCCGCCTCGCGGATCATTTTGATCATGTTGGACCGGTTCAGAACTTGTGACTTGTTGCCGAAATCGTCGTCGTTGTAGGTGATCTCATACTCGTGCACGGTTCCGTCGACGTCGTCTGCACCGTACCAAACTGCGGCTTGAGTAACCGGAGCCGTGTTCATGATCCAGAAACTCTTGATGTGATCAAAGTTGTCCAGCATCAGGCGGGAGACGGCGATATTTCGAAGATCGGTGTCTGCGGTTGGGTGCTCGATGTGTTCGAGTTCTGTGCCTTCTGGGTGGAAGCATAAAGGCGTCATCGTTAGAAAGTGGCCGGTCTCATCTTGCAGTTCGCGAAGTTGAATGAGGTGATCCACTCGCTCTTCAATCGTCTCGACGTGTCCGTAGAGCATCGTGGCGTACTGCTTGAGTCCGAGTTTGGCGGCGATTCTTGCAACCATCAACCACTCCTCCCCTCTTAGTTTGCGACCAAAGAGTTCTTGGTGAACCCGGTCGCTCAGGACTTCGATGCCACCACCAGGCAGGGAATCCAGGCCCGCTTCAATCAGGTCTGCCAACGCCTGCTCAATCGTTACCTTGCCAACTCGAGCAATTTCGACGATTTCGACTGCGGTGAATGCTTTGACATGAACCCCTGGGCGTGATTCCTTCACGGTTCGAACCAAGTCCATGTAGTAGGAGTAAGGCAATCTTGGGTTTATTCCGCCGACCATGTGGACTTCGGTAATTGGCACGTCTCGATGCCATTCCAAGCGTCGCTTGACCTCGTCCATGCTGTACTCGTACGGATCTGGTCCGCCCTTCTTGGCATAAAAAGAGCAGAACTTGCAGAACTTGTTGCAGATGTTCGTGTAGTTGATGTGTTGGTTGCGAACGTAGTAGGTCTTGTCTCCGTGCAACCGCTCACGAACGATGTTTGCCAGGTAGCCGACGCCGGTCAGGTTCTTTGATTCGTAGAGTCTGACGCCATCCTCGAAGGAGAGGCGCTTGCCTGCAATGACCTTTTCGTAGATGTCCTGTAGTTCAGGTCCGACGACTCTCTCTGGCGCAATGGGCATGATTACTTCCCTTAGAATACCTTCTACGCGTCGAACTTTCACTGAGTTCTGAAAACTGGGGAACCTTGAGTGTCAGAAAGCGAAAATTGTAGGTTGACAAAAATGCCCCTCACGGGAGTAAGGGTGTGAAACTGCGTAACAAGGAGAGCGATTATCCCTTCAGAAGGTTCATCTCATCGATATCCACGTTGTCGCGGAGACGGAAGATCGCCATGATGATTCCCAAACCTACAGCGACCTCGGCGGCGGCAACGGCCATCACGAAGATCACCATCATCTGCCCGGACATCCAACTGTCGGGAAGGCCGCCGATGGGCAGTGGGGTGGGTTGGTAACGGGCGAACGCAAGGAAGGTCAGGTTTACGGCATTGAGCATTAACTCGATGCACATGAAGATGACGATGGGATTACGGCGAACAACAACCCCAACTGCACCGACGGTGAACATCAGCAGTCCGAGTCCAAGGTACCAGTAGAGCGGAATCATACTTTCCTCTTCGCGAGCATGATTGATCCAACGACGCCGATGAGTAGCAGAATGGACGCCACTTCAAAGGGCCAGACATACGTTGTGAACAACGCGCGGCCTATCATCTCTGGTCCACCAAAGTCGTTTGCGGCTTTTGCGGTTGTGATCGTGTTGAGCGGCAGGATCACTTGGGCACCGATGACGTAGAGCAGGAGTGCCCCAAAGCCAAATCCGAGCACGCGTTTGACGTCAAACTTCTCTTTCATCATCTTCACGCCGCCAAGGTTGAGGAGCATGAGAACGAACAGGAACAGCACCATGATGGCCCCGGTGTACACCACCACTTGAGTGATGCCAAGCAGTTCCGCGTTCAGCGTGAAGTATAGAAAGGCAAGCGTAAAGAAGTTGCCTACCAAGCAAAGCGCAGAGCGGACCGGGTCGTTGAAAGCGACCACGCCGACCGCGGTTGCGGCGGCGATGCCTGCCAAGGCCAAGAAGAGGAAATGCGCTGGAGTGAATGATTGGATCATCTCGAGGTTCATGCATTCACCTCTTGAGGTTTTGGGTCGCCTTTGCCACTTTCCATTGTAATGGTTCGCTTCTCAAGGAACTCGACGTTCGCATTGGCACTCTTTGCGATTCGGGTCGTGAAGAAGATGATGACGGCGAATGCTCCAACCGCGGTGGCAATTCCGCCGCCGATTCCGTAAAGGCTGGTCGTGAGAATCCAGGTGGCTACAACGATGAAGTTGAACACACCCATCGGTAGGAGCGACTTCCAACCGAGTGACATCAGTTGGTCGTACCGTAACCTTGGAAGCGTGGCGCGCAGCCATATGAAGAACGTGATGCCTAGCGCACATTTGCCCAAAAAGAACAGCGGTGCGAGCAACCCGTTCCAGTGGGCGACTTGCTCCATGCCAAGCGCGCTCCAGTTGATCGGCACAGCATGCCAACCGCCTAAGAACACGGTGGCGAATACGCCCGAGAAGATGAACATCGCCGCATACTCGCCCATGAAGAAGACGGCGAACTTCATTGACGAGTATTCGGTGTGATAACCAGCGATCAGTTCGTTTTCTGCCTCGGGCAGGTCGAATGGGGCTCGATTTGTTTCAGCGATAACGCAGATGGCGAAGATCAGCGCAGCAATAAATCCAAAGGGCGTAAAGATGAACCAATTCTGGACCTGGGGAACGGCTCCCCAGAGCGGTCCCTCCTGCGCCTTCACCATGTCGGTAAGTCTTAGCGATCCAGTTGCGAGCACGATCGAGGCCAAGGCCATCCCCATTGCCAGTTCGTAGGAGATTAACTGAGCCGAAGCGCGGAGACCGCCTAGCAGCGAATACTTGTTGTTTGACGCATAACCTGCGAGGACGACCCCGTAAACACCAAGCGACGAGATCGCCATGATGTAGAGGACCCCAATGTTCACGTCCGCAATTGGCGTGAGTTTCAGATTGGGTCCCCAGGGTAGCGTGGCACCCAAGGCAAAGGCAGGGAACAAGGCGACCGCAGGTGCGATGAAGTAGATGAGGCCATCGACTGCCTTTGGTGTGATGTCTTCCTTGAAAAAGAGTTTGACGCCGTCGGCGATGGGCTGAAGCAAGCCAAACGGGCCGACACGATTTGGTCCGATGCGGTCCTGCATCCAACTCAATAGCCGGCGCTCCCACCAAATCAGGCCCGGAACGAGCGTGAGGATGGGAAGGACGAAAAGGAGAACGCGAAGCAGGGCATTACCCACCTCATTCTCCCAGAAGACTTGTCGGAGCCAGTCCATCAACCGCCCATAACTTTACCTTGCCGATTGTTCTCAAGGTAAACCTGTTTTATGGCTGACGTCAACCTCGACGGATGGATCCAACAGTTTCTGGATCATCTTGCGTCAAGGAGGTCGGCTCAGACGGTCCGAGCGTATGGTTCAGACTTGGCTCAGTTGGCATCAATGACTGGGGGTGAAGTTCGGCTGGATGTTGAGTTGTTGCGAACCTATCTTCGTCAACATGGGACCACTCCAGTGACCCGAGCGCGCAAACTATCGACTCTTCGAAGTTTTTGTAAGTATCTGCTTGCTAAGAAGGTGATCACGCGCGATCCCACGATTCTTCTTGAGGCACCGATCAGGCGAAAGCGCCTACCGAAAGCCTTGAGCCCTCTGCAAACATCCGACTTGTTGGATCAGGAGCCAACCACGAAGACTCCTGACCGCGATCTCGCAGTTTTGGAACTGCTCTATTCTGCTGGCTTGCGGGCCTCAGAGGTGGTTGGTGTGAACCTTGGTGACCTTGACCTCCGGTCCGAGTTGGTACGGATTCGCGGAAAGGGAAACAAGGATCGAGTTGCGGTCTTCGGTCCTGCGTGTCGAGAAGCAATTGAGACGTATGTGGCGCGAGAGCGTGTTGACCCAGCGTCTGGGGAACCACTGTTCACCAATCATCTGGGCGGCCGCTTGACCACGAGAACCGTTCAAAATATCGTTGCAAGGTGGGCCCGCGCCGTTGGTTTGCCCCCCGGGACGACGCCACACACGCTACGGCACTCGTTTGCAACACATCTACTGGACGGCGGAGCTGATCTGAAGACGGTGCAACAACTTCTGGGTCACGAGAGTCTGGCCACCACCCAGATTTACACTCATCTGAGCGTTGAACGGCTTCGCGAGACGGTCGCTAAGGCCCATCCGAAGAGTCGAGAGTAGCGCCCTCCGGGATTTGATACGGATGGGGAGAATAAGTGCTCCTGATTTGGTTACACGTAACGGCTGTATATTGCGAGAAGTTGCTTCGCGACGCTTGGCCAGGAGAACTTCTCAATGAAGTGGCTCCTTTGCGATTGACGCATCAACTCCTCTCCAGCCTCGGGTGAGGACGCCGACCGCTCAGCCCACTTCCTTTCAACGGCACCTCGGATCGAGTCCACTGACCTGTAGTCAACGTACTCCGCCCAATGGTCGAAGTGCTCTTCCGCGCCCCAAGTGTTGGAAAGTACGAGTCCGCATCCGGCTGCTGCCGCTTCCAGTGCCGCTAGACTGAAGACCTCGAACTTCGACGGAAGGCAAAAGACGCGTGCAGCCGCATACGCACCTGGGAGCAGATTGCTTTCGGAAGGGATGGGGTCGAGGATGGCGACCTCAAGTTCCTCCAACTGTTTGCGGTATTCCGGTTCAAATGTCGGCCCAAGACAAATCAATCGAATCCCGGTTCCTTGGAGTGCTTGCGCAAGTCGAACCTGGTTCTTGTCGGGATAGATTGAACCGCAATGGAGTACGAAGTCCTCTTGAACTCCGTAGTGTGCGCGGAACAGCACTGGATCGCCTGCTGCAAATCTGGGGTCCACTCCATTTGGAATGATGCTGAATTTCGATGAGGGGACATTGAAAGCAGCCTCGACACGTTTAAGTTCGAGAGATGTGAGGCAAATGATGTCGTTGGCGCCAGCAAAGAGCCTCGTTAGATACTTTTGAGAGTTTCCCAGTAAAGCCCGTCGCCTGCGACGCAGGCTTTCGGCAGACGGAGTTCTTGTTGATGTGTAGATGGGCGAACAAACATAGGGGATACCTCGCCGCAACAATTGAGAAGCGGCGAGCCAGTGCGACTCCCATGTACCGAAAAAGTGAACGACATCGCCGACATCGGTGGAGAGCGAAGTCAGGACGTCCACGGAGTGCCCAAGCGCTTCCAACTCGCGTTTGGTATGTTCAAATTGGATCTCGGCACCTCCTCGAACGAGGTAAGCATCGGGCCTGAGGACAAACGTGATCCTCACTTCTTCTTGGCCCAGGTCCGTTCGGGATTCCGTCTCTGCTTGGTTCCCCTAAGTTGGAAGCACGCACGACAGCGCGCTTCGTAGGCTTCGGTAGCACCGATCAGGATGATGGGGTCATCGCGGTGGGCAGGCTTGCCGTTAATCACGCGGTAGGTGTGGCAGGCAGGCGCGCCACAGTTCATACAGATTGCGCGGAGTTTGATGACTTGGTCAGCGACAGCCAGTAAGTCTCCCATGGGACCGAAAGGTTCTCGCCTAAAATCTTGATCCAGTCCCGCGAGAATGACTTCCCGTCCCGAATCTGCAAGGTCAACGGCGAGGTCAACCAGCGAGTTGTCAAAGAACTGGGCCTCTTCGATCAGCACGACCTCTGTGCTCGGCAGGATTTGAGATTCCAAATCGGCAACCGATTTAACCGGTACCGCCTCGTGTTTCACGCCCATGTGCGTTACAACCATGGTTTCGTCATAGCGCGTGTCTATCACTGGTTTGAAGACTTGCACCTTCTTCCTCGCATAGAGGGCGCGCCGGGCCAACCGGATGAGTTCCTCGCTCTTTCCGGCGAACATGCTGCCACAAACCACGGTGAGTTGCCCTTGGGTCTTCACTTGCAAGAAGGGAGTTTAGACCATTCGCAATTTGCGAAATTTGTGACGTGTTCAGTTTGTTTAGAACGGACAAGCGAGAACTTAGAGGAAACTAATCTGATTGGGGAAGCATGCGCGTACTTGGAATTGACCCTGGTTTGGAGCGAATCGGATTCGGCGTGATTGATCGCGTCGGCTCGAAACTGCATGTTGTCACTTATGGGTTGATCGAGACACCGCGCATTGGTTTTGCCGACCGCCTCCTTATCCTCCACCAAGAACTTCGTCAGTTGATCGAAATGCACAAGCCAGATACCATGGCCACTGAGAAACTCCTATTCTCAGTCAACCGGAAGACCGCGATGGATGTTGCCAAGGCGCTGGGAGTGATCATCCTAACGAGTTCGGAGACGGGCTTGCCTTGGACCGAGTACTCACCTCCAGAAGTTAAACTTGCGGTTGTTGGAAATGGGTCAGCCGAGAAGAAACAAGTTCAGTTCATGGTGACGAAGTTGCTTGGGTTGCTCGAAACGCCCAAGCCCGACGACGTCGCCGATGCCCTGGCTATCGCGATTTGTCACGCGATGAAGTCACGACTGGAGGTCCGGCTTTGAGCACGTATCAGCCCGTCCCCTACAGCATCCCTTATCGAACTGCCATCGAGATCATTGAGACCCTGAACGAACACTACTCGCAGATGTCTTCTCGGCGTAGCGTAAGGCTTTTCTCGCCCAAGCCGGTGCCAAAGGAGGCGATTGAGCACGCGATTCGCATTGCCGGAACCGCCCCAAGCGGTGCGCATCGCCAGCCGTGGCACTTCGTTGCGATCTCCAATCCAGAGATCAAACAGCGCATACGCGAGGCGGCCGAGAAGGAAGAGAGGCTCTTTTACGAAAAGCGCGCTCCGCAAAGTTGGCTCGACGCAGTCGCGCCGTTGGGTACCGATTTTGAAAAGTCCCACTTGACCGACGCGCCTTGGATCATCGTCGTGTTTCGCGAAGACTACACGATGTTGCCGAGTGGCGACCGGATCAAGAACTACTATATGTCGGAATCTGTAGGTATCGCCGTCGGGTTCCTGCTCTATGCCTTGCACTGTGCCGTTCTGGCGGCGTTAACGCACACGCCCCCACCGATGACGTTTCTTCGGGTCCTTTGCGGTAGGCCTGCGAACGAGAGACCATTTGTCGTCATCCCGATTGGCTACCCGGCTGACGACTGCGTCGTCCCTGATGTGCAGCGCAAGGATTTGGACGAAATTTCAACGTTCGTGTGACGACAGCATCGAAGTGGTTCGCAAATGGGCGCAGTGTAACTGCAGTGTAAAATCCTTAACCATGGCTAAGGAGTCTGACCTCAGCAAAGCAAGAGCACGATTTGAGAAAGCGCGGGCCGACAACGCTGCTGAACTCGCCTCCGACTACGCCGAACTGATCGAAGACCTTATCAAGGAAACCGGTGAAGCCAGGGCCGTTGATCTTGCATCACGAATGGGAGTGAGTCACGTCACCGTGTCCAAAGCATTGCAGAGGCTCATGCGGGATGGATATGTGACTTACAAGCCTTACCGGAGCATTTTTCTGACGGAACAGGGAAAGGCCCTTGCTGCCGCATCCAGGGAGAGGCACAACCTCGTTCTCCAGTTTCTCCATTGGCTTGGCGTTCCACCCGACATTGCAGAGCAGGATGCCGAAGGACTGGAGCATCACCTTAGCGAGGCTACTCTAGCGGCGTTGAAAAAGAAACTGCATGCCTCCAAGGTAACCTAACTTGCATGCCCAAGCGTGCCATCACGCCCGAAGACCTGCTTGCCATAACAATCGTCGCCGATCCACAAATCAGCCCGGATGGATCACGGATTCTGTTTGCCAAAAAGGACGCTAACGACAAGAACAAGGTCGTTTCAAACCTATTCACAGTTGACCTTGGCGGACATGTTCAGCAATGGACGCAAGGCGAGGGTGGGGCAGGTATGGGACGCTGGTCTTCCGATGGTTCACAGATTGCGTTTATCAGCGGCAGAGATGAAAAGCGTCCCCAGATCTTTGTGATGAGCACTTCGGGCGGGGAGGCGAAAAAGCTCACTTCGCTCGATGAGGGCACCATCGGCGAAATCAAGTGGTCTCCAGACGGGCGCAAGATTGCTTACTCATATCGAAGAACGAGCGACGAATGGACTCAAGCGGCAGCCAAGTCCCGCCAAGCCGCTGGGCTCAGCACGCCTCCGCGGGTCACAGAATCAACCTGGTACCGCTTTGACGGAGATGGCTATTTCCTTTCAGATCGTTTCGCGATTTTCATTGTGGATGTGGCTACGGGTGAGTCGGCTCTTGTTTATGACAAGGCGCCAATGGATCAGTTCTCATTCGACTGGGCTCCTAACTCGAATGAGATTGTCGTCGTCCACAGTGCAAACAAGCGTCCCGACTTCGACCCCGCGAACGACCAACTGTATCGCGTTGATCTGAGTGGTCAGGCTTGGAAACTCGAGGGACCGCCTGCGGGCCCAAAGTATTCCGTCCGTTGGTCTCCCGATGGAAAGTCAATTGCTTATCTCGGACACTCCGATTCAGAGGACCCCTGGGGAGTTCGCAACATTCGCCTTTGGATTGTGGCGGCTGATGGTGGGGAGGCCCGTTGCCTTACTTCGGAAGATGATTTTTGCTTGGATGTGGCCACACTTGGCGACTGTAAGGAATCTCCGGACGGGGTGCTCTGCTGGAGTCCTGACTCCAAAGCGATTTATCTGAGCATTGGCTGGCATGGCGCTGTTCAGTTGGGCTATGTTGAGGTTGAGAAGGGCGGGGTTCAGTTGCTTACCGAGGGGTGCCACACAATCGCGGTGGGGAACGTCAGCCGCGACGGTGAGAAGATCGCTTGCTTGACTGGCGACGCCCTACGACCCAGTGAAGTAGCGGTTTACGACCTTTCCAAACACCCAAAATGGCCCGATGCTCTAACTCGTTTTAATCAGGACTTGCTCGACGAACTGAAGTTGTCCGAGCCTGAGGAACTGTGGCTCGATACGCCGGATGGCACCAAGGTTCACGCATGGGTCATGAAGCCCGTTGACTATCTTGAGCCAAGGCGTTATCCAGCAGTGCTCGAGATTCACGGCGGTCCACACACTCAATATGGTTGGACCTTCTTCCACGAGTTTCAACTTCTTGCCGCTCAGGGATATGTTGTTGTCTATTCCAACCCGCGTGGTTCGAAGGGCTATGGCGAAGCCCATTGCGCCGCCATTCGTGGCGATTGGGGAAACACCGACTGGATCGATATCGAGACTGTAATGCGGTGGATGCAGCACCAACCGTACATTCATCCCGGCCAGATGGGCGTTATGGGCGGTTCTTATGGCGGCTACATGACCAACTGGGTGGTCAGCCACACGAACGACTTCAAGGCGGCGATTACCGACCGCTGTGTTTCAAATCTCGTCTCATTTTCGGGAAGTAGCGACTTTCCACAGGTCGCGGACACCTATTGGAAAGGCGTCTTTTACGGCGACATTGAGAATCTGTGGCGTTGCTCGCCCATCGCCCATTTCCAGAATGTCAAAACACCGATGCTCATCATTCATAGTGAAGGCGACTTGCGCTGTAACATCGAACAAAGTGAGCAGGTGTTTATGGCGCTCAAGCAACTGGACGTTGAGGCTCGCTTTGTGCGGTATCCGGTCGAAACTTCACATGGCATGAGCCGAAATGGTCCCCCTGACATGCGACTGCACCGCCTAGGCGAGATCGTGAACTGGTGGAAAAAGCACCTGGCCTAGCCTTTGCGTTCAAACAAGGTTCGAATCACCTCGTCAATATCAACATCTTCAACCGCGATGTCGCTGACAGGCAACGCGTTCAGAACTGAACCCGTGACGGCAGCCACTTCTGCTCGGGGGATGTCCAGCACGGCGATTGAGTCTTCATAGGAGAGTACTTTTCCAAAGCGCTCCAAATCTGCCTGTTGAACCTCCTCCGAAAACGAAAGGCGTAGCCGCCTCGAATCGGAGAACCGTTGGGAAAGCGAGTCAAGTGTCCCGTCGAAAATCATGGTTCCGTGGTCAATAACCACTACGCGTTTGCACAGTTCTTGGACATCCTGCATGTAATGCGACGTCAGGATGATGGTGCAGCCATCTTGGCGATGAAGTTCACGTAAGAAGTCTCGAATTCGCTTCTGTGAAACAACGTCCAGGCCGATGGTGGGCTCGTCAAGAAACACCACTGACGGGCGGTGCAACAGCGCGGCGACGAGTTCACACTTCATCCGCTCGCCAAGCGAGAGTTTTCGGACCTGAGTTTGGATCTTGTCCGAGATCTGAAGCGTTTCAACCAGGAAGTCAACCCGCTCCTTGAATAAGTCGTGAGGTACATCGTACAACTCACGGAGGACGACGAAACTGTCCCAAGCGGGGAGGTCCCACCAGAGTTGCATCTTGTTTCCCATGACCAACGAGATCTTCCGTAGCATCTCGGGGTTACGGTCGGTCGGTCGATATCCGAGTACCTTGGCCTCTCCGGAAGTGGGGTAGAGGATTCCGGTCAGCATTTTGATCGTCGTTGTCTTGCCCGCCCCGTTTGGGCCGAGAAAGCCGACAAGTTCGCCCTGCTCAATTCGCAAAGAAACGTTCTTAACCGCTTGAACTTCGGTTTTTTCCCGGCTAAAGAGACCCTTTAGTGAGCCAACGATTCCTGGCTGCTTCTTTACAGAAACGTAGGTTTTGCAGAGGTCCACAGTTTCAATCGCTGGCACGGGGAAGACGATACCCGGACGCTATGCGTCGGGTATTATCTTTTGTCTTCGGGCTCATAGCTCAGTTGGTTAGAGCGCACCCCTGATAAGGGTGAGGTCGCTAGTTCGAATCTAGCTGGGCCCACCAATCCCGACATTCGGCTTTTGGGAAGGCAGTTTCCGCATCCCCCCGGGTTGGTTTCGAAGTGTCAGTTTTCCGGATCGGCGCTCTTTCCATTCACGGTCGAAATCGCGCGTTCCAGTCCTTCACGTAAGATGGCTTCGCAACCATCGGCGGCTCGGGCGATCATTCGCTCCGCATCAACTCGCTCATCGGGATGAAACTTGGAGAGAACGTGGTCGATGGTCGCATCGCCAGGTCTACCGATTCCAAGTTTGAGCCGGGGATAGTCTTCAGTTCCCAGATGTTGAATGAGGGACTTGTGCCCGTTATGCCCGCCGCTGCTTCCTTTCGGCTTGAGCCGAACTCGGCCCATTACGAGATCAAGATCATCGGCGATCACGACGATGCGTTCTGGAGGAATTCCGAAGGACTTTGCCATTGGGGCGACTGCCCGCCCGCTCAAGTTCATGAACGTCAGTGGCTTCACCAATGCTACTGCCGTCCCTTCCATCATGCCGATCCCATAGACCGATTGGTGTTTGGCGATGCCAACCTTGATGCGGTGGCGTGATGCCAGTAAATCAATGACATCGAAACCGACGTTGTGTCGGGTGTGAGCATATTCAGGGCCAGGATTACCCAGCCCAACGAACAACCACTCTGGTGGCACGACGGGAACTCTCTTTCGGAACACCTAACTCACCACGCCTCTTGATAACAAAACCAGCAGGAGCACTCCAAGGGCAACGCGGTAGACGATGAAAACCATGGTGCTCTTCGTCTGGAGAAACTTCATAAGGAACGCGATTGAGGCATAGCCGACAACAAAGGAGACCAAGGTTGCTACGATAGTCGGCATCAGATTGTCGTTGAGGATTGCCTTCCGTTCCTCAATCAACTCAAAGATGCCTGCCGCGGCTATGCTCGGAGTACTGAGCAAAAACGAAAACCGGGCCGCAGTTGTCCGATCAAATCCGAGTAGTAGCGAGCCCGTTATGGTGCTTCCGCTTCGGCTCGCCCCGGGAATCAGCGCGATTGCCTGCCACAGCCCGACCAGCCATCCGTCCTTGGGCTGCACCGAAACCAGTGGCCTTCCACGCTTGCCAACTTTTTCCGCGACCAGAAGCAAGACTCCCATGACGATGAGCATGATGGCCATGGTCTGAATCGACCGGAATCCTGCACCCTTGATTTGGTCCTTGAAAAGAAACCCAAAGATGACGATAGGAATGGTTCCGTAGAAAATCGCCCAGCCCATTCGTGCTTCGGGCGACGATTCCTTAGTCTTGAAGCTTCGAACCCATGCAGAAAGAGCCGACCATAAATCGCGACGGAAGTAGATGATGGCGGCGAACAGCGTCCCGATTTGAATGACTGCAGTGAACGCAGCACCAGGGTCTTCCCAACCCAATAGCGCGGGAACCACGCGAAGGTGCGCCGTACTGCTAATGGGGAGCCATTCGGTGAGACCCTGCACAATCCCAAGGACAATCGCCTGAATCAGTTCCACATTCTCTCCTCTGCGGTCGAAATGCCAAGGTGTGAGCACACGACGCTTCGGATTCTTGCCGCGGCGCGACCGTCGCCGTAAGGGCTGGCGGTTTTTGACATGACTTCGTAGGCCTCTGGTTCGCTAAGCAACCGAAGAGACTCAGACACGATCCTTTGTGGGTCAGTCCCCACAAGTTTGGCGTTACCGGCTTCGACACCCTCCGGACGTTCGGTGTTTTCACGAAGAACGAGTACCGGGACACCGAAGGAGGGCGCTTCCTCTTGGACTCCACCTGAGTCGGTCAGGATTAGCGCGGCGCGACGCATGAGCGTGACAAATGCTTCGTACTCCGGAGGCTCGATGAGTTCGATTCGATCTCGGTCGCCCAGCACTCGCTCGAGCGTCTCGCGAACGATGGGGTTTCGGTGCATCGGAACTACCAAAAGGGCATCGGGTGTCTGTTCAAGGACTTCTCGTGCGGCCAACGCTATCTGCTCCTGCGGCAGGCCCCAGTTTTCACGACGGTGAGTCGTGAGGAGAATCAGGCGGCCCTTGTGATCTGGGTACCACGTCTTTGTTGACCTTTCGGCAATGGCAAGCACGGCATCAATGCCAGTGTTGCCGGTAACGAAGATTGAGCCCGGTTCTTTACGCTCTAATAGGAGATTCGCCTTTGCCATGCTCGTGGGCGCGAAGTGATGTTCGGCGATCAAACCCGTTGCCCTTCGGTTGAACTCCTCTGGAAACGGGTTTTGCACCGACTCTGTGCGGAGCCCGGCCTCGACATGGCCGAAGGGCGTTCGACGATAGAAAGCGACGAGACTTGCTACGAACGTCGTACTCGTATCGCCTTGTGCGATCACATAGTCAGGTCGAACCTCCTCAAAGGCTTTATCCAGCCCTTCAAGCGCTCTTGCCGTTAAGGAAGCCAGGGTTTGACCATGCTGCATCAGATTGAGGTCAATGTCAGCCTTGAACCCAAAGGAGGCAAAGACCTGGTCGAGCATTTCGCGGTGTTGTCCGGTTGAAACGACAATCGTCTCGACATCGGGGACTTTCTGTAGTTCCAGGACGACAGGGGCGCTCTTTATTGCGTCGGGACGTGTACCCACGACGCAGACGATCTTTGGTTTAGGCATTCTGCTTCACCAAGATGAGCAGAACTCCGCAGAGGACAGCAGCAACAGCGTAAAGAACCCACACGGTTTGGCGCTGGCTCAGGCCCTTTCCAAGGAGCGTGTGATGGACGTGGCGTTTGTCGGCCTGGGTGATTGGCTGGCCACTCAGCAACCGTCGGATGACAACAAAAAACGCGTCGAAGATTGGAACGCCAAAGACAAACACTGGCAGAAGTAACGAAATGAACGCGGCTGTCTTCAGGGCTCCGACGATGCTGGCACAGGCGAGCATGAAGCCGAGAATGTAGGCGCCGCCCGTTCCCATGATGATCTTTGCTGGGTTGTAGTTGTGCTTCAAGAAGCCAACCGATGCTCCCGCTATTGCTGCGGCAATAATGGCGACTCGTGGCTGCTCGCCGTAGACAGCGATGACCATTAGCGTTGCCGCAGAGATCGTGGCGATGCCTGATGCCAGACCGTCTACGCCGTCGATCGTGTCCATCGTCTTGGTCACGACAAAGATGTAAATGGCCGTGATTGGAATGGCCAATGCCCCGAGTACCCAATACTGTGTTGGCGTGGTCAGAGGGATTGCGAGACTCTTAATCTGTACCTGCCCAACTGGGCCTTCAAAAAACTGGATAGCGACTCCCGCCCCAAGCAACAACAACGCCTGCAACTTCGCCGAGTATTGGTAGAGGTCATCCAGCGCCCCAACGAACACTAGAAGCGCGCCCAACACTAACATCCCGATCAGGTAGTTCGGGAACGGCTTTGACTCTGGGAATGCGAAAGGAAGGATGACCAGAAGGGCAATGGCGATTCCGGCGTAAATGGCCAAGCCGCCCCAACGCGGCAACGGCTCCTTATGGATGCGCCGATCATCTCTCTTTGGGTCATCAACCGCACCCTTTTTAATCGCAAAGTTGCGAACTACCGGTGTGAGCAACCAACTCACAGCCATGGCGATGAGCCCGGCCAAGAGTGGCGCACGAAATCCGTCAAGAACTTTTCCCTGAACTGCGAGAAGATCGATCAACCTTTGATCAGGCTCCTAATTCCAGGCGTTCCAGCCGTTGGTCGCGATACAAATACACTTCCATTTGCGATTCTCGAAACAAGTCAATAGAGAACTCGTCGGGGTAATCCCCTTCATAAATGACGCGCGAGATGCCCGCATTGATGATCATCTTCGCGCACGTGTTGCAAGGTTGACAAGTTACGTACATTGTCGCGCCTTCGCAAGCAACACCGATCATGGCTGCCTGAAGGAGTGCGTTTTGTTCTGCATGTAGGGCTCGAATGCAATGACCGGCCCGCATACAGCCAGTTGGCGCATCGTTCTCGGGTCCTCCGGGCGGGCAATGCGCGATCCCTCGGGGAGCACCGTTATAGCCCGTTGCCAAAATCCGTTTGTCTCGGACGATGACCGCACCGACTGAACGTCGCGGACAGGTTGCCCTTGTCGCCACCAAATGGGCGATCTGGATGAAGTAGGAATCCCAACTAGGCCTCGCGTGCATGGAACCGGACTGATTATGGCGCAGTCGGGCGAGCGTGCCGGTGAACTACATTCCAAACAATTGTGCCAAGTCGACTTTATGATCCAGCATTTTCGCGTTTACGTCGCCAACCTTCTCCATGCGTTCCCAAATGTTCCACATGCGGAACTGCCTGGGGTCAGCGGTCCTCAGTTCGTCCCACGTGACAGGCATGGAAACCATTGCTCCAGGCAAAGCCCTTGGGGAGAACGCCGCGTTTAGCGTCTTCCCTCTGACGTTCATGTTGTAATCCATGAAAATCTTGCCCGTTCGTTTGGTGGTGCTCCACTCGATGGTGATGTCGTTGGGGTGAGCCAGCAACAAGGTTTTACTGAGGGTTTCACAAATCGCCCGGACCTCGTCGAAGGTCAAGTTCCGGATGATTGGAGCAAAGATATGTAGCCCGGTTTTGCCGGACAACTTAACGAAGGTCTTCAGGCCCAAGCCGTCCAGGACTTCCTTGAGCCAGAATGCCACCTCCTTACCCTTCTCAAATCCGGCTTCATTGAACTCAGGCTCCTCACCTTCCTTTTCCTCTCCTGAATAAACGTAAGGGTCAAGGTCAAAGGTGAGCCAGTCTGGATAGTTGAGAATGGATGCATCGATGTTTTCGTCGGAGTCCAGTGCGTTCATGGAGAGGTTTTTGCCGTCTGGCACCCGGCTCATTCGCAGGTGAGGGACATGGAACTCCAATGTGCCGAGATGCCCCAACCAAAGAAGCGTCGGCAAGTTGCCACACATGATGTAACTGTGATTGATCCCCTTCGTCCCACTGAACATCGGGATTGTTTCAACAAAGGGAGGCAGTTTCTGATCCCAGTGTTTTTGATAAAAACGCTCGCCATAGATTCCTTCCGGGAAGCGAATCAGGGTCAGGGGTTTGTCAACCGTATGTTGGAGCATCCAACGCGACACCCTGGCCAAATAACGCAGAAGGTCTCTCTTGGTGAGCGTGTCCTGCCCAAACTCCTTTGCCTCGGGCCAGAGGACTTTGTCGAGGCTGGTTGCGACGAAGGCCTCGCCGCACACCTCTAACTTGAGATCCTGTCCCTTCTGATCGAGTTGGGTGAGAACGCTATCGATGTCCTCTTGGGTGTGTCCGCCAATGAATCGCTCGACATCCGGGCCGAGATGCACTGTGTCGATTCTTCTGACCTGTGACGGATCAACGTCTCCTCGCTCACGCAAGAAAACTGGGGCCCGAAGGTTTCCTTCTGGAGTCCACTCATGAAACTTCACCTCAACCACGGTCTCGGGTCGAATCCATGTTGCTCCGCTGGACATTGGAGGCACGTCTGCAAACGGGCATTCGTTCTGACGAAGTGACTCCAAGCGACCACGCCAGTCGGTCAGTTGTGCATCGTCAAATCCGGAGCCAACGTTGCCAGCGTATTCCAACCGATCACCGTCCCAGACCCCCAGAAAGAGCGAACCGAAGGTGTCTGATCTTGCACCGTCGCCCCGCGAGTAGCCGCCAACAACGAAGTCTGCCGTTTGCACGTGCTTGACTTTCAGCCAGTTACGTGATCTACGTCCTGCCTCGTATCTGCTGTCAAGGCGCTTGGCAATGATGCCCTCCATGCCTGTCTGAGCAGCCACATGGAACATCAAGGAGCCTTCGCCGACCATCGCCTCAGTAACTTGGATTCTTGAGTCGGGCCACAAGCATTGTTGAAGCCAGAATCGCCGATTCTTCAGTGGGGCGTTTCTCGTGTCAACACCCGCGAAGTGAAGCAAATCAAAGACGAAGTAAATGCAAGGTGTTTCGAGGTCGGCTGCTTCCAACATCGAGCGCTCTTTGAGTTGCGCACGTTTCTGCATAGCGTTAAACGACGGCTTTCCAGCAGTGTCAAACGCAACAATTTCCCCGTCCAGCACCATGCCATTGCAAGCCTGGTTCCGTAGTTGTCGAACCAATTCTGGGTATTTGTCAGTAACGTCCAGCCCATTTCGCGAAGTGAGCTGAACCTCGTCACCATTGATGAACGCAAGCGTCCGATAGCCGTCCAGCTTAGGCTCAAACAACCATCCCTCGTCATCGAATGCTGCGTCTGCAGGAGTGGCGAGCATCGGTGCTAACTTGGGCACGGTCTCCATTGGACCTGTTGAGACCATCTCATCAATGGGCACGGGCTCTGGTACGGCTCCATTAGCCAGATCCTCGAGTGACAGTCCAGACAGCACGGAGTTTGACGACGTCATCGCATCGAACTCTTCTTCGTGAGCAAAACGATCCCGGTGCTTGAGAATCAGCCAGTTAACGCCGTCTTTCATCCGGACCAAGGCAAATGAACCCCGGATTTTTGAGCCGCGAAGTTGTAGGGAAATCTTTCCGTCTGCCAACTCTTGGCACAATTGCGCTTCGGCGGATTCTCGATCGTTGAACTGAACACCGCCCTCGTCAGGGCTATAGACGCCACAGTCCCAGACGATCATTTCACCCGCGCCATACTGGCCTGCGGGTATCACCCCCTCGAAGTTGGCATAGCCAAATGGGTGGTCTTCCGTGGCGACCGCCAGGTGCTTCTCTCCCAAGGTCAACGGGATTCCCTTGGGTAGGGCCCAACTTTTCAGTACTCCGTTGAGTTCCAGCCGAAGGTCGTAGTGCAGTCGGGTCGCGGAGTGTTGCTGTATACAGAAGAGCAGCGGGCCTTTTCGCGAAGATGCGTCTCCACCGAAGGGCTCTGGAGTGGCCCCCTGCGACCGTTTCTCAAAGTAATCCTTTAGGTCTGGAGCCATGCCACGCGGACCGTTTTTACCATAATGCCGTACCTTGTCGTGCCCTGAGATCGTATGATATGATGAACCTGTACAGGAGGTACGCAACTATGATAGGAATTGTCATCCCAACCGCACTCACCGCCGCAATGGCGCTTGCACCCATCCAAGAGGACCGAGAACAGGAACTCTCCAACCACGCTGGAACGATTTATGGCCCCACAGGCCTGATTTCGGTGCCCACTGCTTACAGCGCGAAGGTTCGGACTGCCGATGTGAACATGTTCTTTGGGAAGGACAATCGATCCGCAGGGGCCAACTTTTCCCTTATCAAAGATATTGAGTTGGGCGGTACCTGGGTGAACCGAAACGGAGCCAATGATCGCGGGTTTGCCAACGCGAAGATCACGATCGTCCCTTCGAACTTCAAGCAGTTCGAGGTCGGAGCAGGCGTCATTGATGGATTTGACGCGATCAACCGCACCTTCTATGTGGTTGGTTCGGCCACATTGGCGACTCCTGACGTTTCTGCAGACAAAGTCGGCCAAGCCGTCGGATTCAAGATTCATGCTGGGGTCGGAACTGGACTCTTCAGGGAGCGCTTGATCGGTGGTGCCGAACTTCAGTTCGGTCAAGGTTTCAGCGTAATTGGCGAATACGACGCGCGCAACTTCAACGGCGCGATTCGCTATTCGCACAAGGACTATTTTGGAGTGCAGGCTGGCTTCTGGAACAAGGGAGTCTTTGTTGGTGCCACAACCAAGCTGAACTTCTAGGCGTCAGAATTAGTGAGCCGGATTGAACCGGCTCACTCTCTGCTTATGCGCCACCTGCTTTTCATCCCGCTGCTGTTTTCCGCCCATGCTTCGGCTCAGACCAAGCATGATCCGTTCGACTTCAAAATGGCGAGCGTGATCATCCTTCAATCGAAGGAGGTGCAGAAGGAACTCGGAATCTCCGAGGCGCAGCGAACCCAAATGAACAAGTACGCGGACAAGCATCGCGGCGAACTTGTCGCTTACCAGAAGCAACTGGAAGCCAGGCAGAAAGACAAGAACAAGCCCCTTGACGTCGACCCCACGAAAATGGACGGCATGTTTGTCAACTTGAAGAAGGGGGTTTTTGGCCAACTCAAGCCTGGGCAACTCAAGCGACTCCGTGAAATTAGCCTTCAGCAACTTGGTTTGGTGGCGCTTATTGATGAGACAGTCGCGACTCGGGTTGGCCTTTCGGTCCCTGAGCAAAAGAAGATCAAGTCCGTCTACGAGTCTGGAATCAAGGAAGCCGACCAGATAGCCCAGGCCGGGCAGGCGCAACTCGAAATTCAACTCAACGAACTTAGAAAGAAGTATCCAAATCCGAAGACCGACGCCGAGAAAGAGAAAGTGATGTCGGAGGCTCAAAAGAAGGCAGAGGCTATTGAAAAGCGAATCGATCCGCAGATTGAATCCGTTCGGAAAGTGACCCTGACGAAGATGCTCTCCATGCTGTCGGCCAAGCAACGAGGGAACTGGACGACCCTCCTTGGCAAACCGTTCAAGTAACGCTCTGCTAAACTCTGAGTTGATGCGTGCCGAATCGCTCGAGTTCTTGAAAGCCATCGTCAATGTCCCCTCACCCTCTGGGTACGAGGAACGAGCGGCTGAGGTCTATCGTCAAGCCATGGCGCCCCATGCAGACAAGGTGCACACCGATGTGCACGGCAACGTTTGGGCGATTTTGAATCCTGATGCCGAGATGAAGATCATGCTCGCCGGTCACATGGACGAGATCGGTTTCATCATTCACTACATTGACGATTCCGGCTTGTTGTACTTTAGCGGCATCGGAGGTCATGATAGCGTCATACCGGTCGGTCAACGCGTTTGGGTTCATGGCAAAGAACAAGTGTGCGGCGTTATCGGACGCAAGGCGATCCATCTCCTTGAGGACGAAGAACGCAAGAAGAAACCCGAGATCAAAGACCTCTGGATTGACATTGGTGCGTCGAACCGAGCCGAGGCGGAAGCGTTGGTTAACCTTGGTGACGTCGTCACCTTCCAATACGAGTTCCAGCACCTCATCGGCGACCGCGCGACAGCGAGAGGCTTCGACAACAAGATGGGCACGTTCATCGTCGGAGAGGCTTTGAGGTTGCTCAAGGAAGATGGCGGATTGGATCCCAATGTGGGTGTTTACGCCGTCGCAACGGTTCAAGAAGAGATCGGCCTTCGCGGCGCACGGACTTCCGCCTTTGGTATCGCGCCGCAGAGCGGACTCGCGGTTGACGTTAACCACGCCATTGACTATCCGACGGTTTCGAAGACTCGCCACGGTCAACTTGATATCGGCAAAGGCCCTTCGGTGATGCGTGGTGCCAACACTAACCCTATCGTCTTCAAGATGGTTCAGGAAGGGGCCAAAAAGGAAGACATTCCGTATCAGGTTGACGTCGCTGCTGGCGGAACTGGGACCGATGGAAACGCGATGCAGATCAGTCGAGATGGCATGGCGGTCGGCATCCTTGGAGTCCCGCTCCGGTACATGCACACGCCGTGTGAAGTGTTGTCACTTACCGACGTCGAGAACTGTGCACGTCTCATGGCCGCATATTGTCGATTGGTCAAACCGGACACTGACTTCACTCCTCGCCTTGGTTAATCTCGAAACGAATCGAACTGGTTTGAACGTACTTACTAGGTGCCACCCATGACGAAATCAGTCGCTTTGCGTCGCTTGACCGCTATCGCTCTCGCACTTGTTGCCACGACGGCAATGGGGCAGGAAGGCCTTCCGCTGGAAGAGGCCCTGCGCCTTGCAAAGGAGCGTAACGGGACGGTTCGAGCCGCTTATGCGAATATGGACGCAGCCCGATCCCGAACTCGTCAATCCTTCGGCGCGTTTATGCCAAGCATAACGCCCTCGTATCGCTACTTTGACCAACGCCAGGAGCAAAGCAGTGGAGGGGTAAGCGCATTCAGTTCGAAAGGAAGCCGAACGGAAATCGAAGCAAGTTGGCGATTGCTCGACTCGGGCGAACGCTTTTACGCCTATGAGGGTAGCCGCAAAGGTTACGACGCGCAGATGTGGTCAACCCTTCAGACGCTCCGAACGACACTATTTTCGGTGCACCAACAGTATTACGACGCCCTAAGGGCGCAGGAACTTCAAAAGGTTGCCGCTGCCCAAGTTCAGCGCGCAGAGAAGGTGGTTGATCAAGCCAAGGTGCAGGCCGAGGTTGGCGCCGCGCCAAAGAAGGACATTCTTCAGGCCGAGGCCGATTTTCTGAACGCCAAGGTTAACTTGCTCGCTGCCCAAAACCGGGTGACGACATCGCAATCCTCCCTCCGTGCGACGATTGGTTGGGAGCACGGTTCGGCGTTTCCCGCCCTCAGCACTGCTCCGACACCGTCTTCAACAACGGAGGTGCCCGATCTAAACGAGGTTATTGCCAAAGCAATGACTCAACGGGCCGACTTGCTTGCGCAGAGGGCGACCATCGCTTCACGCGAGTTCGACGTGAGAACCGCCGAGCGACGCGCTGGATTCCAATGGTCTGTTGATGCCAACTACACCAAGGGCTGGTCACCGGGCAACTATAGCAACCGCTCCCTTAACTTCTTGGTTTCAATACCGCTCTTCGATGGTGCTCAGTCGCGTGAAGGTGTGAACCAAGCGAAGCTGAGTGTAACGGCGTCTCGATTGAACTTGGTCCAAGCGGAGCGAGAGGCCAAGGCGGAGGTGGAGACAGAGTTTCTCAACTTGTGGGCCAATAAGAGTCGTCTTGAGGCTGCTCGCCTGGCGCTTGAGGCCGCGAGGCTAAACTACAAGGCTGCCGAGGAATCTTTCGCCGCAGGAGCAGAAGGGACCTCAGTTGTCGTAGTACTAACAGCGCAAGTCAGTCTTGTCACCGCCGAGTCGAACTTCATCGAGGCTCAGTTTGATGCCCTGATATCGGAAGTTCGACTTCGTTTAGTTACGGGCGAGTCTTTGCCTGGCGAAGCGTAAGAGAGAGAAACACGAATATATGAAAGGTTGGGTCATTGGGATCGTTGCTTTGGTTGTCGCAGGTGGTTGGTTCATAGCGAATCGGGGCAAGAAAACTGAGCCCGACATCGAATATCGCTATGCCAAGGTTGAGAAAGACGAACTGGTTCGATCAATCTCGGCAACGGGTACGTTGGTGGCCCTTACATCGGTAGACGTCAAGTCAAAAGCGGGTGGCCGCGTTGTACGCCTATTGGTTGAAGAAGGAACCAGAGTAAAGCAGGGTGAGACGATTGCGATCATCGATCCAGCCGATACCGAGGCCACGTACCAGCAGGCTGAAGCCGACCTTTCTAGTGCGCAGGCGCGCGCAAACCAGGCTCGGGTGAACTATGAACTGGCCGTTGCGGCGAACAAGACGACTATTGCCGACGCAGAGGCAAGTCTTTCAGCGGCGCAGACGAGATTGGGTCGAATTCGGCTGGAGGCAGGACGCCAACCCACCCTCACGCGAAGCAGTATGCAGAATGCAGAGGCTGCCCTGGAATCGGCACGCCAAAATCTCGCTCGGGTTCGAAACGTTGACAACCCTCAGCGGCGTCGAGAGTCGCAGGGTGCGCTTGCGAGCGCCGAGACCGCCCTTCGTGTGGCCGAGGCTGACCTCTCGCGTCAACAAGATCTTTTTTCAAAGGGTTATGTGAGCCAATCAACGGTAGATCGTGCAAAGCAAACCCTTGAAAGCGCGAAGACAGCTTTTGAGACGGCAAGGCAACGCCAATCCACGTTGGAACAAGACCTTGCGGTGACGCTTCGATCAGCGGAACTCCAGGTGCAACAAGCCGAGGCCGCCTACTCGCAAGCCAAAGCCAACACGTCGCAAGACCAGATTGCCCAGAAGAACCTTGCCGAAGCAGAGAACGCAGTTAAGCAAGCACAAATTGCGCTTCAGAGGGCACGCGATGAAGCGCGAAACCTCGAAGTTCGAAAGAGCGATATCACCGCAGCACAGGCAAGCACCGTTCGAAGTCGAGTGGCCCTAGGCAACGCGAAAGTTCAATTGGACAGCACCACGGTAATTGCCCCGCGTGACGGCGTCGTTACCCTCAAATATCTTGAGGAAGGGACGATCATCCCGCCAGGTACTTCAACATTCGCGCAAGGGACGAGTTTGGTTCAATTGAGCGATATCAGCAAGATGTATGTGGAGTGCGCTGTTGACGAAGCCGACATTGGTTCTGTAGCAGTCGGACAGAAGGTTCGCATCGTAACTGAGGCCTATCCAGGGGAGCGGTTTGACGGCAAGGTGGTTAGAGTCAACCCTGCAGCAGTTACCGAGTCAAACATTACTGCTGTCAAAGTGCGAGTTGAGATATTGCCGACCAAGGTTCGAATTTTGCCTGGTATGACGGCGACGTGCGAGTTCATCACACTCAACAAGCCTGATGTCATTTTGATTCCTGGTCAAGCCATTGAAAATGTTGATGGAAAGTCGTTCGTCAAAGTTAAGGGTAAGGACCTTCTTAAGCCAGAGCGCCGAGAAGTCAAGTTGGGAGAATCTGGCAATAACGGGGTCGAGGTTTTGAGTGGGTTGGCGGTCGGGGAAGAGATCGTCACCGCGGAGATTGACCTTGCAGCGATGAGAGAAACCCAGGCGAAGATGCTTGAAGCACAACAGGGTGGCGGCTTGGCAGGCGGCCCGATGGGAGGACAGCGTAGGCCAGCCGGTGGAACTGCTGGAGGCGCACGGGCTTCTGGCGGCGGTGGTGGAGGAGGGCGATGAAGTTCTCCGACAGCATTATTTCTGCGCTGAGGGCTATCACTGCCAACAAACTTCGATCATTCCTAACTATGTTGGGCGTGGTGATTGGTGTTGGTTCGGTGATCGCCATGATTGGTATTGGCGAGGGCACGAAGAAGAAGTCGCTCGAGAATCTGCAGGCGATGGGCACCAACATGCTCACGATCATGCCCAACTGGCGACGGGGCGGGATGAGCGTTTCCGGTGACGTTGCGACTCTGAAAGAGGAGGACGTGGCTGCAATCAAGGCGCGCGTGCCTCTGATTGATCAAATCACCGGGGTCGTGCGTTCAAATGCTCCAGTAAAGTATCGCAACCGATCCAAGTCAACTCAGATTCTTGGTGTTGAACCACAGGCTGCAATTATTCGAAACGCAGAGAAAACCTTCCAAGGTGCCTGGTTCACGGATCGAGACAACGAGATGGCCGAGCGAAAAGTCGTTCTCGGCTACCAAGTTTTCGACGAGTTGTTCGGTGGAGAGAATGCGGTGGGAGCCACCGTACGCATCAAGAACGAGAACTTTGAAGTCGTAGGAGTCATTCCCTACAAGGGTGGGGGCGGAATGATGAGCCCCGACGATCAGGTCTACATCCCCCTCAAGACCGCGAAGACCAGGCTTTTCGGGAAGACCAACCTAGACATGATTTATGCCAAAGGCTCGAATGCTGAACTGATGTCGATCACTCAGACTCAGGTTGAAGAGGTCCTTGCCGGGAAGCGCCGCAACGCTGCGGGCGAAGAACTGTTCCGCGTAATGAATCAGGGTGAGTGGATACAGCAGATGGAGGATCAAACTCGCTTGCTCAGCCTGCTGCTTGCGGGAATTGCCTCGGTTTCGCTGTTGGTTGGCGGGATTGGCATCATGAACATCATGTTGGTCTCAGTGACTGAACGCACCCGTGAAATCGGATTGCGTAAGGCAATCGGCGCACAGAGAAACTCAATTCTTTCACAGTTTCTCCTCGAGTCCGTCGTCATGTGCGTGACCGGTGGCATCATCGGGATACTCATTGGCTACACCGGGGTGGCTTTCGTCGCCAAGTTGCTCAAAGTTCCGCCTATGGTCAACCCGCAAGCCATCATGCTGGCTTTTGGCTTTTCGGCACTGGTTGGGTTGTTCTTCGGGCTCTATCCCGCACTGCGGGCGAGCAGCCTCCAGCCTATTGAAGCACTCAGACACGAATGAGCACCGTTCTCGTTATCGACAACTACGACTCCTTCACCTACAACCTGGTGCAATACCTCGGTCAATGTGGCGCAAGCGTTGAAGTTCGCCGAAACGATGCCATTTCACTACAAGAGATTCGGTCCATGTCGCCAGATGGAATCATGCTCTCTCCTGGCCCTTGCGACCCGAACCGCAGTGGCATTTGCTTGAACATTCTCGAATGGGCTCTCAACTCAAATGAAGCCTTCCCGCCGCTATTTGGAGTCTGCCTCGGCCATCAAGCAATAGGCCAGGTCGCAGGCGGCGTCGTGAGGCAAGCGAAGCGCATCATGCATGGGAAGACGTCCATGGTTAGCCACGACGGAAAGGGGCTCTTTGCCAACATGCCCAATCCATTTCGTGCGGTTCGCTACCACTCCTTGGTCGTTGAAACGGACACAGTGCCGAATGGCTTTATTGCGACGGCATGGTCAGACGACGACCACGAAATCATGGGGCTTCGCCATGAAATCAAGTCTATTGAGGGTGTTCAGTTTCATCCCGAGTCCGTTCTCACTGAAAACGGAATGACCATTGTCAAAAACTTCGTGGATCGACTTTAGTTGCCCATGCTCATCTTGACCATGATGTCGTAGGCGAGTGGGTGCAAAAAGATTTCCCGACAGAAGATTCGAACCTTGTTGTCATCATCCATCTCTTCCGGTTTCAGGGCTGGATTAAAGGCACGGACGTTGAGCGAGTTGGCAGCCGTCTTGAACTGCCCAGTGTTGAGCGTCTCCTTGACAACCTTCAGGACGTTTTGAGCATTTTCTTCTGCGATGAGGTCTCGTCGGGTTCGCATGGCCGCAAAGATTCCCCCGACTTCCTTCAGGAGGCTCGGGTCTGGCACGGACCCCTTGTCATACCCATCCTTGATTGCAGCATCCAACTTTGCCTCGACTTTGCGTAAGTCCTCAAACTCGACCTTCTCAATATCTCGAACCTTCTGCCGGGCCTTCTCAACGGCAGGCAGAATCTTACGAACCTGCTCCTTGGTCATGAGGAGCGGCATGAGGTGGTTCATCAGGTTGACCTGATCTACCTTGATGATGATCGCATCGCTCTTTGCCCCTCGGTCTTTGTCCAGGGCTCCGGTTTGAGCGAAAGCACTGGTGATGGACAACGCGGCAAGCGAGAGTAAGGCAAGTGTTCTCATGAGTCTTCCTGAATGATGGACGTAGAAGGAGGCGAATCCGTTACCTGGCCAAAGACGAGTTGAGCAATGATGGCGGCTCCAAGGCCCTGTAAGGCGACAAACGCTGCGCCGAGCGCCGTAATCAACACCCATGCCCAAACCTCCATGTGAGTTGGATGTAGGCCGCTTGAGGCGGCAAACAAACCGCCGAAGAGGACGGCTGGACCGGTGAGCATCGCTACGGCGCCGAGAATGATCAACTTTGGCCGCGTAACGGCCCTTAACTTGGCTCGCATCGGCTCAACCCACCGACGGAACAAAAGCGCAACTCCAAGCCAAACGACCAACGAGCCAATGGCCTGCGCCCAAAACATCAACAAGAACATACCCTTCCTCCTTTGGGAAAGATTTTTGTCAACCCATGATTTGCAATCTCTCCCCAATTTGAGGTTAACTTTTGGAACCAGACGTGGGGGTATAGCTCAGCTGGGAGAGCGCTTGCATGGCATGCAAGAGGTCAGGGGTTCGAGCCCCCTTACCTCCACCACGAACTCAACGAAAGCGGCTGGCTTAGGCTAGGAGTCGCCGCTCTTTCGTTCCCTCGCTCTAAGTCTCCATAAAACCGTGCCGAGAACCGCAATGCCTGTTGTCACCAGGGCGACAGTGGCGATAACCGAAAGTCGGTTGTACTTCTCGATGGACGGGTCAGGAATGATGTTAAGAACAGGGACCGGAGGCTCTTGCCATTGTCTCCAAAACTCCGGGTTGGTATCTGGATGTTCGCCTCGATCAAATCGCTCGGCCATGTACGCCATTCGTGCTTGATGGACGGCATCCCCGTCATCGCGCAACTTCTTATAGGCATTTGCAACGTCAGTATCGAGATCCCACGTCAGTGCCTCCTTCTCAATCGTTTGGGAAACGAGTTTAGATTGCCCAGCTATCAACTCCTTGGCCCGCGAAAGCGCCAGGCCGTCAAGCAGCGAGTTCTCCGCTCCAAAATAGTGGCCGGCCATCAATAGGTAGGCATCTGGTAACTCATAGGCCAGCCCCATCATGACGATGCCTGCCAGGCCAACCACCTGTGAGATTCCGTCTTTGACCACTATGGGCCGTCCGTCGAACCAGTGCCGTTCGAGATCAAGTTGAACTTTCTCACGTCCAAAGTGGGAATTCGGATTGATCCTCAGCGCCTCCTCAATCTCCGAAATGCTTTGCTCAAGGACCTTCTTATTCGTACGGTCCTTCTGCACGAGCCATTTGTGGACAAGGAATGTGCCGTAGTTGGCATGGAAGCGGTACGCGTCGTCCTTCGTTTTGCGATGGGGTTTGCTCTTCAACAGAATGGAGATCGCCTCATCAGTTTTTCCTAACCGCTCGTAGGCAACAGCAAGGTCGTCATATTCAAGCGCCGTCAAGGCTGGTTTTGCTCGTAGCCGCGCGATGCGCATTTCGTAATATTGGGGTGGATATCGTTCAAACCGTCCGCCTATCGCCTTGAGCGCGATTTCCTGGGCAGCAGCAGCCTTCTTTTGGCTATCAGTTTCTTGCTGAACTCGCCGTAAGGCATCCACGTTACGGAGCTCAAAGGCGAGGGTGTCGCTATCGTTGATGCATGCGTTCGCAATAGACGCAACGAATACGGAGGCGAGGAGAGCCCGCTTCATAACCAGTCAGACGTTGCGCCTTGGGCGGATCGTTGCTCCGCACCTTGGTTGTCGGTTGTTTGCAGGGGGGGTGGATTGGCAACCTAGGTTCATGGAACGAGAATCTGATCGTGTATGATGAATCCTCAATGGAGGATCCTGGCCTGATTGATGCGTTGCAGCTTGCCGTTGAAGCATCGCCAGAAGTGCTTCCACTCCGCGTGCATTTATGTGAGATCTTGTCAAAGGCCGGCCGCCATGATGAAGCCCTGATTCAAGTTAACGAGATCCTGCGACGGAAACCTGACTCGATTGCGGCGCTGCAGATTGGGGCGACGAGTGCGATGGAAGCGGGTCAAAGGGACCTTGCGGAGTCGTACCAGCGAATGTCCGCTGCTCTAGGGCGCGATGCATCCATTGTCGAGGATGGACCTCCCGTAAGCGGATTCCCCGACGAGCCTTCAGAGCGTTTGAAACTCGGCCACTTGAGTGTTGGCGGAGGATCGGTACCCACCGAGACTGAGCGCCCAGTCACCACGCTAAAGGACGTAGCCGGACTGGCCGATGTCAAGAAGCGCATCGAACTTGCGTTCCTTGGCCCTCTGCGTAATCCAGAAGTGCGCAAGGCTTACGGCAAATCGCTTCGCGGTGGAATGCTCCTCTACGGTCCCCCTGGATGCGGCAAGACGTTCCTTGCCAGGGCGATTGCAGGCGAGATGGGCATGCAGTTCATCTCAGTTGGGCTCGAAGACGTCCTCGACATGTACGTGGGCGAGAGTGAGAAGCAACTCCACGAGATTTTTGAGAATGCTCGGCGCATACGCCCCTGTGTCATCTTCCTCGACGAGGTCGATGCCATCGGTCGGAAGAGGAGCCTCCAACGACACTCCTCAACAAGCACGGTCGTTAACCAACTCCTGTCGGAGCTGGATGGAATCAAGCAGGCTAATGACGGCATCTTTATGATCGCGGCCACGAATCATCCTTGGGACGTGGACTCCGCGCTTCGCCGACCAGGGCGGTTCGATCGCACCCTGTTCGTGCCTCCGCCCGACGAGGAGGCTCGCAAGGGAATCACGGAGGATCATCTCCAGGGTCGTCCCGCAGAGAAGATCGATACGGCAAAGATGGCTCGAATGACCGAGGGCTTCTCGGGCGCGGACATGGCCCACCTGGTCGAATCTGCCGCCGAACTGGCAATGGCGGACGCGGTCCAATCTGGCCAACTGATTCCAATCCGAATGTCGCATTTCGAGCAGGCGCTCAAAGACATCAGGCCATCGACCCGGGTCTGGTTGGATACAGCTAAGAACTATGCGCTTTTCGCCAACGACGGCGGGGCTTATGATGACCTTGCCGCATACCTGCGCGGACGGAAGATGCTGTGAGCTTTGATTCTCACGTTCGCAAGGCGCAGCATCTGCTGGAATTGGACCGCCCCTCGGAAGCGGCCACAGAGTTTAGCCGAGCCTTAGCAACAGACCCCCATGACGTCGTCGCGTTATCTGGTCTCGCAATCTGCGAACACGAGCTGGGCAACACCAAATCTGCCTATGAACGGATCAAACAAGCCATGGGCGAGGATCCGGACGATCCCTATCCAAAATACGTGTATGCACGGATGCTCATTGAAGACGAAAAGGACCGTGAGGCCATCGAAGTTGCACGAGAACTTGTCGAGATAGATCCAGAGGATGCGGATTATTGGGCAATACTCTCACAAGCTCTGGTAGGAACGAGCGAATGGTCACAGGCGCTGAAGGCGGCTGAAAACGGATTGACTCTTGATCCTTCGCATGCCCACAGCTTGCACCTTCGCGCTCATTGTCTTAGCGTTCTTGGCCAGCGAGGGGCAGCCGAAGATGCGAGTCTCGAAGTTCTGGCTCAGGACGCCGAATCAAGTTACGCGCATTCGACGCGGGGCTGGTCGCAAATGCGAGCGGGGAACGTTCGCGACGCATCCCGGTCATTCGCCGAAGCTCTAAGACTTGATGCTGAGAATGACTCTGCCCGGACGGGACTGAAGGAGGCATTTCGCGGTCTCTTTCCTCCGTACCGATGGCTTCAGGCGTTTGGCTATTTCCAAGAGCGAATCGGGAAGTACAGTTGGGTCCTCATCATCGGCCTGATTGCCCTGAACCGATCTCTCAGAGCGTTCGTTCGATCTGATCCTCCCCCTCTTCTAAAGGGTGCTGCAATCGGAGTTGGTGTACTGCTCATCTTCGTCATGTGGGGATGGCCAATTCTCAATCCGATCATGAACGTTGTTTTGAGGCTACATCCGGTCGGACGGCACATTTTGACCAGACCCGAGCGAATCCAGGTCCGCTACGTCTCGGGCCTCATTGGCCTTGGAGTCGGGACGGCGATCGTTTCGCTTATTACGGGTCGAGGATGGCTCGCTGGAATTCTTTGCATTGTCGGTATTGCGGCATTGGGACTTACTGGAATGGTGACGAGTAGCGACCGCTTGCGAAACGGCATCGCCCATGTTGTAGGCGGTGTTTTTCTTGTGCTGAGCATCATTGCGTTTGTGTCGGCAGCGGTATAGGCAGTACCGTTAATCCGTCGCAAGTTCATCAAGCCTCCGAGCCCGAAGGAATGTGCAGGGTTGCCCGAGTGGCTCCCCCAATTGGCCGAGTTTCTCGCCAGGCCGGGATTCTGCTCGGAAACTAGTAGCACAACTTCTTCCCGGAGGGAAGGCAGACCTTAGCCCCGGTGTCAAAGGACCCGGGGTACGAGGGCGAAGCCAAGCACCCCGGAGGGCGTGCCAGAAGTTCACTCGAAGTATCGCTCGTCAGAATCATCGGCGCGATCGGAGTCGCGAAGATCACGTGACCATTGACATCAAGATACGTGTGGGCCCAAGTGAAATCTGCACCCGGCCTGATCAATCCGCGGGTCTCCGAGTAGAGGCTAGGCTCTATCATCCCTTCGGGATGCGTTCGGACGATGCATGCGTTGGCTATGAATGCAACGGCCGCTTCCTTGAGATTGGACCCGCAACGCCTGCAAACAGCCGATCTTGCGCCCAATCGCGCAATGCTGACTAAGGAATCACTTTGAATCTGCCGAAACTCCACTTGGAGTAAGGGGCGGGCAAACCTAACTAGGAAGAGGTTCCGCAAGCATGAAACGACTTATAGCAGGGCTGGGCTCGGCAGCGATGGCGTCGTCATCGTTGGCCCAAAATGGGCAAGACCTAGGCTCAATGAGCATTGAAGACCTAATGAAGGTCCAGGTCACCACCGCCTCACGTAGCAAACAATCCCTCGGCGATGTCCCGGCAGCGATTTTCGTGGTGAGCAAAGAGCAAATCCGCGCTTCTGGATTGAAGACCGTACCGGAAATGCTGCGGCTGGTTCCTGGCGTTCAGGTCAGCCAGATTGATGGCAACAAGTGGCAAATCAGCATTCGCGGATTTGGTGGACGATACTCCAACAAACTTCAGGTCCTCATCGATGGACGAAGTATTTACACTCCGCTCTATTCGGGAGTGGTCTGGGAAGCAAACCTTGTTCCGGTTGACGAGATTGAGCGGATTGAGGTCATTCGTGGTCCGGGCGGCGCCATCTGGGGGGCCAATGCGATTAACGGCATTGTCAACATCATCACCAACCCGCCGTTGCGACCGTCGGAACCACGGCCCATGGTGGATTTGGAATCGGTGATGTTGCTTCTGCCGGGGGTTCCACCAGCCAAGACCTGGGCAACGGCCTCACCTTACGTGTTCTCGCAGACTACAACAAATTTGCCGCAACCGATCGCGTCGGCGGGCAACGAAACTTCGACGGCTGGGAGAACCTGTCCACAAGCATCCGCACTGACTGGCAACGAGGCAAGGAGTCGGCCACAGTCACCGGTCGGTTGAGTCTGGGCTCCATGCGGCAGATCACTCCAGTGCCGAATTGGACGTCACCGTATCGCTCCGAATCAAACGACCCCTTCCGGCGAAACGACTGGAGTCTGACGGGACGCTGGTCGCGGGAAAACGCAGATGGGGGCACGACCGATGTTCACCTCAGCACCACGCAGGTAGACGACGATACGCCCGAACTTGGGATTCGGACCAGCGTGATTGATCTCGGCGTTCAACAAACACGAGTTACTGAGCGAACCAAGACGACGTTTGGGTTGAGTTTTCGGAACTATAGCGACCGACTTACGCCGACTCCGCTCATCGCCTTCACGCCTGGCAACAAGAGCGTGAATACCTATGGCGGATTCGCCCAAGTTGACCACAAGGTTCACGATTCGCTCCGGGTCACCGCTGGCGCCACCGTCGAACGCAACGAGTATTCAGGATGGGAGTTCCAGCCGAATGTTCGAGCCCTTTGGGGTCAGGGCGAGAGCCAAACATTCTGGGCTTCGGCCAGCCGGGCTGTACGAACGCCAAGCCGCGCAGACCACGATGTCCGCCTGCTCGCAGAAACGCGAGAAAACAATGGCCTGCCGGTGTTGGTCACGCTTAACGGCAACCCGAACTTCGAGTCCGAAACACTAGTCGCCTTTGAGATCGGCACCCGAATGAGAAAGTCTGCGTCAACGTTTGTGGACGTCACGGCATTCTTGAATCTCTACGATAATCTGCGCACGTTCGAGGCCGGGACGCCGTTCATGGAGATGAATCCGACGCCGCACTTCGTCTCGCCCTATTTCTTTGCGAACAACCTGAAAGCACAGACTGCGGGTTTGGAGGCAGTGGTTACGCACGAGCCAGACAATGTGACAAGGCTTGACTTTGCTGGTTCCCTTTTTACCGAGCGCTTTACTCTCAAAGCCGGTTCAACAGATCCTTACGGGACACGAGCGGGCGAGCGACAGGGCAACACTCCTCGATACCAGTTCAATCTTTCCGCAAGCAGGCAGTTTTCTCCAACCCTAACGGGAAGTCTGAACTTCATGCACCGTGGCGGCCTTGATGACCCTGGCATCCCGTCCTACAACCGTTTGGATGCGAGACTTGCATGGAATCCAACCGCGTCGCTGGAGATATCGTTCGTCGGGAGAAACATCCTTGGCAAACTACACCAAGAAGCACCTGCGACCCTATTTGAAGCCCCATCACGACTTGGGCGAAGCATGGAGGTGCAAGCCCGGTGGCGATTCTAACCAACAGGTTAAGCGTCCTTGTTGCGCTTGGGCTCTCACCGACAGTCTGGGCC
>CALMEF010000164.1 GCA_937862825.1 uncultured Armatimonadota bacterium
CTCGGACCTACGTGAGGGCACGGTACTACCGGCAGGAGATTGCACGGTGGATGACGGTTGATCCGCTGTGGCCGGAACAGCCTGCGTACACTTATTCAGGAAGTTCTCCGTTGCGGTATGTAGACCCATCGGGTCTGCTGTTTTCTTGTTGGGCTTGTGGTTTGTGTCTAGGAGTTGGATTGGTAGCGGCGTTAGTAAAGTGTGCGGGGGATCCGCGCGGCTTCTCAAGGTGTGCGCTCTGTTGGTGTTTAAGAAATCCAGTTGTATGCAGCACGCTGCTGTCGGCTTGTGCTGTCGCCTGTATTGCTTGCTTTCCATCAATCATTGCCTACTTGAAACGATTACTGACCTCAGGTTCCGTGGGGGCACCAGCGCTAGCAAGAGCCGGCGGCGGCGGCAAAGGTGGTCAGGATAGTTGTGACGAGGACGACTGCGGTGTTAGAACGGCAGACTGCCTCGGCTGGTGCTCTAAGACCAGAAACGACCCTGTCGATGGAGCGGTGATCGATACGATTGAGCTGGTGCCGGGATCGTGGATGAGCTGTTGCATTGGCTGGTGCTCTGGCAACGGCGGACTTTGTCACGGTGGGTTCCCTCTCCTTCCCTGGTGTTGCGGATATCCGGCCGAGGGGCCAGCATTTTGAGTGAGTATGAGCAACTCCTTCTCGAAGCGGCTAGCTCAGATGAAAAATCCCTAGAACAGCTACTTGAGAAGCTTACTTTGTGGACAGAAGGCTTGGAAGGATCGTACTACCAGCTTTTCACGCTTCTCAAGGCTATTTCCTCCAGGCTAGGTGGGCATAAGGCAGTTGATGTTGTCATGTGGCATAGGGAGCGGGCCAGGCACCGTATTCTTGGTCGGGCGGATGGATACTCCTGGCTAATCGGATTGGAACTTTTCTTGCGATTGCAACAAGGGAGGGTAGATCAATCCTGTACCCTGCTTATAGAGGATATCGCAACTACTAATGATTATATGCCCGTATTTTTGTCGGTTCCGCCCGATCTGATAAGCGACGTAGTAGTGCTTGCACCGACGAAAATGCGTTTGCGGGTTTTGATGGGTCTTTGGTCTTGTGCTTCAATCCTCTGTCGTGTTAAGGGGGACGACTACTCTATGAAGGGTTTTGCTATCTTGGAAGAACAAATGACGAAACTGTTGAGGGAAGGTGCAATCTGATTCGGAGAGCAGTATTGTGGTGGTCGTCCCTTATCCAGGAGCAAAACGGTGCGTCGTCAAACTGTCCTGTATCGGTGGTTTTCCGGTGTAGGAGAACTGTTCGTTTCTGTTCGCCGTCTCAATAGTACGAGAGTGATAAGAGTAGCCCGAGTAACAATGGAGTGCACAACCTAATGCCAATGTCCGTAACGTACACCAACTTTGGAGGGCAACTCGTCCACGAGAACCGTGGTGGAACCGAGTCCTTTTACACCTCTGATCCATTAGGATCGATTGTGGATGTCCGCAACTCAAGCGGAACTCAGACGTTCTCAGCCAGTTACTGGCCGTATGGTGAGATACGCACGAGCACGGGAACAAACCCTTCTCAGTTTGACTTTGATGGTGCTCTCGGTTACTACCGTGAGAACGCGAACCGAGCGTATGTTCGTGCGAGGTTTCTGAGGAAGGAACTTGCGAGATGGATGACTGTTGATCCTCTATGGCCGAACCAACTGGCATTTTGTTACTCATTGAATCGGCCCTTGGATGTTACGGATGCGAGCGGGATGGGGGCTGTGTTAGTGGTGGCTTGTGGCGTCGCTTGTGGAGCGTGTGTCGCATGCACGGCTGCTTGGTGTGGCCATTGCGGCCTTGATCCTGAATGTTGGGTAGCTTGCCTGAGGGATTTCTTGGAGCACGCTCCGCCATGGCAAAAATTCGTGTGCGGCGCGGCATGCGCGGGTTGTCTAGCATGTCTCATCGCGTTCCTAATTTCTCTGTGGCTCCCAGTTTGTTTGAAACTTTGTGGCCTGATATGCAGTGTTGTCCGCAGTAACTTCCCAGCGTGGCTATCATGTTTTAACAACTGCATGTTCAACTGTTTCGGCAGACCTTTTCTACCGCCACCTTCTAATGACAAGATGCCTCCATGGCTTCCCGATCCTTGCGGGCCTGGCACTCCAGGTCCTGGCATTCCCAAGGCTGCCGCGGTTGCTTCTTCAAGGTAACCATGGTATACGCTGTTGTCGCGTCCATCCTCTTCGGAATGCTTAGGCCCACCGACCGTCTCTGTCGGTTTTACTCACGGCGTTGGGTGACACCACCACAGATGACCTTTCCTTCCTCAAGGCTCCCTTGGTTTCTTTTCGGCGCAACTGCACTGCTTGAGGTTGGCGGAGGTTTTGCCATCGTCACAATGTCGAGAGTTTTTCTGCCAGACGATTTGCTAGTAAGTACGCTTCTTATTCCAGCACTGGTTCTCTCGTCGAGCCTTCTTAGCGACAGGAGTTTGTTACCGTCGATCAGTTTTGCGTCAGTATCCTCTGGGCTCCTTGCTGCGATTGATCTGCCCTCGTTCCTAATCTTGACTGCCGTTTACGCCTGCGCATATCATACAACCCCTTTAACCAAGCGCCCAAATCTTTGCGTGATTCAGGCTCTTGTGGCGCTCGAGTGCCTGTATGCAATACTGAGTGCAATCGTTTATGATAGGACAACAGCCGGACCACTACTTGTAGTTATTTTCGCGGCCGCGACTCGGTTTGAAGTTGGTAGCGACAGTAATCGCTTTTATGATGCACGCGATGAAAAGTGAAGGGTTATTATCTTGAAAGAGGGGTCGGCTTTGACTTGCGCCTTACGCGTTCCGTGGTCAAGGTGCAAGACTCGTTTTGCAAAGAATCAGGGAGGACTTAAACATATGACGTTGGAAGTCTGAGGCGAATCCGTCAGACGGCTTCGACCCTGACAACCTACGTTTGGGATGGTTCTGACTACTTGATGGAGTATAGATAAATGGCAGCGGCAGTGACTTACACAAACTTTGGCGGGATGCTGGTTCACGAGAATCGTGGCGGGGTTGAGACTGAGTATGTGAACG
>CALMEF010000165.1 GCA_937862825.1 uncultured Armatimonadota bacterium
CCAACTGCTTGGTTATGCTCACAGTCGGAACTGGCATCGGCGGCGGCGTTGTTCTTGGCCCTCAGTCGGTTCAAGGTGGAGCCTCTGGTCCTCTAGTATTGCTGGGAGGCAATAAAGGCGGGGCCGAACTCGGCCACTGCGTGGTCTCGTATCAGGGTCTGGACTGCAACGCTGGATCCTATGGCTCCCTCGAAGCGTACTGCCAGAGAGACTCGATCGTGCAACGAGCCGTCCACCGATTGAAGCGGCACCGGTCCAGCATTCTACGCGCCCTGTGCGACAACGACTTTAGCACGCTCACTCCTCTGATGCTCACGGAAGCCGCCCACCAAGGAGACGAGCTCGCTCTCGAAGTCTGGGATGAAGTTGGAACTTTTCTTGGCGTAGGTATTGGAACTTACATCAACGTCTTCGCTCCCGACGTTTTCGCGATCGGCGGGCAAATCGCCAAAGCAGGTGACCTGTTGCTCGTGCCCGCCAGCAAGGCTGCACGAAATGTCGCGATTCCGTCTCTTTTTGCTGACACAACGATCTGCCAAGCCGAACGCATTGACGATGCCGGAATGATCGGAGGGGCTGCCGTGGCCTTTGGAGGCCTTGCATGACCGATCCTATCAAAATGAAACGAACCGAGCACGAAATCGGGAACGGCCGAATTCTGTACAATTACACATTCGACATCGACGACGATGTCCAACCGGAGCCAACGTCGGATTCCAACGCCAGCGTAAACGAGGAATAACAGTAATGACCGAAGTGATCATGCCCAAAATGGGCGACGGAATGGAAGAAGGAACGCTACTTGAATGGCTCAAGAAAGATGGAGACAAAGTAAAGTCTGGCGAAGTCATCGGAACCATTCAAACTGATAAGGCAACGCTGGAACTAGAGGCTCCGGGAACAGGCACGTTGTCGGGGCTACTCCTCAGCGGCGGGGAAACCGTCCCAGTGGGCAAGGCGATTGCCGCAATCCTCAAGGAAGGGGAGTCACTTCCCGCAACGTGGGGTTCAGCAACCGCAGCCGCTTCCAATCCTTTCGCTGAACCTGCGAAGGAACTGGTTGGGGCCATCGCTTCGACGGCTGCCGCAGAAGTCGCTCAGCAGGCTACGGCGGGCAGAGTGAAGGCTAGCCCTTTAGCCAAGCGAGTGGCCAAGCAAAATGGTGTTGACCTCGCGACGGTAACTGGCACTGGGCCCGGTGGACGCATAGTTGAACGAGATGTTCTGTCTGCTGGCCCAAGTCCATCCAAGGCCTTCACAACCGTTACGATCAAACCGGCCGCAGAAGATCGCGTGGTCGCTCTCAATCGAATCCGACAGGTCACCGCCAAGCGAACCACCGAGAGCAAGCAACAGGTCCCCCATTTCTACGTCACGGTTGAAGTTGATCTCGAGAAGATCGATGCCCTTCGCTCTATGTTTGAGGAGGAAGAGAGTGGCAAGGTATCTATCAATGACTTCATTGTCAAGGCTTGTGCGAAGGCGTTGATGGAGTTGCCAGTTGTCAATTCGACCTATCAGGGCGATCACGTTGTTGAGTATGGATCGGCCAATGTTGGCATCGCCGTTGCCTTGGAGGAGGGTCTAACTGTTCCCGTGATCAAGAATGCTGATCGGCTGTCCCTGCGGGAGATTTCCGCCGCTTCGCGCGATTTGGCTGGGCGTGCTCGCGATAACAAGCTTTCCCTCGACGAACTCAGCGGCTCCACGTTCAGCATCAGCAACATGGGCATGCTCAACGTTGAGAACTTCGTCGCGATCATCAATCAACCCAACGCGGCTATCGTTGCAGTGTCCTCGGCAAGGAAGGTTGCGGTCGTAAACGACGATGACGAACTTGAAGTCCGACGACGCATGAACATCTCCGGATCATTTGATCATCGTGTGGTGGATGGCGCCATAGGAGCCAAGTTCATGAACATCGTTCGAGACTATCTTGAGAACCCCAGCCGCCTACTCAGTTAGGCTGCTTTCGGCTCAATGACCGCACTCGTGCGTCGACGGCGGTCACGCGGCAAGTATGGGGCTACGGCAACTACGCTGGCCTTGACCAACCCGCGTGCCTGTTCCATGTCCACCCCGATCTCCTCAAGCAGGGGGCAGGTTGGCTCGGCTCGCGGAGCCCAAGGATCAAGGCTCACGCCCACCGACTCCGTGAACTGGCTCGCGTAACTGATGATCGATAGTGCCGCTGCCTCGGGATGCCTGCCTTCGCGCAGATCGGCATCAGCACTTGGTCGTAGCGGCCACGCAATGTCTTCAACACCCGACGCAGAGAGGATCGCGGCAGAGAATAACTCAGGGAGATGCATCGCATTCAGGGAAAGCGCACTTAGGGCTGCCAGAGAGCCGCCCGCCTCTGCGCGAAAGACCAAATCAGCGGGTTGGCCCAGTTCCTTCGCCTTGGCCTCAAGCGATATGTACTCCGCGGGAGCCACCTTCGCAAACATCATCCTTTCGAAATGAAGCAGCAACGTCATTGCATAGACTTCGTCTGGAGACAAAGCCGATCCATTGCCGCTGTGATTGCGCCAGCGCCGAAAAAGTGCTCGGGCTAGGGTTGCCGAAATGGCACTGTGCCGAGTGTATCGAACAAGGTCGAAGACCCGCTTTGCTCCTCCGTTTGCGCTCGTGTTTGCCGTCAACTGCTGCAATCTGGACTTCGACAAAACATCCCGGATTCCTTTGATA
>CALMEF010000166.1 GCA_937862825.1 uncultured Armatimonadota bacterium
AGACTGTCGCGGATTTACCCGCTCACGAGCACGCGCTTTTGCGCACGGGCGGAAAACGTTTGGTCTCAGAATGGGTTGCAAGGGAGTTCAATGCCCGGAAGATTTGGAACCGCGACCCTGAGCGGGTCGTGCCGCTCGTTACGATGGGCGGAAGCGATGGAATGCTGCACGGCGAACTCACCTTCGGTGGCGACCGAACAGTCCGATTACGCGGAACCGTTCCGGCCGTCTCGCGAGCGAATGGTCAGAAGACGGTCCATTTGACGCAACAGGTTGTCCGAGGCGAACTTGACGAAGGCCAACTTGAGCCGCTGGACAAACTTGAACTGGGGATTTATCTCTTTGCCGCCCACGAACCTTCGACGATGCTTGCCGTTGAAGTGGACACCCTTTCAGGCAAGAGGACGCTCTATGCATTGCCAAGGGGATCGCTACGCGCCGATGCCGCCAACAAGTTGACCGTCTTCGATCTCGAAGGTCCCGCCGAGTTTTTCAAAGGCGTCAAGGAGAAACTGTACGAGGCGCTGGACAAGTTTGCCAAGCCAACCATCGAGGCGATTCCGGGCTTCCACTGCCAGCGATGCGAGTACGGTGAACTCTGCCGCGTGCATCGAGACTTCGGCGAAGTTATCGATCCGTTCCAGTTCTCCGGTAGTGAAGAGGATGAAGAATGAGCGAACTTAGCCCTCAACAGCAAGACGTCGTCGACCTTCGGTCTGGCAAGGTCGTCGTCGCTGCTGCCGCTGGCTCGGGGAAGACGCGGGTGCTGACCGAGCGATATGTGCAACATGTTCTTAGCGACGGTTTGCGCCCGGATCAGATTCTCACGATCACGTTCACCCGAAAGGCCGCTGCGAACATGAAGTCTAAGATCGTGGGTCGCCTGCGTGAGGCCGGTCGCCTTGCAGACGCGCAGATCGCCGAGACGGGTCCCATTCAGACCATTCACTCCTTCTGCGAGCGAATGCTTCGTGAAAACGCCCTGGAGGCTGGCCTTGATCCGGACTTCAGTGTTTTGGATCACTCAGACATCTTGGTGAATGAGGCAATTTGGAAGACGATCGCCGAGTTGGACGAGGACGAAGCCGCCTTGGACGTGGTTCGCTTGCTGGTGGGGAGACTTGAGAAGGGTACGACCTCCGCTTACAGCATTTTGCTGTCCATGGTCAAATCCGCTTTACGCGGATTTCGAGACTCCGGACACGACTTGGATGAGACTGAGCGGCTCTACGAAAGCCCCGAATCCGTTCTCCGAATCTGGGAAGAGAAGTTCATCGAGAGTCTTCCTGAAGAGGTTCGAAGGCTGATCCCGGTCAACGACCTCCCTTTACAAGCACGAGTTGATGACGCATGGAACATGGCGAAGCAACTGGGGATTAAGGGCTACCACAAGGTGACGGTAAAGATCACTCCTGAGGAAGAACTCGTCGCGGCCAACCATACATGTGGACTGGTAAGGATCGCGTGTCGGGCCTGGCGTCATATTGAGCGAGAGATGGACAGACAGCAGGTGCTCGACTTTGCAGCACTGGAGCGGCGGGCAGTAGGGCTCGTGGAAAGTTCTGCCGCCACTCGAAGCCGACTGCAGCATCAATACAAAGCGCTACTTGTTGACGAGTCACAAGACGTCAATCCCATGCAATATCGGCTCCTAGATGCCATGGGGATTGATGTGGAGATGCTTGTTGGTGACGAAAAGCAATCCATCTTCGGATTTCGTCAGGCAGACCGCGAATTGTTCATTGCGCGCGCCGAAGAGAACACTCGCCTACCTCTCCAAAGGAATTATCGGTCCGCACCGGGGATCCTACGCTATGTCGACGACGTCTTCCGTGAGCAATTCGAAAACTACGAACCCATGTTCGAGTCTGGGAAGGTCATTGACCTCCAAGAGGTTACTGAACGCAAGTATGAGGGCGTAGAGTTTTGGTCAATTCCCGGGTTTGACTCCATCGCGATCGCGGAGTACGTGGAGCAACTTCTCAGCGAAGGGGTTGAGGCAAAGGACATCGCGCTATTGGCTAGATTTGGCAAGGCTCAAGCGCGCCTTCAGGACGCGTTGGAGGCTCGCGGAATTCCCGCGCGAATTGTGGGTGGCACCGAGCGGTTTTATGTTCGCATGGAGGTGCGTGATCTCGGCAACTTGCTGACCGCCCTCACCGATCCGTCCAACGACTATGCCCTCCTCTGTGTCTTGCGTAGCCCTCTTGTGGGCCTCACGGCCGATTCAGTGATCAGTCTTGCGAACCAGAAACCAATACTTGAGAGCCTCGGTTCGGCATTTTTGGCAAATCCCGAAGACCATGAAAGGCTTTCCTTCTTCCTCGATTGGTTTGTTGACCTTTTGGGCTATGCCGACAGAATTCCTGCTTGGGAGGTTCTCGCCACCGCCTTTGAGCGCTCAAGATATTGGGAGAACTTGCTTCGAAAGCGCCAAGGCGAACAGCGCCTTGCCAACGTACGAAAACTATTCAGCATCGCGGCGACAATGCCCGACGTGGGAGCGAGAGGCTTTGCCCAACACCTCAGGAGCATTCGCGAACTTAATATCTTGGAGGGCGATGCTGCCATCCGTGACGAGAACGAGCAAGTCGTTACCATCATTACGGTGCACAAGTCGAAGGGGCTCGAATGGCCCGTCGTCGTGGTCACTCAAACCGATCATCAGCCTCGCGGCAAATCATCGTCCAGCCTGTACGCCTTCGAGATTGATCCGCGAACCGGCATGGCCGTGGCATGTCTCGGCACCAAACGCTCAGGCTATTTCGATCTTATTGCCGACCGACGCCGCGAGCGAGAGAAGGCAGAGGAGTGGCGAGTCATGTACGTTGCTCTAACCCGAGCCAAGGAGCGTCTTTGCTTGGCGATCCATCCGACGGGGACAGGGCAGACCTTTGGCGGCCTCTTAGCAAAGACGGTCGGTTATAAGCCGGGCGCACCGCCGCCCGGTATTCGAATCCGGGAAGACTAGTTTTCGCTTGCCCCACCAAACGGGGACGAATAGTTCGGTGGCTCCTTGGTAATCCAGATATCGTGGGGATGGCTCTCGCGTAGTCCAGCACCTGTGATCTTGATGAACTCGGCACGCTCACGAAGGAGAGTTAGCGAGTTTGCACCGACGTAACCCATGCCGGATCGTAGTCCGCCAATCAACTGTGCCATCGTCTCAGAAAGAGGCCCCTTGAATGGCACGCGGCCCTCGACGCCTTCTGGAACAATAGTTCCTCCGGCTTCCTTGACCTGCATGTAACGGTCACTGGATCCCTGCTTCATCGCTCCGATCGAACCCATGCCACGATAGACCTTGTAGGCTCGATTGCGATAAATCTCCATGTCGCCAGGCGATTCTTCGCAACCGGCAAACATGTTGCCCATCATCACGCTGCTCGCGCCAGCGGCCAAACACTTGACCACATCACCGGAACTACGTACGCCGCCATCGGCAATGGTGGGGATTCCCAATTCGTTCGCGACTTCGCAACATTCGTACACTGCAGTGAACTGCGGAATACCGATGCCTGCCACGACGCGAGTCGTACAAATCGAGCCGGCTCCGATGCCCAGTCGAAGGCCATCTGCACCGAGGGCGTGAAGGGCTCTAACTCCCTCCGCGGTTGCCACGTTACCAGCAACCACCCGTAAGTCAGGCAACTTGGACTTGAGCATCTTGACGCAGTCCATCACGCCCTTGCTATGGCCATGGGCTGCATCAATAACCACAAAGTCAACTCCAGCGTCCAATAGAGCCTTTGATCGCTCATATGGCTCACGGAGGGCACCAATGGCCGCTCCGACAACCAAGCGGCCTTTGCCGTCCTTGGTGGCATTCGGGTGTTGTTTGACCTTGAGAATGTCCTTGATAGTGATCAGCCCAACCAACTTGCCAGCCCCGTCAACGATCGGGAGTTTCTCAATTCGATGCTCGGCCAGCATCGTTTCTGCGATTTCAAGGTTGGTGCCTACTGGTGCAGTGACCAAATCCTTCGACGTCATGCGCTCATGAATCGCTTTCGAAAAATCGGTTTCAAATCGGATATCTCGATTGGTAAGAATGCCCACCAGTGTGCCGTTGGCGTCAACAATCGGTACCCCAGAAATATGAAAGCGCTCCATTAAGTTGAGCGCATCTTGAATCGTTTCGTTTGGTCCGAGTTTGATGGGATTGGTAATAACCCCATGCTCGCTACGTTTGACGCGGTCAACCGCGTCGGCTTGTTCGTCGATCGTCATGTTCCTATGGATGACTCCGACGCCGCCCTCTCGAGCGATGGCAATTGCGAGCCGAGCGTCAGTCACCGTGTCCATCGGCGCGGACACAATCGGAACTTGAAGGGTGATGCCAGGAAGGAAGGTTGTCGATATGTCCACCTGGCTGGGGAGCACGTCGGTTTGTTTTGGAATGAGTAGTACGTCGTCGAAACTTAGGCCTTCGCGAAAAGCGGTCATTAATTCTCCTGCTTTTCAGTTCATTATGGGACTTGGCCAACTGGAATCGCAAGGTGCAGAACGTACTCGCAAACCGTCCAGAACTACAAATGATCGACCTGCACCCATGGGTAACCACAGCGAACGGATTTGATGGCTATAAGATCGTGCGAGGCTACGGCGTCGTTCGCGGCATCGTATGCCGAAGCCGCTCCGTCATCGGCAATATCGGCGCGAGCCTGCAAACCATCGTAGGTGGCAACATCACTCTGTACACCGAACTTGCTGAGCAAACCCGCCGAGATGCCTACGAATTGATGATTCAGCATGCGGCCCAAACTGGCGCAAACGCTATTATCGCCATGCGCTACGATGCGACAGAGGTCGCTCAGGGCGTCACCGAAGTGATCGCCTATGGAACTGCGGTGACCATCGAACCAGTTTGACGCCAGTATCGAAAACTTGTCGGTCTTATGGCAAAACGCGCAGAAAAACCAGACTTTTTCTCAATTCGACACGACTTTTGCCGCGAAATGCGTTATATTGATAGACGCATATCCTCCTTCCCTCTCCGGGGAAAGGTTTTCAACGGGCACGTTGAAGCCACGAGTTAACGCCGCTCCCGAGGCATCGGGGGCGGTTCGTGTTTTAGACCGGATCACCCATAATATCCAGCGGGATGCGCATCCTCATCGTTAGTAATCTCTTTCCTCCTGATTACATGGGAGGCCAGGAGATCAACGCCTGGAAAATCGCACATGCGCTCAGGAAGCGCGGACACGATGTCCAAGTGGCAACCAGCAAGTTTCGTCCTTCCTTCAAGCAAACGGAATCTGAACCTGATTGGGTGCATCGGCTCTTTCACTTTGTAGAGCCGCTGCCCGACAAGAAGTCCGGAAATGCCGCTCGCTTCGAAATCATGAAGAAACTCGCCGATCGAGTTAAAGTTGCTGGCCCCAACTCGAAAGCGCTGGATACCTTCTTGGCAAAGGAGGCGGCATTCGATTTGGTGTACCCCTTCGGAATGCATCAGGTTAGCCTTGGAACGATGCTTCCAGTGACCAAACGGGGTCTACCTACGCTCTGGCACTGTGGCGACCACTTCATCGCCGACCATTTTGCACAGGTCAATATCTCCAGACTGTATCGCCTTACCTTGGAGGTCCTCCTCAAACCGTGGTTTGACATGGAGAAGTCGGTGGACTTCCGACACATGGCATTCGTGAGCCAGTACTTGCTTGACCATTTTGTCGAAAAGGGGTTCACGCCAGAGCATGCTTACATCGTCCCGCGAGGCATAGATTTCGAGTTAGGTACTGACGTGGAGCGGCAGCGCACCGCACCCCCAACATTCTTCATGGCGTGCCGCATAGACCCAACAAAGGGAGTCCATCACGCGGTTGAGGCAGCGGGGGCACTACTCAAGAGGCGGCCAGACCTTCTTTGGCAACTCGAGATCGCCGGTGCCATCGGAGATAACGACTATATGGCGAAACTCGACGCTCGTGTTACTGAACTCGGCATGTCTAATCGTTTCCAGTACATTGGGATGTTGACTCGACCTCAGACCCTTGAGCGCCTTCGAAATGCTACGGCATTTCTCAGCACGTCAGTCTGGGGCGAGCCGTTCGCAAACACGATCATCGAAACTCTCGGGAGCGGCACACCTTTGATTGGAAGCAAGGCAGGATCTATCCTAGAAGTCGTTCGGCCGGGAGAATCCGCGCTGATCTACGACAAAGAGTCGCCCGATGAGTTAAGCGTTCACATGGAACGCGTTCTGGATGATCCGGAACTTCGAGTTCGGATTGCACGTTCGGGAGTAGAGGTGATTCAGCAGCGCTATACCCTTGATCGAATCATGGACCTCACTGAAGAGGTCTTCGCTAAGGTCATCGCAGACTATCGAGGGAAATCATGACGCGAGTGTTGGTCACTGGCTCAGCAGGATTTGTGGGGTACCACGTAACCGAGCGCCTTTTGTCCGAGGGCGTCGAGGTGATCGGTTTTGACAATTTCAACGATTACTACGAAGTCAGTCTGAAGGAAGCGCGGAACAGTCGACTAGAACAGCGGGCGGGATATACGTTGGTTCGCGGCGATCTGAAGGATGGAGCGCGGGTTGAGGACGCGTTCAAGTTGCGTCTCGATGGCGTGATCCACTTGGCCGCCCAGGCGGGCGTCCGATACTCGCTTGATCATCCCGAGAAGTACGTCGATTCTAATTTGGTTGGCTTTGCCAACGTTCTGGAAGCGTGCCGCAAACACGAGATCGGCCACCTAGTCTATGCGTCGTCCTCATCGGTTTATGGAGCCAATGTAAAGACGCCGTTTCAGGTGAGTGATCCGGTTAACCATCCCGTAAGTCTCTACGCTGCCACCAAAAAAGCCAACGAGTTGATGGCGCACACGTACAGCCATCTCTTCCGTCTACCAACCACTGGCCTCCGGTTCTTCACCGTCTACGGACCTTGGGGTCGGCCAGACATGGCGTACTTCAAGTTCACCAAGTCGATCTTGGAAGGAAAACCGATAGATGTATACAACTTCGGAAATCTAAAGCGTGACTTTACCTACATTGACGAGATCGTCGAAGGTGTGATACGAGTCCTCCGAAGGCCAGCAGAATCTGACCCGTCATGGAACCCCGCAATACCGAACCCAGGAACGAGTTCCGCACCGTATCGGCTGTTTAACATCGGCACTCACCAGCCTGTTGATCTCATGAGATTCATACAAGTTCTTGAGTCAAAACTTGGCACAAAAGCAAACTTGAATATGCTACCGATGCAACCTGGGGACGTGTATGAAACCTTCGCGGACGTCTCTGACTTGGCGGCGGCAATAGGATTTGCCCCGTCCACATCCCTTGAGGAAGGCTTGGAACGCTTTGTATCGTGGTATCGCGAATTCTACAACTAACCGAGGACGGTGAAGGGCTCCATTTCGCGGACCACTTCGTTGTTATCGCCGAGTAACAGGATGCGAGGAAAAATCGGCTCGTCGCTCAAGGCAAAGGCCGCAATGACCACACGATCTCCAGGGCTAAAGAAATGCGCGGCTCCACCGTTGAGCCCGATTTCACCTTTCTTCGTACCTGAGAATGCGTAGGTCTCCAGCCTGGCCTTGTGGTCAACCGCCCACACATGGACGAGTTCGCCATCCATGATGCCAGCACGTTCCATCAAGTCGGCATCAATCTCAATGCTCCCCACATATTCCGGGTTTGCATAGGTGATTCGAGCGTGATGAAGTTTGGATTTAAGGAGTTGGGACAGGCGCATTGTTTTGTTCGGGAGCAGGCTCGGCGCTGAGTTCCTTCTTTATTGACTCTAATTGTACTTGACTCGTTCCAGACTTACGGAACCTCCGGTAAAGAGCAGCCATGATCCCACCGATGGTCATGATGGCGGTTCCAACCCAAACCAAGATGGTTAAGGGCTTGTAGAAAATCTCAATTGGGTAGACAGGCCGAATGAATCCAAGTTGCAAGGTAACGCTTTTGTCGGCTGCGTTCATCGACACCACGTTGACATAGTAGTCGTCATTCACAAGGTCTGGATTTCGGCGCATGCCGGACTCAGTCAACTCCATGGTCGGGTTTGCCTTCGTTTCTTGATCTGGCGTGATGAACCTCAGCATCGCCCCAAACTTCGCACCCGCCTTGCCGGGTTCGCCCTCCTGGGTGGGCTTCTCAAACACGACCTTGTACTTGACTCGCTCGCCTCGGGCAAACTCGTCAACCGACACTTCCTTGGTCTCACCGGGCTTGATGGTGATGTTCTCACTGGCTTCAAGCACTTGCGGATGAAGGGTGAAGTAAACGTCGTGGCTCAGCGTGCGATGTATGTGTGGCCACACCATCGGGTTAACCTCTTGGTTCTGACCAAGCGTATAAAACAACCCGGGGCGTGCTTCAAACTTGTCACCCATGCCCTCAACGTCAAAGAGCATTTTGTTGTTGCGATCCATGAAATCGCCGGTGTGGGTTTTGTAGGTAACCAAGTAGCCAAGGCCGCTTGCAGGAGTTCCTGCCTGAACAAAAATCTGCGCCTTCTTCTCAAATCCGCGTGAGAAAATCAGACCCGCCATGGCCGTCGCCACACCAACATGGGTGATAAACGCACCCCATCCCAACTTCGATCCTCGCCAAACGCGTACCAGGGCGGAAAGATTGGCGATCACCGCAAACAAGCAAACACCGAAGAGAATGGAAATCCAGTTGAACGTGTTGAGTTTGAAGTTGGGTCCTTCGATTTGAGCCTTGTAATCGGGCGAAATGCCCAATGTCGGCGACTTGATCAGTATGAGGACGAGTCCCATCACACCCATCGCCAGGCAGATCGGCGTCACTATCTGCTTCCAGAGTTCTTTGAAAGTCATCTTTCGCCAAGCGACAAATGGCGCAATGGCCATGACAACCATAAGGGGGATAAAGAACCAGGATACGGCGAGGTGGTAGGTGTGCTCAGACACCACCTTGGGCTTTTGGCCCGCCATCGCTTGGAAGAGAGGAACGCTCATTCCAATTCCCGCGGCAGCAGCCATGGCAAAGAGGAATATTGAGCCTGCCTGATAGAATCCCTCGCGACGGACGCCAGTCTCAGGCGCTGGTTTGGGATACGTCTTTAGCCTCGCAAGCCACAATCCCAGGAAGCCAAACGTCGCCACGAAAAACAGACCCAAAAGGACTTTGTGCGCATTGCGGTCCATTTGGGCAAAGGAGTGGACGCTCGCACCATCGAGGAAACCGGCACGAGTCAAGAACGTGCCGTACAAGAAACTCAGGAAGGGTAATCCTCCAAAAAGCAGGTTGCTACCAACCCATTTTTGCTTGGTGGTCTGAACGATCATTCCATGAACCAAGATCACGGACAGCACCCACGGCACGAAACTGACGTTCTCAACTGGGTCCCACATCCAGAATCCGCCCCAGCCTAGCGTCTCATACGCCCAAAAGCCACCCATACAGAGGCCGAGACCCGTCAATGTCATGGACAAAATCGCCCAGGGTCTGGCCTGCTTGATCCAACCGGAATAGTCCTTGCTTACCAGCGCGGAAAACGCATAGGCGAACAGCACGGTAAGCGCCCCAAATCCAAGAAAAATCGTGGGCGGGTGGATGACCACCCAGTAGTTTTGGAGCGACGGCGTCATTCCAACGCCGTTAGGTGGAACGAACTGCTTGCCCTCTAGTAGAGGCTGAAGTGTGAAAGGCGTCTCGTAAGCCAAGATGCCACAGAGAGCACCGAGGAACAAGGCATAAGCGGCGACGTACCAGCGACGGTACGCCCCAGAGCCACGCATTGTAAATAAACCGAAAACTGCTGCGGAGCACGCCCACAACAGGAAACTTCCCTGCTGCCCAGACCAGATACTCGCGATCTTGTACTTCAGGGCGTTGTTTATCTCTGACCGCTGATAAACGTATAAGAATTCAAAACGATCTTGTACAAACAAGATCCCTAAGGTGGTGATGGCCCCCAGCAACGCCACGCATCCCCCGATAAATGTCGTGGTTGACAGACGACCCTGACGACCAGTGATGTGCAAAATCAGCGTCAGAAGAAAGGCACCGAGGCCGAACCAAATAAGGCCGCGTCCCAGCGAACCAAGTGCCAGAGACCACCCGGGCGCAACCGGTAGGTCGATCGCCGAATGCGGCTCCATTAACTCTTCTGCTCGCCCTCGTACTTACTCGGGCACTTGATGAGCATCTTATCGCACTCAAACACGTCGCCCGTCATCGTGCCGATCGCAACGACTTTTGTCGCAGTGCCGAGGTTGGATGGGGCGGGCCCGTTGTATACAACTTGGACCTCATCACCCTTTTCGTCCTTCATGCGAAAGCGAACTTGACGAGCCGTAATGTCGGTCTGCAAAGTCGGCTTGAGGATCTCGCCGGGCAGGTGGACGTTTTGCCTTCCAGCCTGTTTGGCTTCGGCAATCGTCACATAGGGGCTAGCCGAGTTGAGAAATGCATACACCATGCCTCCCAATCCAAGCGTTGCCAACGATATCGTTAAAAGGGCTCCTCGTGTCATGTTGCCTACCTAATATTGTAAACCAACCACTCCCCTCTTTACTACGTTCGCCGGAGCGGCGACATTCCTATGTTAGCGCCATTGGCATGATTACGCAGAGATAGCCTTCTTCTTCGGTCGGTTTCACCACGGCGGGACGCGAGTGTTCGGTCATCTCGACTCGAGCGCCGGGACCGTTAATCGCCGAAAGGGCGTCCAACACGTACTTGCCGTTGAAAGCGATTTCGATGTCGCCGTTGCTGGCCACCATTGGAACTTCTTCCTTGGCGTCGCCTCGCTCGTCTCCTCGTGCAATCAACGTGAGCGTATCGCCATCCCCATGGAACCGAATCCGATTGGCATTCTCCTTGGCGACGATCATCACGCGGCGGGTTTTCTCGACCAATTGGTCCACTTCTACCGTCCAGGCCCTTGTCGATTCGCTTGGAACGACTCGCTCCCAGTTTGGATAGGTACCGGCGAGCACTTGCGAAACGATCTTCACACCGCCAGCGCTCACACCAAGCCGTCCACCGCCAAAGTGGATCGTTACCGATTCGTCGTCACCCAACGGCAGGTTCTTGATGGCGCGTAAAGCCTTTTCGGGAACCACTGCATTGACATTGCTGCCAAAACCCTCTTGCTCGATCTTGCGGACCGCGAGTCTGTGGGTATCGGTTGCGACCAGGGTCAAGGTCTTACCGTCATAGTTGAAAAGCACGCCAGTGAGAATCGGGCGATGGGCATCAGCCGAAACCGCAAAGATGACCGAATCGACGGCCGTTCGGAACGTCTTCATCGGAATGGTCAGTTCGGCATCGCCGCCGTACTCTGGCGGCTCTGGAAAGTCTTCGGCATCGAGACCTAGAAGGCGATACTCTGAGTTGCCCTGAGTCAGCAATACACCCTGAGCATCCTGAGTTTGAAGATGTAAGTCACCGTCCGGTAGCGACGTCGCGAGTTCGGTCAGCAACTTGGCCTGAACACACACCGAGCCAGTGTCGGTAACTAGGCACGGCAAACTCCGTTCAACCCACATCTCGCCATCACAACCAAGGACGCGAAGCGAGGAGTCCCCAGCCTCAATCTTCAAGTTTTGAAGGATGTTAATCGGGGTACGGGTTCCGACCGCGGCGCCAGCCATGGTGACGGCGTCAACAAAGTCCTTACGTGGGCAATCGAGTTTCAATGACATCTCCTGTTATCCTGCTATCGGTAGATACAACTGCATATGGGCCGGGGCGGTGATCTTCGGATCAGCCTCCACTCCACGTGCATACAAACTCATCAGAACCCTCTGGAAGGATTCCTCAGTGAACTCCGGCTCCGGGATCGAATGCAGCAAATCCACGGTGTGTCGGAGGGTCGCCATCTCATGGCTCAGTTCTTTGTCGCCAATGGAAGCAGCCTTGAGTTCGTCCTCAAGTTCCTTTGGCAACTCGCCGCCTGCGTACAGGTCGACCAACTTCATGTACAAGTCATGACTCATTACTTCTTCTCCATCATGCCGCCCAACTTGTCACGCAGGGCGCGCCGGCCTCGATAGAGTCGCGATTTCAATGCGGGAACGCTGATCTGCAAAACCTCTGCCGCTTCTCGGGCGGGCAAGTCTTCAAGGTCGCAGAGAACCAAGGGGTCGCGATATTCGACCGGAAGGTCCGCCAGCGCTTGCTGAACCGTAACTCTCAAGGTTGTCTTTTCTTCGCCACCGCTGTACTGAGCATCGGCGGGCAACTCCATCAACTTGTGTTGCCTCAACTTGTCAATGCACAGATTGCGGGCGATTCGAAACAGCCACGTCCGGAACGCACCATCGGCACGAAGTTCTGCTGACCTTCGGAGCACTCGTAAAAAGGTCTCCGCGGTCGCGTCTTCGGCGTCGGTTCGGTTGCCCAGCATCCGATAGGTGTAGCGGAAAATCCTTTCTCCGTACATCTCATATAAACCACCAAGAGCGGCGGGATCACCTTGGGCTAAGGCGTTCAACCACCGTTTCTCGGCGAGCGAATCTTGCAACGCGTCGTTCGGCATGGGAAGAGACGTGAGCACCGAATCCTTCGATGCGCGTCGGCGAAGTTTACACCGTCTTCAGGCACCTTTGCCGGGTGAAGTTATCCACACTGTGGGGGAAAGTGCCCAAAGACGCTAGGGTGCCAACCTCAGTTGTCCAACACTCCCCAGTTGATCTGGTCAACGTAGGCGTACCATTCGGCTGGTTCGCCTGATGCCTCCGCGTCATCCCAAGTCAGTCGTACCCTGCACGTACTACCGCTGGGGTTGATGTACCGCCGTGGATCGTCTTTGATCACGAACACAAGCCGAGTATCGGTTGTCTCGACCGCACGAAAGTCCAGTTCATCATATTCTCCAACAACGTAATTGTAAGCCTCTACACGCATCTTCACGCCTTCGAGTGAACACTTACCTTCCACGGTCAGCGAAATCTCAGACGGCTCTGATGAATAGGTGTAGGCACTCGGAGTCGTAAACTCCACTCTGATCTTCTCGCTTCCAACGTCGTTGTAGTCGGACCGGTAAACAACGTAACTGTCGTCGGGATGCAGAAGAACACTTAAGGCTCCTGAAATATGTGCTCCCGTGTCCACAGTCGCGCTGTTCGGACATCCGTAAACCGCCAGTTGTACGCTTTGCAGAGTAATAAAGTCTTGTTCATCGGTGCCTGCCTCCGATTCGCCAGTTGGTCGGAGCCAACCTGGTCCTGCTGGTGCCAGAGCCCAGCCATCATCGTCCCCGCCATTCGAATAGGTGGCAGGCGTGAATCGCGCTGATCCAGACTTGTCATAGCCAAGAAGTACAAGATCGCCAGCCTTCAAGCCCACAACGTAGGCGTTCCCGTTGCCAGCACCGATCACCATGCGTCCTCGGTCGTCCACCGCTCCGCTACTCATGTGAACATCAACCCAAACGCGATTCAGCGTCGTGTCGGTCGTGTGAGGGCTATAGCGTATCGTTGCAATGTCATAGCCAGTGGCTTCGACCTCGCTGGCGCCAGTTACATAAATGAATGGCTTCAGCACGTCGTCCACCAGTTCGTAGGTTAAGTCGATACTGACAGCGCGGTCAACGTCCCCGCGATGCCAAACATCCGACTTCAGATCGTTGGCAGAACCATTCCATTGTCGGGGAATCCGAACGCTCCCATAATCCACATCGCTGATGACACCGATGTACCCAGTTGCGTAAGCGTTCCCGTCCCGATCAAGGACGATATCTAGTCCCGAGGCACGTTTGCTAGTTCCAATACTCCAGTCGTGGAACCACGCCTGACTTCTATTTGCGTTGTAGCGGACCGTCCAAAATCGCTCCTTGGCTTCCTCATTATCGGACTCATGGCCCTTCCCTGTAACATAAACTGAGTTGTCAGTGTGAATTGCCACAGCCTCAGGCAAGTTGGCCCGAAACGATACCGATTTGTCAACTGGCCAACCCGAGCGTGGGGTAACCGATGTACCTGCTGCGTTCTGGTCGAAGGCATGGGTGCGCCACTTTACCTCGGCGAACCCAGTACCCGTAGAGCCAGTGAGCGCGATAGTACGTTGCTCCGGATTCATAGACACCCGCACCGCCATGTCGCAGTGGATGTCTCCTACTTCGGTGGCGAAGAACCCCTCGTCAACTGTTGCGGTGGTACGGAGCGCACCGAGCGAGTCATACGCGTAGCCCGTACCGGGGCTGCCCGAAGTGGGCCACTTTTCAGAACCGTTGGTAGCTAGTTTCCAAACAAACAAGTCGTAACCCGTGCCGCTTCCTTGCGACGTTCCCGCAACGTACACGTTGAAGTCGTCGTCCACATGGATGCTCGAAACGTAGTCGTCGCCGTTTCCAGTACCGTTGTAGGATCGTGGCCACCCGTCTCTCGGCGATCCGCTAGACGAATAACTGTGTACAAGAACGTTCAGCCCATTGTTCGTAGTTGTTACCGTTCCAGCAACATAGACGTTCCCACGCTTGTCAATGGCAATACACTTTGCTATGTCGTCACCATCATCATGATCGTAAACGTTGAGGCCAAGATTGGCCAAGACTAAGTGCTGCTAGGCCACCGCACATAAGTGCGAGCGACAGTTTTAGATGTTTCATACTTTCCTCCGTTTTGGTTTGCTCTCCTAATTGAAATTGGAACGGAAAAATCATCGCTACTTGCGACGAAAACGTGTAAGTCCAAGAACGCCAATACCAAATGCAAGTGCGACGGAAGGTTCTGGTACGGGTGTGTAAATCAACTGAAATCCATTGACACTTGGTGCCTGAGAAGCCTCGTTGACTTTGCTCAACACCATGGCAAAACTAGAACCGGCCAAAACCAAATCGTGGGCACAATGGGTCACGCCAAGCACAAACTGATTACCGGGCATCAGTCCTTGACCAGAATACTGGATGGGTGTACTAGCCCCAGGTACTTCGACCCTCAGGGGCAGAACACGACTAACTGCATCCACGCCGTATGTTATGATCTGATACCGGCCCGGTAACAAGCCCGAGAAAGTGAATGTGCATGGGATAGTGATCCTGGTGTAGTCGTTCATAAGGAGGCGATGGTCGTCTGT
>CALMEF010000167.1 GCA_937862825.1 uncultured Armatimonadota bacterium
TGACTTTGCTCGCTTGATGGAGGGATCGACTGAGATCAAGTGTAGCGAGTTTGGAGAGAATATCGTTGCCCACATGTAGGGTCTAAGTCACCCCGCTGTTTGCGAAGTGGTCTCCTGACGTGGCAACATGCCGTAGATCGCGAAACCAATCGCGAGCAAGGACGCAAACCAAGGAAACAGGGGTCGCATCGGATTCCTGACAGGATTCAAGGGCACAGGTACCTCCACCTTGGCTGGCACCGATGCGTTCAGGGGAATCTCAATCAACATGTTTCCGCGGTAGTCACAGGCGAGTGAATATCCTAAACTGGCTGATCGGAGTCCGGGTAACCCGGTCTCAATGGATCGCCAAACTGCCGCGGCCTTTAACTGGTCTGGGGCGATTGTGCCCATAAACCAGTCGTCAAGGCACATGGACACCAGTGCATTGGCGCCACCCTGAGCATGTTGGTGAGCAACATCCCAAAACAGCGCCTCAAAGCAGATCATGGGTCCAAGATTGAGATCTTGGACTTGAACTTGGGTGACCTTGTCACCGGGGGTTAGGTCGCCCCCAGGAAGTCGTAACCATGAGACGACGCCTGGAATCAGATTGCGAAATGGGACGTATTCGCCGAAGGCGACGAGTCTGGTTTTATCGGCAACCAGCCATTGGCCTTGCCCGTCAGAAGCAAGTGCGGATTGGTATGTTGGCCCTGATCCTCGCTTCACCCCAAGGATGACAGGGAGCCCACTGGGAATCGAGAAAGGCAGTGTTGGGTTTGAGGCATTTCCGATTACAGCGAGTCCTTCGGGAAGGACAACCAGGTCCGGATTCGCCAGGGTTGCCCCATGCAGCAACGCCTCGACCGTCGCAGGAAGTTGCGACATGGCGGCGGTGCCGCCGAATGCCAAATCCACCCCTGGTTGAGCCAAAACCACCGTCTTGGATTCGACTGCGACCTGGCGCTCGTACCAGCCAAAGGACACGACAAAGAGGGCCAGAGTAATGTACACGTACCTTCGGAGCACAGCCCACCCTTTGCCATCTAGGGCGAGGGCCAAGCAGACGTTGACGAGGACGATGAGTGCTGAGACAAGAAAGGCAGTTCCAAAAAATGCCAGTTGCCCAAGGTAAGGATAGGGCCATAGCGGGGTATGGATAAGCCCCCACGGGAAAGCCAATCCTGGTAATGAGCTGCGCAGAACCTCGAATCCCGCCCAGACCACGGGAATCAACCACGGCTTGTTGAGTTGCCAACATGCCTTCACTGCAACGCCAAGGAACGCGTAGAACGAGGCTACGATGAAGGCCGCAGCGATGCTAATGAGGACTCCGAACACCGTACCCCCAGTCCACTTGGAAACGAGGGTTGTTATCCAGGACATTTGGAACAGCGACACTGCAAGACCGAACGAAAAACCAGATCGCATCGGTCGCGAATCCGCGCTTTGCAGGCTAAGCAACCATGGGACGAGGGCGACGAAAACGAGAAGCCCCAGGTTCAAGGGGTGGAATGCTGCGGAGAGCAGCACTGCGCTGCCCAGAACGGGGAGGCTACGCTTCACGTCGATGAGACCCGTCAAGGCCACCAGTTAACGGGGATTCCGCCAAATGACTCGTGTCGTTGAACCGTACGATAAGAAACGCGCCGTCCGGGCGAAGTTGAAGTTCAGTGACTCCTGCATTTGCGAACCTGAACGCCCTCGCCGTCGCCATTGAACCTTGTAGCAGTTGCGCCATGAGGAGCGAACCGGTGCCCCCGTGCGTCACTACAAGCGTGTTCTCTTTGGTGTCGAGAATCTCATGGACAACTTTTGAAACTCGATTCCACACCATCTCGATAGACTCCCCGCTGGGAGGCACAATCGACTCAAATGGCGTGCCCTCTTTCTTCGTAATCTCTGCCTTGTGTTCGAATAACTCCGCGAAGGT
>CALMEF010000168.1 GCA_937862825.1 uncultured Armatimonadota bacterium
AGTCGGTTGCCGGCCCTTACCACTACTCCCGCGGCAGCCGATTTTGTCAGCCACCATTTTGAAGAATCTTTGAGTCATGGTTGAGACGGCCATGGAAACCACGGGCGAGACGCCCGTGCCACATACGCGAAGGCTTACGATCCTTGAGTTGTCCGACTCAGCAGCCGGACCGCCAAGTCCTTCTGAACGGCGTGATCAACAATTGGAGCCGGATAGTGGTCACCAATGACGCAACCGGCAGCGGCTTGATCGAAAGCGCTTGCGAGCCATGGACAGTGAATCTGCTCATTGTCAAACCCAGCAACCTCCGGGAGCCACGTTCGAATGAACTTACCCTCTGCGTCAAACTTTCGCGATTGCAGGATAGGGTTGAAGATTCGGAAGTATGGCTGGGCATCCACTCCAGTCGAAGCGGCCCACTGCCAACCCCCATTGTTCTGGGCCAGATCAAAGTCAAGAAGTTTCCTCGCAAAGTGTGCTTCGCCTCGTCGGTAGTCAACCAAAAGGTCCTTCGTCAAGAACGACGCGACCACCATGCGCAGTCGGTTGTGCATCCAGCCGGTTTCGTTGAGGCAACGCATCGCCGCATCCACGATCGGATAGCCTGTCTCGCCTCGTTCCCATGCCTGGTAACGCTCGTCGGTTCCGGGCCAGTTTAGGCCACGATAGGCGGGGTTGAACGTCGTTTCGGTCACTTCTGGGAACTGGTCGAGGATCATCTGATAGAACTCGCGCCAGATGAGTTCGGAGAGCCACTTGTCGGCCCCAGCGCTGGGACTGGCGAGCGCAGCACGAACGCACGCGCGCGTTGATATGTTTCCAAACCTAAGGTACGCACTTAGGCACGACACCCCACCGACTGCAGGAAAGTCCCGAGTCTCGCCATACTGGCTCATCGCGGTGGCGGAAAAGTCGGCCAACCGCTCCTGGGCAGCCGACTCACCCGGGACCAACCAGGGTTGACTACGGCGAAATCCGATGGATTCGACGTCAACGTCTTCTCGTGCGGGCATCGGCATCAATCGGCGGTAATCTGGTTTCCGATGTTCGGCTCTTGAAGGCTCAAACCTTGCCAGCCAGGCTTTTTTGTATGGGGTGAAGACCCTGAAGGGAAGACCCTCGCCGTTCATCACTTCATGCCCTTCAAAAATCACGTGGTCATGAACTGTTTGAAAGCCAACACCGACCGACTTTAGCGCGTTCTCAACTTCTCGATCGCGCTTCTTGGCGTAAGGTTCATAGTCGCGGGCCGCGACCACGGCATCAACTTCGAAGGTCTTTGCCATGGAGACGACCTCCTTCAAAGGATCTCCGTGACAGATTAGAAGATCAGAGCCGAACGTTCGTAGTTGCTCGCGAACTTCTGTCAGCGAATCAAGAATGAAGGTTACTCGGGCGTCATCCTCGTCCTTGAGTTCGCCAAGAATGCTAGTGTCAAACACAAAGGCAACAGCAACTCGGTCGTAGTGTTCGGTCGCAAAAGCGAGGGCCGCATGGTCGTCCAGGCGAAGGTCCCGTCGTATCCAGCAAAGTGCTCGAGTCGCCACGCTCGTTATCTACGAATCTTGTCGTGGCTCCGTTACTCAGCCTGGTAAGCGTTCCAAAATCGCGCGCGAGCCTGTTTGGCCCGTTCAACACAGTTCTCTCCAACGACGTTGATATGGCCGACTTTGCGGCCTAGACGAGGCCCTTTGCCGTACCAATGCACGTGAACTCCGGGCTCTTGGGTTGCGGCTGCGATCGCGGCTTGGAGATTACCGGTAACTTCCGAAAGGCCGAGCAGATTGGCCATGCAGACCGGATTTCCAACTGGAGAATCGCACGGGAAACCCATCGCGAGCCGAACATGCTGCTCGAACTGGCTGACACCGCCCCAGTCCAGTGAGTAGTGACCCGTATTGTGTGGCCTCGGTGCGATTTCGTTGATCACGAAGGAGCCATCGTTAAGTTCGAAGAGTTCGACACCGAACAGACCATGCCCCCTCACGGCTCGTACTGCTTCCATTGCAACCTGCGAGGCGTCCACCCCGCTAGGGAAGACCAGATCACAAACGTGGTTTGTTTGGACCGTCTCCATGGTGGGGAAGGTACCGACTTGGTTTTCTGCGACGAAGACCATAACGGCAAGTTCCCGAACGAAGGGGACATACGCCTCGGCCATCCACCCGCCCGCGCCCCAAAGTTCGCGGTGAGACTCAAGTTCATCGGCGTTGCGGGCATATCGCGTTCCTTTCCCATCGTATCCTCCGAAACGCGACTTCAGCACCATAGGGAACCCGATCTCTCTGACCGCCTGATCAGGGTTGTCAAGGATGGCTACCGCATGCGCTGACGGCACGTTGGCCGCTTCCAGAGCCTTTCGCTGGCTAAACTTGTCTTGAATCGTTTCCAGCGTGAAGGTGCCGGGTACCAGGCATGCCTCGTCCCGTCGCGACTTTCCAAAGGCTTCACGAATTGACCGAGCCGGAATGAACTCGTTTTCAAGTGTGACACGGTCACATTCCACCAAGATGGTGGCGATGGCGTCGGCATCGTCAAGACTCCCTTGAACCGACTCGGCTATCTGTGAGGCGGGAGAATCGGGACTGACATCAAGTGAGAGACAGCGTAGACCCATTCGTTGGGCGGCCTGGATGGACATTCGGGCTAGTTGCCCACCACCCAGGAAGCCCAAGTCGTATGGTCGTTTCACGGCCTAGTGGCCGCCTTCCTCGCTGTGTACCTTTGGAGTTGGACGCAGGCGGATTTCCGATTCGCGTGGCGGCAACTCTGTGTCTTCGGCATACCAGCCCGGTGCTGGTTCCCAGTGTCGGGTGAAATAGTCCCCGAAGGTCATTCCCATGAGTAGGAACCAGACAAACCCAGCCCAGGCCCACATCTTCGTGAGCTTGCTCGAGTACTTGACCCCCATGAAGAACTGGATGACCAAAACGGCCTTGAGACAAGCAATTGTCATCGCAATGACGTTATTGATGACGCTTCCCAAAGCGCTGTTACCAATGATCTTGCCGAAGTCAACATAGGATGCAGCGATCGTCAGCGCCATCAGGAATGCCAAAGCAAAGAGCGTCTTCACATAGACGCTCATTGGCGTGATGTGATGTCCGTGGTCTTCTGTGTGTGCAGCCATGTGTTATCTCGGAAGTAGGTAGTAGAGCGGGAAGAGGAAGATCCAAACGATGTCAACGAAGTGCCAGTACAGTCCGATCATTTCGGTCGGGATGTAGTCGCCCTTGACGGACGGGGCATCCTTCCACACGAGGTACTGGAGCGCGCCTATGACGATGATTCCGGCGAGGATGTGAATGCCATGCAAACCGGTCATTCCAAAGTACAGGCTGAAGAACAGTTGGGCATGCTCGGCGTTTCCTTCAGGCTTGTCCCAGATGAAGTTGAGCGGAGTGAGGTGGTGTTGCCACTTGGGCATCCACTCAAAGACCACCTTAATGAAAAGGAAGGCCACGGCACATGCCTGGACCAGCCAAAGCATGTTGAGTTGCTTGCGCTTCTCTTTCCTCTGAGCGTGATACACGGCCTTCGCCATGAAGAACGAACTGATGAGGAGCACAACGGTGTTCAAGCCACCAAAGAACACGCTCAGTTCCTTATGGGCAATGTAGAAGTCGGGTTGGTACTTCCAGCGATAGAGACTGTAGGCCAGGAAGAGTGCACCGAAGAACATGACTTCAGTGACCAGGAATGTCCACATTCCGATTACGTAGGTTTCGTTCTGTTGGTGAATGTCCTCAAACTGGTGATGCAGCGGCTCGTCGCCGTGACCATGTCCGTGACCGCCGTGGGTGTCTTGAACCATTGCCATTAGACCTTCTCCTCCTTCTCGGGTTGTCCAATGTAGGACTCGTGATGGTGAGCGGTGGAATTCAACTCAAGCGTGCCTTCGCGGACGGCCTGATAATCGTAGGCCTCCCAGGTGACGACCGGCATCTCCTCGAAGTTGTACGTAGTTGGCGGCGAGCCAACCTTCTGCCACTCCAAACCAACTGCGCCCCATGGGTTCGGGCCCGCGTCCTTTCCGTACTTCAGCGACCAGGTCAAATAGAAGGCCGGTAGAAGGAAGCCTATCGCCAAGACCGTGGAGCCAGCCGTTGACAGGATGTTATAGAACTGCATGTCGCCACCCTGGAAGTAGTAGTAGTGGTAGCGTCGCGGCATACCCAGGAACCCGAGGACGAACTGTGGCAAGAAGGTTACGTTGAAGCCAACGAAGACCAACAAGGCGGACAGTTTCGCCCACGACTCTGGATACATCTTGCCAAACATCTTTGGCCACCAGTAGTGGATGCCGCCCAAGAATGCGGTGATTGCACCACCAACCATGACGTAGTGGAAGTGAGCCACGACGAAATACGTTCCCGTCAGGTGCACGTCCGTTGCCACGGCAGCAAAGTAGAGTCCAGTCAAACCACCAATCAAAAATAGGCCGATGAAGGACAGGGCGAAGAACATCGGAGCCTTTAACTTGATGTGCCCCTTATACAGGGTCGCCGCCCAGTTGAAGACCTTAACCGCTGAAGGTATGGCGACCAAGAAACTTAGGAACGAGAAGACGATCCCTTGGTACATCGACTGGCTGGACACGAACATGTGGTGCCCCCACACGATAAATCCAAGCGCGGCGATGGCCAACGAGGAGAAAGCGACGAAGTGGTATCCGAAGACTCTCTTTTGCGAGAAGGCAGCAAAGAGTTCGGAGATAACGCCCATCCCCGGAAGGATCATGATATAGACCGCTGGGTGGCTGTAGAACCAGAACATGTGCTGGAAGAGCACAGGGTCTCCTCCAAGTTCCGGGCTGAATACGCCAATCTTGAAGACTCGTTCGAAGACGACAAGCAGGAGAGTGATCGCGACGACTGGCGTTCCCAAGATGATCACTATTGACGTCGCGTAGTGTGCCCACACGAACAGCGGCAATCGATCCCAAGTCATGCCCGGAGCACGCATTTTGTGGATCGTCGCAATGAAGTTGATGCCCGTCGCGATTGATGAGAAGCCGGTGATAAACAGCCCCACCAGCGCAATGGTTATCTGCCCAGTGCTATATATCGAGCTCAGCGGAGTGTAAAACGTCCATCCTGCGTCAACGCCCCCCATCATCAAGGCGATCAAGAACAATACGCCACCAATGAGGTAGAGGTACCAACTCAATAGGTTCAACCTAGGGAAGGCAAGGTCTCTGGCACCTATCATGATCGGTATCAAGAAGTTCCCCAGCACGGCGGGTATGGCCGGAATGAGGAAGAAGAAGATCATGATGATCCCGTGGGCCGAGAACATCTTGTTGTAGGTTTCAGACTCCAGAAGGACACCACGAGGTGATGTCAACTCCAGTCGGATGAAACCAGCAGCGAGGCTTCCCAGGAAGAAGAAGATCGAAATGGAGATGAGGTAGAGAACCGCGATCCTCTTATGGTCACCGGTTAACAACCACGATTTGATCGTGTGTTCGGTGTTAAGGTAGTTCCGCGTGGGTTGTGGCGGATCGGTGTTTATCTGAGGGGCAACCGGAATGCTGCTCATCGACTCGATGCTCCTGAGTTGGTGGCAACTTGAACCTCGGGGGTCTTCGTTGCGCCGGGGGACTTGGTGTACTCAATCACATCAAGCAACTCTTCCTCGGTGAAAACTTGTCGGTAGTCGCCAGGCATCGTGTCACGATAACCTTGGTTTAGGCGACGGTAGGGGTCAATAATCGCCTCACGAAGATACTCTTGATCGGCAATCGGAGCCGAACCGTCGGTCATCTTGCGAGCCGTTCCATAGATTCCGTTAAGGGAAGGTCCTTGAACCGTATCAGCCGGTCCGTGGCATGAGCCACAGTTCTTGTCTTTGAACAGTTCGGCGCCTCGCTGGGCCATCGTCTTGGTGACTGGAGCCTGCTCTTCGCCACCGCGCTCAAGCCACTTCGCAAACTCATCCTTGCTCAACACCGTCACGTAACCACCCATTTCACTATGTTGGGTTCCGCAGTGCATGGTGCAGTACAGGGGATATCGGCCCGGTGTTGTCGGCGTGAAGTACTGAACCGTGTATCGTCCTGGAACGACATGGTATTGAGACCGAAACGCCGGAATATAGAACGCGTGAATGACGTCTTGCGAAATCATGGTGACGCGAATTGGAACTCCTGCTGGTAGGTGCAACTCGTTGTTTTCCCGAACACCATTGGCATGCTGTACATGCCACATCCACTGCTTGCCGATGACGAACACTTCCATCGCGTTGTCCGGTGGCTTGCGCCAATCAACGTAGAGTTTGGTGCTCCAAGCAAAGATCAAGAACGCGAGAAACAGTGGTGGAACGGACCACATGATTTCCACGCGGAGGTTCTCATCGCTGGCTCCTTCGCGGCTCGCCTTGGATCCTTCGCGATATTTGATCGCGAAGAAAATGACGACCGCAAACACGACCACGGTGAAGAACACCGTCAATGCGGTAATCGCATAGAACAAGTAGTCATGAGGCGCCGCGTAGGTCGAGGCTTTTGGCGGTGCAACGGGAAAATTCCACATAAGTCAGATTCCCAGCGCTAGGCGCCGTGGCCCTCCTTCGAGTTCTTGTCTTTTCGAGTCATAACGAAAATCGAGGTGATCAGGATGAGAAGCGTCGACAGGCCAGCCACCTTTGTTGCATTCATCACGTTGAGTCGAACTTTGCCGGTTTGGGCATCTCGCTGGAAACAACTGAAGTCCAGCACGTTCGCCACGATGCCGATCTGGCCATTGCGCGCGTCATTGAGCGCC
>CALMEF010000169.1 GCA_937862825.1 uncultured Armatimonadota bacterium
CGTACGCCTTGTACGGTTTTCGACTGCAGGTAGGTGTGAGCAGCACTCCCTAGAGGCCATGATGAACCTCGACTTCTCCGGCCTAGGGTGAGTCATCAAATGTTATTGTCGCTAGATAAGCAAAAGGTATATGTCAGAATTTGAAGTACGAGGTAACAATGCAGGTGTCATCGAAGTTAAGTGTTCTTCGTGGCTTGGTTTTATGTCGTTTATCGACGAAAAGCAACCCGCAGCGCACGGCCTTGTCTATCGTGGCCAGATGGACTCGGAGTGGCCCATCGAGTCAACCCTCTTGCGAGCAACAAAGGCAGACCTCAAACATAACCATACCGATTGGGTTGAACAGGCGGTCGAACGCGTAGCAAGCGACTGGGCATCCATGCGAGGTGGAATGATAATGCAAAGCTATGCCGCCCACCTCGGGGTTCAGCAACAGCAATCTTTGACGGACCAGCAAGCTTGGATGATCGGGCGACATCAAGGATTGCTCACGCCCTTTGTAGATTGGTCGAGAAGCCCATATGTTGCGGCCTTTTTTGCAACCGTTGAAGTGGTCGAAAGACTGCTCGAAAGGGAAGACCGGGAATGCGTTGTTTACGGTATCAGTTCGTGGCTATTTCCGTTTCAACTGTCAAAAAACTCCGCTGATAACGGGAACCTCGCGAGACACGCATTGAAAGTGGATGCGGCCATTTATGGAAACCGGCGGGCGATTGCTCAGCAAGCGATCGCCACTTATCTGTTTCCTGAGATAGACATTCAGGCGTTTGTTGAGGAGACAAACTCCAATAGGGCTCATGATCGGGAGTCCTTATACCGGATTACGATCCCTTACAAAGCGGCGCAACAAGCTCTCATCCATTTGAATCGGATGAACGTCAATTATCTAAGCCTCTTTCCAGACGACTTCGGGCTGGCCAAGCATGCCAATCTTAATCTATATTCACCCTCCTATGCGGGAACTGGAAACTGGATGACTCCTCCAGGCTTTGAAACCCTGATTCCCAAGGAAGAGTCCGAGGAGCATGGTAGGTGAGCTGGCGTCTCAAAGAACTTAGCAAACAACTGAGGTATCGGAACACTTGCCGACGGTGAGACCGTTCACAACGCCTTTCCAGATAGAGACTACAAACCATGAAAATGCATTACTATCAAGAGACGGACAGCCTCTACATCGACCTAGCGGATCGCCCCAGTGTCGAGTCACGAGAGGTCGCGCCAGGTGTCGTTCTTGACTTCGATGCGGAAGGGAAACTTGTGGGTATTGATCTAGACCAGGCGAGTAAGGTGGCAAACCTCACCCGTCTTGACTCCATCGACCTCCCGACCAGGATAACCTCGGTCGCTTAAATGTTGGCCTGACAAGTTATCAATGTACTCCGCGATCCAGTGCCAGTATATAGTCGAACGTGGTCTTGCGATCCTTAAACGTCATGGAATCCATGTTGAAACTGGCTCACCGCTAAAAAGGGCCCTTGATAGTGTGCTGGCACGCGAATCCGAGCGGGAGCGGTTCAATGATCCCAACCGATTTGTGCCTGGAGAACGCGACACCGTTGGACTCTACGCCATGTTCGTGAAACTTGTTAACGCTGATGCAAAAGGACGCCTTGAGCCATTCATAGGACACCTGAAACTGCTTTCGAAGGGCGAGCCGACATCCAACGTTAAGCACAGTTCTGATCCAGAGTCAAACAAACTCTTTGAACTCTATTTTGGCTTGAGCGTTTCCTCCCTTGCTAGTAAGGTTGAAATGGACAATCCGAAGAAAAGTGCAGGCAGTAATCCAGATGTTATTGCGCAGATCGGCGACAAGCGCTGGGGCTTTGCCTGTAAAGTGGTTCACTCCGAAAACCCCCAAACACATTTTGATCGATGGGTTGACGGAGTGGATCAAATTGAAAGAGCGGAAGTCGATTACGGCATAGTTGTGTTTAAGTTAACTAACATTTTTAAGCACGACAGTGTTTTTCAAAGCAGGTCCGATGGCGCTGCTGTTAAGTACTCCGCCTTTTCGCACCCAGGACAAGCCGATGCGCGATTGAATGATTTTGTGACATGTTTCGTGAACGACGTCCAAGAAAGTGTTGGCAAGGAGCAATTGCGAGCCATTTTCAGAAGTTCGAAGTGCTTCCCCATGTGCTTGGCCTTTGTTCAAACCACTGCCCCGATAATGCAGGGTTCCAAGGCAGTAACTACCTGTCTCTCGTGCGCAATCTCAATCGCCGTGACCGGGCAAAGACTAGTCTGCCCCTGCTCAACACTTGAACAAGTAGGCAAGCAACTTGTCTCTCAAGTGGTGTCGTCAAAAGTGCTTCTGCCTGGCTAGAGCCAGGAACTGACTTAACTGATCAGTCCGATCCGCCCGATCCGACTGATCCGTCTGATCTGACCGACCCGTCTCATCGGACCGATCCGACTTATCCGACAACCAACTCAGAACCCCTCAGACTTGCGTTTCTTGCGAGCCTCATACATGGCTTCGGTGATTCCACCCTTGCTTAGAAAGTCTTGCTCAAGCCTCCGAAGAAGCCGATCGAGAGGGAAGTTCGTCTGGTGAATCAACACTATCATCGTGTTCGCGGCGTTCTCGGGACCGAGTTCTTCGATGTAACGACGGTAGAGCGCATAAGTGATTCGAGAATCCGTCCGATCTGACTGATCCGTCTGATCGGACTGATCTGGCGATGGCCTAATCTTCCGAATGTTCTCGTGATTCTTATCCCACAGAACCATCCCCTGCACCCTCAAAAAGTCTTCGTAGTCCAGTAGCAGCTCCTCAAGGCTCGCCCTGGCGACCCCGATCAACTTGAACTTCGACTTACTGCTATGCCCACTCGCGCGACCGCCTTCGGCGATGTTCTGCTTGCCACTCCTCGCGGCTTGCACCATCTGGTCTACGGTTCTTGAGCGAGGGTCCAGGTGTTGCCCCGTGAACACGACAGTCCCATCATAAACAACCTCCGCAAGTTGGTAGGCGACCAACTTTCGGTACCCGCCATGCTTCGGAACGATGGGTCGCTCAGACACTTGGTGATTATTGCTGATCAGCCCGAATCTGCATGCCCGATCCGTCCGATCTGTCTAATCCGACCGATCAGTCAGAAACCAGCAAAAGGCCCACCAGAAAAAAACAAGGTTGACAAAATTGCATTCCCGCGGCTTAATAGATGTGAAATCAACAAAAACACTCTCAATCGCCCTTCGCGCCTTTGCGAGAAATCAGCCAGCAAAAGAGTGATCCCGAAAGTGAAGTTTTGAACCTAAAGACCGTGCCCTATCAAAAAAACAGTTGTGAATGATGATACGGCGAACCTAATTTGAACCTAGAAATTTGGTCACGATTGAACCTAAAAGTTGGGCCGAAATTCATTCATGATAGGAACATGCTCATCGGCATCGACGGCTGCCCCAACGCGTGGATCGCAATTACCTTTGCCAACAACCAGATCGCGTCCGAACGCGTGACCGATCTTGCCGAGTTCATTGACCGAACCAATCCAAAGGTCGTCGCGATTGATATCCCCATTGGTCTCGTCGAAACAGGGTCAAGAACCTGCGACATAAGAGCCCGAGAACTGCTCGGCAGGCGAAAGTCATCTGTCTTTCCAGCGCCCATTCTCCCCGCGATCGCAGCCAAGACAAGAGAGACCGCTCACGAGATATCTATCACCATCCACGGCAAAGGAGTTGGAGCACAGTCCTTCGGAATCTACGCGAAGGTCAAGGAAGTGGATGACCTGCTGAATGATCGCCCTGACCTTCGAGAGCGGATCTACGAGGTCCATCCTGAACTCTGCTTCTATGCGTTGAACGGCGACACGCCCATGGAGCACCCGAAGCGAACGGGACCCGGGTTCATGGAGCGGATCGCCTTGGTGACTGCGGAGTTCGGCAAGAGCGCTTTTGACGACATCCGAGCCCAGCACCCACGTTCAAAGGTGGCCGACGACGACATCTTGGACGCTTTTGCCGCGCTCTGGACCGCCAAGCGAATCTCGGTCGGGCGAGCCGCCTGCGTTCCGAACCCGCCGTCCAGGAGTACGTCAGGCATTCCCATGGCGATTTGGCGGTAGCCAACATTGGGTCAGATAGGACAGATCGGTCAGATCAGTCGGAACTCTGGAGTGATTCTCCCTAGTTCTGTGTTACAGTAAGACATGGTCTGTCACGTATTGGCGCTTGCCCTCGGCCTTAACATGGCGATTACCGACGAGCAAGCACGCAAACTCGCCCAATCTTATGCCCAAGGGTTGGGCATCGCCGTGAAGATCGACGCGAACACCCATCTCCGTCGGGATCGCAATCGATTCGTGCTTCACCCCGGTGAGATATTGATGACTCTTGATCAGGATGGCAAGTTTCTCTCACTAAACGACATGGGCGCGAAGGCGAGATTGCCCCAACAGGGTAAGCCGAAGTACAAGTCGGAAGGGGAAGCGTGGGCCGCACTCGAGTTGCGCGTGAAGAAACTCGGAATGCCCGAAGGGTTGCAGCGGAGTGAGATCAAACGCGACGCAGTCAAAACGACCTTCACCATGAATCCCAAGCCGTATGGCTATCAGGCTTCGGGAGGCAACAAAGTCTACGCCGAGTTCCATTCGGTGACGGGCAAGGTCATCAGCCTCAACATCGGTCGCGGTTGGACCTACGAGAAACCAAACGTGGTCGTCAAGCCCGCCGACGCAGTCAAGACGGCAATGAAGGTCTATGGTGGCAAAGCCAGTGAGTGGAAGCACACGTTGGCCTACGACACTTCTCCAAAGCCAGAGGCACCGTTCGCGATTCGCAACTTGAACACGAAAAAAATCATGAGGCTGTGTTACAACATGGCTTCCAAATATGGGTCGGTGACCGTTGATTCGGTAACCGGCGAAGTCGTCGCAAAGGGATCGCCGTTGTCGCCGCAGACGGCCACCATGCGCCGCCCCGGCTAGCGGGCTCTGCCTGGTATCGTCTCTGGGTGCCAGAACTCCCAGAAGTTGAATCGGTGTGCCGCATTATGCGCTCGGCGTTGGTTGGACATGAGTTAGCCGATGTTGAAGTAGCAGAGGATAACATCGTGCTCACGGGCCTTCCCGCCGATCTGGGTCGGACCGCCGTGTTGGGCGCGACGGTGACCGGCGTTGGCCGAAAGGGAAAATTCTGGTGGCTCGAGTTAGACCGTAAGCCTTGGTTATTTGGTCATCTGGGGATGGCCGGATGGATTCGTGAACTTGGCGAGCCCACTGCGCGCCTGCGCGAGCACGGAAAGGCACCGCTTGACGATGAGGAAGGGAAACCTCGATTCCTAAAGATCCTCCTCACTAGTTCGAACGGCAGGCGCATCGCGATGACCGATGGACGGCGACTGGCAAGGCTCTGGCTTGGCGAGTCTCCGCAAACCGATGAGCGCGTCGCACGACTTGGACCCGATGCGTTCACCGATTTGCCCTCGTCAGAGGCGTTGCTGAACAAATGGAAGGGGCGCACCGCCCCGATCAAGGGCATGTTGCTTGACCAAGCGCAGGTGAGTGGGGTCGGAAACTACTTGGCCGACGAAGCCCTGTATCAGGCGGGAATCTCGCCAAAGCGCGAGGCAGGCTCGCTCAAGGTTAAGGAGATCGACAAACTTCGCAACGTGCTACACCACGTCCTCGAACAAGCCATTGAAGTTGGAGCCGATTCCGACAAGTTTCCGCCGGAATGGCTGTTTCACCATCGCTGGGGTGGCAGCAAAGGGGCCGACCTCATCGAAGGTCAGCAGATACTCCGTGAGACGGTTGCCGGACGCACGACTGCTTGGGTCCCCAGTCGTCAGAAGTAGTGCTAGGCAGCGTCGAGTTCAAACATTCGCCGCCACCGCGCGCCATCAACTCGGTTCATACCATTGAGTTGAATGCCGACGCGAAACAGATTCTCGGAGTCGGGTTCGGGGCGACAGTAACGAACAACACCGACAGCAGCAACTGGGCCGTGTGGCGAGTCCATAGCAAGTTCAATGTTGGCTCCTCGCTCAAGGGCTTGGGGGACCTGGAGACCTGCTCCGCCAATCGAAACGTCCAAGACCGCCGCATCGATACTTTCACCTTCGTAGCGCAGAACCGCTTTAACGTCAGTTACCGCAATTCGAGCCTGCTCTGACGATTGGATCAACTTGATCGGCTCGCTGAGCATCATCACCAACTGCTCGTCCGACTTCGCATTCACGGTTCCTTTCAGCAGCGCGCTCGTGCCGTGACCGAAAACTTGGGACACAAACTGATCGCCAATTTCAATGCCCTCTGTCTTCTTAACAGAGATGCGGCAATTTGACTGAGTCAAGTCGCCAAGCAATCCCGTAAAGAACTTTCCGTCGCCAAGACGCTGAAGGCGAACGCGGGTGCCTAAGAACCGCTGGATATCCACATTCTAGGATTGTCGGCAAACGATCAAGACAACCAAAGCCCCTCATCCTTGGTATTGCGATCCATCAGCAGCGAAACGCTATCGGCTGGCCTCACTCGACCTCGGATTACCGACTCAATGGCCTCAAAGATTGGCATGGTAACTTGTTGCCTTCGCGCCAGCATCATCGTCGCTTCTGCCGTCGAAAGCCCTTCTGCTACCTGTCCAATCTCGGAAAGCGCGCTGGAGACCGATCGACCCTCACCCATGGCTCGCCCAACTCGGTAGTTGCGGCTCAGTTTGGACGAAGCAGTTGCAAACAGGTCGCCGACTCCTGCGATGCCCAGGAAAGTCTCCGCTCTTGCTCCCAAACTTCGGCCCAACAGGATCATCTCCTTCAGCCCTCGTGCCAAGAGTGCTCCCTTGGAGTTGTCCCCAAACCCGAGACCATCCGACATTCCCGCGGCAATCGCCAGCACGTTCTTAAGTGAACCAGCCAGTTCGACGCCGATGACGTCCGCACTGTTGTACACGCGGAAGGTCGGGCCATTGAAAGCATTGCGGACAACCTCGCAGGTGGTTTCGCATCGAAATGCGGCCAGCGCCGCGGTTGGGATTCCGCGAACAATTTCGACGGCCAAGTTCGGCCCACTGATGATTCCGACCTTCGACTCGTCCGCGTTGGGCAACACTTCCAAGACAACCTCCTGCATTCGCTTCGCACTTCCAGACTCAAGGCCCTTCGAGGCGATCACTACCAGGGGAGCCTCGCCGACGATGCAGGAAGCCACCGATCGAACAGCCCCCGAGGGAACAGCGATTACCCACATGTCGGCACCATTCCCCGGTATCTCATGGGTGGGGGTGAGCCCCTCCGGTAAGGCAAAGCCAGGAAGGTAATGCATGTTCTCACGAGTGGACCGCATGGACCCAATCTCTTCCGGATCTCTGCCCCACAGGGTGACTTCGTGACCTTTGCGAGCCAGCATGATCGACAGAGCAGTGCCCCAACTTCCTGCCCCAAGGACTGTCACATTCATCTGCTTTCTGATGTTACTCCGGGAGGGGCTCGCCTTTGGTTTCCGGGGCGAACGGCAACGAAACAAAGGCGATGACGAGCAACACCGCCGAGGTGATCAGAACAGCGACCACTACGCTACCCTGAAGCATTCCGGCAAGCGCCCCAGTAAACCAGGGAACCCATGCCGAGAAGATTCTCCCGGTGTTGTATGCGAACCCGGCACCGGTGGCCCGGAATCGAGTTGGGAACAGTTCTGGGAAGTAGAGGACAAATGCTGCGCTGACTCCGATGGCGCAAATCGACATAAGCGGTGCAGTCCATAGCAGTCGCTGAATAGTCGAGCCACTGTAGGTTGCGAGAAGAATCGTCACGGGCGATAAGAGGAAGCAAGCCCAGATCGTGCGTCGACGCCCCCATCGTTCACAAAGGAAAGGAACGGTAAGAACTCCGATGATCGTCCCAGCATGGAGCGCGAACGTCGCCCATGACTTGTAGTTTTTGACCTCCTCGGCGGAGGCACCTTCGCTCACGGCCTTTACAAGGTTGGGAAGCCAGAAGGCTACGTTCTGAGCGCCGGCGATTCCAACGAACCCGATTCCCAAGGCGGCCAAGGCTCGAATCCTCCACTTGGGTTCGCGGAACATCTCCTTTAGAGGCTCAAAGAATGGGGTCTTTGTCTTTTCCTGCGGCTCGGGTTCGCGCACGAAGAACCGAATCCCAACCGTTACAAACGCTGGAATCACTCCGACCAGAAAGAGGGTTCGCCAGTTTTCAGCGGCGATGCCCAAGTTGAGAAAAGCGGCGAGAATAGGGCCAACAGCCGCTGCCGTTTGCAGCAACGCAGCCCCAAACGCGCGCCGCGAGTTGGGAAGGGTCTCTGCAACAAGCGCTGCACCGGCTGCCCACTCTCCTCCAATGCCAAGAGCCGAGATAAACCGAACCAGAGCAACCTGTTCAGCGTTTTTGCAGAATGCGATAAGGCCAGTGAAGAGGCAGTAGATCAGGATCGTAATGATCATCGTCCGAGCCCGGCCCCATTTGTCGGCGAGGATTCCAAAGACCAGCCCGCCCAGTGCCCAGCCCACCAAGAACAGCAGTTGAATCTTGCCTTCGATCGCTGGCCCTTCGAGTTTGTAACGCTCAGGGCTTCCAAGGAACTCGGTGAGCATGGGCTCCTTTGCGAAGACGAAGAGCGCAGAGTCCATGATGTCGAAGACCCAGCCTAGCCAAGCGATGGTCAGTATCGCCCACTGGTGTTTGGTCAGCCCCATCACACGGCTACAGACGAGTTCGGCACGGCGAAGGCGTCACACGGGGTCAGAGACGGCAGAACCACTCATGGAACACGGTCGAATCAGTGAGTTCGGGATGAAATGAGGTGCCAACGCGGTTGCCTTGCTGAACAGCAACGATCTTGCCCTCATAAGTTGCGATGGGTTTAACCTCAGGCCCAAACGCAGTAACCACCGGTGCCCGGATGAACACCGCAGTCACTGAGTGGTCCATTCCGACAACGTCAAGTTCGTCTTCAAAACTGTGAACTTGTGCGCCAAAGGCGTTACGTTCGACGGTGATGTCGAGCAAGTCCAGCGTGTACTGCTGTCTCCCAACGACTTCCTTCGCAAGAAGAATCATGCCCATACACGTGCCCCAAATGGGCATGCCCTTCTCGACGTGCTCTTGGATAGCCTCACCAAGTCCAAATCGCTGCATCAGCATGCCAACGGTGGTGGATTCACCCCCGGGGATGATAATTCGGTTGACTCCTGGCAAGTCTTCGACAGTCCGAACTTCCTTGGCTTCAACACCGAGGCGACTCAGTGAGAGAAGGTGCTTTTCGAAGTCTCCTTGAATGCTGATGACGCCTACGGCCACGGAAGGATAGTTTACAGTAGACTTCCGATCGCCCATGGTTCTCTTCGGTGCCCCATTCGACCTTTGCGGTTTTCGCCTTGGCGCAAGACTCGGCCCTGCTGCGTTCCGACTGGCGGGAATCGACGAGGCCCTGGCCAAATTGGGACATCGGCTGTTCGATAAAGGCGACATCATTGCAGAGCCTCAACCAGAGTCGAAGCGGGGCATCAAGCATGTCAATACGTGTATCGAGGGCCTGTTGAAAGTCAGAGATTCGGTAGCCCAGACGCTGCAGGCGGGTGGGTTCCCCATAGTGGGAGGGGGCGGTCACAGCCTGGGCTTGGGAACGGTCGCCGGTGCCCAGGCGGCATTTGGTAACGATGTCGCCGTCCTTTGGGTCGATGCTCATGGTGACATAAACACGCCTGCGACCTCGCCAAGTGGCAACCTCCATGGAATGTCTTTTGGAGCGATCCTTGGGCTCGAATCTGGAGTTGAAGGGAAGCAAGACGAAGACTGGCAGAAAGTGCGCGCGGTTATGAACCAACCGCTAAAGCCGAACCGAGCGGGCTGGCTCGGCTTGCGCGAGATTGATGACGGCGAACGAGTTACCCTCCGGAACTGTGAGGGAGCGTTCATTTGCACCATGCACGACTTGGATCGGCATGGAATGGCAGCCAGCCTGGATCGTTTAGACAAGTGGATAGATGGGCTGGGTGTCAAGAACCTGTGGATTTCATTCGATGTTGACTGTCTGGATCCCATCCTTGCACCCGGTACGGGAACGGCAGTACATGGCGGCCTTACCTATCGAGAGATGCACCTGATGGCCGAACTGCTATGTGAGCACCTCGAATCCAGTCGATATCGGCTCTGCGGCCTGGATATCGTCGAAATCAATCCCCTGTTTGATAAGAACAACGAGACCGCTCGAACGGCGGTCGAGTGGGTTGCCTCGGTGTTTGGTAAGAGGATTCTCTGAGATGGCGAAGACACCCTTTCAGCGCCTGACCATTGTGCGTCTGGTCACGAAAGACCCGCCCGCTCCAAATACACCTGATGACCACCGAATCCAAGTTGATCACATCAAGTATCTTGGTGACCTCATTGAAAAGGGCGTTGTTTTGGCGAACGGGCCGGTTCGCAGGGTTGATGATTCTCGGTTGCGCGGTATGACCCTGTACCTCGTCGGCATTGAGGAAGCACGCAACTACGCCAATGCTGATCCTGCCGTGATCGCGGGGTGGTTTGAAATCGTAGCCGACGAATGGTTGATTCCGGTACGACCGCGTGCCATTGCTGACCGGGCAGACCTTGAGATTGACGTCCCGGAGTAACAACATGACTTCAGCAGTCCTCTTGCTAACAATCAGCCAGATACACCCGGTTCGCTTCGCCCATGGCGCTGTGGTGTCCGACAGCACCCTTGCAAGTCAGGTTGGCGCAGACATCCTGAAGCAGGGAGGAAACGCTGTGGACGCCGCGGTTGCTGTTGGATTTGCCCTTGCGGTTACCTTCCCCGCGGCGGGGAATCTTGGTGGTGGAGGGTTCATGCTCGTTCGAATGGCGAATGGCAGATCCGTTGCCATTGACTATCGGGAAACCGCCCCTGAGGCCGCGACCCCTGACATGTACCGAAATGGCCGTTCGTCAACGACGGGATACCTTGCTTCTGGGGTTCCTGGAACGGTGATGGGGATGCACGAAGCTCACAAGCGCTTTGGCAAGTTGCCGTGGGCGCGAGTTGTTGCTCCGTCGATCCGGCTAGCCCGGGACGGCTTCAAAGTCGGCTACGGCCTCGCGGATGACTTCCGCCGCGAGCGAGCGCGATTCAAGCAGTTCCCAGCATCTTGGGCTCAGTTCTGCCGCAACGGCAAGTTCTATGCTGCGGGAGAAACGCTGAAACAGCCTGACCTCGCCAAGACGTTGCAGCTGATTCAATCGAAGGGACCAGACGGATTCTACGAAGGGGCAGTCGCTGCGAAGATCGAGTCCGCTATGTCTGCCAACAAGGGGATCATCACACGCAATGACCTGAAGCACTACAAGGTCAAGTTGAGAACGCCCTTGCAGGCAACCTACAAGGGACATGGCCTCATCACCATGCCACCACCAAGCTCAGGAGGCATCGCTGTTCTCCAAATGCTCAAGATGCTTGAAGGCGACAACCTCTCTGCTTTGGGGTTCCAGTCGAGTGCTTCTCTGCACCTACAGGTGGAAGCGATGAAGCGGGCCTTTGCGGATCGGGCAACCCACCTTGGTGATGCAGACTTCGTGCCTGTGCCGGTGAAGGCCATGCTCGACCCGGCTTACCTTGCCGGTCGCCGTCAGGAAATCGGAGACCGGGCGACACCAGCCAAAGAGATTAGTGGCATGGGAGCTGGTGCCGAAGGCGAGAATACGACGCACTACACCGTCGCTGACAAGTTTGGAAACGTGGTCGCAAACACGTACACCCTGAACACAGGCTACGGTAGCGCCGTCGTGATTCCAGGTACGGGCGTGCTCATGAACAACGAGATGGATGATTTCACTTCCGAACCTGGCAAGCCCAACGCCTATGGGTTGATCCAGAGCGAAAAGAATGCGATCGCTCCCGGCAAGCGCCCTTTGTCATCCATGACTCCCACGATTGTGCTGAAGAAAGGGAAGCCCCTCTTGGTCTTGGGATCACCAGGTGGACCCACGATCATCAATACGGTTTATCAGACCATTGTCAACGTGATTGATTACGGCATGAATGTTCAGCAGGCCGTTTCCGCCCCTCGGTTTCACCACCAATGGCTCCCGGACACGATCCGGTGGGAACCCTTCGGGCTTTCTAACGACGTCCGCAAAGCGCTCGAGGCCAAAGGGCACCAGTTGGATTCGGTTGGCCGCAACATGGGCTCGTGCCACGCCATCATGATCGGCGCTGACTTTCGAGTCGGAGTTGATCCACGAATCACTTCGGCAGGTACTGCTGGTTACTAGTCTTTGCTAACTGACCGATCCGGCGGACCTGGCAGATTTGTCAGATTTGTCACCAGAGTGCCGGCCCGCGGGACGTTTCCATGAGGTCAGTCCGTTTCACGCTTTCAACATCTCCTTCAGGTACTTACCCGTCCAACTCTCCTTGACCTTCGCGATTTCTTCCGGGGTCCCCATGCCGATCACTTGGCCACCGCCATTCCCGCCCTCTGGGCCCATATCCACGATCCAGTCCGCGGTCTTGATCACATCCAGGTTGTGCTCAATAATCACCACCGTATTCCCCTGGTCCACGAGGCGATGCAACACGGCCAAGAGCCTCTTTACGTCCTCAAAATGCAGTCCAGTCGTCGGCTCATCAAGAATGTAGATCGTTCGACCCGTCGAGCGTTTTGACAACTCTTCCGCCAACTTGACTCGTTGGGCTTCTCCGCCCGAAAGCGTCGTAGCAGGCTGCCCCATCCGAATATAGCCGAGCCCGACGTCAAGCAACGTCGCCAACTTCCGATGAATCTTCGGAATTGGTTGAAAGAACTCTACTGCCTCCTCGATGGTCAAGTTCAGGACATCCGAAATCGACTTGCCCTTGTACTTGACTTCGAGCGTCTCCCGATTGTAGCGTTTGCCCTTACATATCTCGCAAGGCACATAGACGTCTGGCAAAAAGTGCATCTCAATCTTGATGATCCCATCGCCACGGCATGCCTCACATCGCCCCCCCTTAACGTTGAACGAGAATCGCCCGTTCTTGTAGCCTCGCATCTTCGAATCGGGAGTCAGCGCGAACAACTCGCGGATCATATCGAAAGTGCCGGTGTAAGTCGCCGGGTTACTCCTTGGTGTTCGTCCGATGGGAGATTGATCAATGTCAATCACCTTGTCGAAAACCTCGTGCCCCTCAAGAGCGTCGTGCGGCTCCCAAACACTTCGCGTGCCATAAACCTCAAACATGAGGCGGGGAAAGAGCGTGTTTTGAACGCGCGGGGATTTTCCGCCTTCGCTTACACCCGTGGTAGCGGGAAGCATGCCCGGCGGGGGGGCGACATCAAGCCCCTTCAAGGTGTTTCCCTTCGCTCCACGAAGCACGAGCCATCCGCTGGACATGTGGACACTAGTATATCAGAATGCCTCTCGTGCTGGTGAAACCTGCAAAGCAACTTGGGTGTAGAATTGCCGACTTATGCACTACTCCTCCGAACTCGTGAGCGCCATCGCCCAGGGGCACGGCTTGGAAGGAGACGTCAGCCTAATGCCCGCCAGTGGGATGGTGAATGAGGCCTGGGCCATCGGAGATCGCTATGTCTGCAGGATCGTTTTCCAAGACGAGTGCGAAGATGAAGCCGCACGGGAGGCCTTGGTGGTGCCTATAGCTATGCAGCACGGCATCCGAACCCCACGGTTGGTCGCAGCCGATGTGTCGTGTGAGTTGGCCCCAAAGCCCTACACCATCTACGAGCGGGCAACGGGCACCTTGCAGGGATTTAGCGACTTGCAGCCCTCCCACTTTGAGGCCGCACACAGAGAGATTGGTCTTCAATTCGCAGTCCTCCACCAGATTCCGCTGAACGAGGATTTGGCCGCGTTGCTTGATCACAAACCTTGGGAGCCGCGACCAAGAGAGAGCCTCGCCAAGTCGAAGAGCGCGGGCTTGGTCACGGACGACGAGGAAGCGCAAGTGCTCCAACTGTTTGAAGTCCTCGAGTCCCATATGGGTGAGATGTCGCAGAAGGCATTGATTCACCACGATGTTCATCCATGGAACGTGTTCGTGGATGAGCCCTCTGGGAGCCTAACCGCCATCATCGATTGGGGCGACACGTCCTGGGGAGATCCTGCCTACGACTTTGCCTCGATGCCAATCCAAGCACTCAAGCCCATGTTGGAGGCGTACGCAGAGACACACCCAGTTGACCAGAGTCTGGTCGCTAGAGCACTTTACGTCGGGGCGGCCCTTGCCTTGTGGGAACTGCGCGAACTCACCGAGGAGTTTGGAAAACGACAGTGGTGGAGGATGCCTCCAGCAGGGATTTCACAACTCTGCGAGGATGCACGCAATGCACTCAAGATGCTATAGAGCCCTTGCAAAGAACCGGTTCAAGGGCGTCGCGGCACGCATGAGGTCCATCACCGTATCAGGCAAAGTCTGATCGGAAACAACCTGGGCTGGCTTCAACTCGGCAGAGTAGAAGAACTGCTTGTTGAAAAGAAGCGGAACCCTCGCGCCGACCTCTCGAAACTCGGGCGGAAGCATCTTGTTCTTCTCCCCAATAATCTCCCCAAACTTGGAAACGAACGACGGATCGTTCACGAGCCGCACAAACTCTGCTTCGTTATCCACGATATGTTGCCTCACCTTGCGAAGTTGCTCGGTCTCCAACTCGTAGGTTCCAGATGCCACGTAAACCCGGTCAGAAAGGAGGCTGAAATAGAGTCCGGGCGTCGCATGGTCTCCCTTGCCCCCGTTCGAAATGATCATCGAAGCACAAATCTTGTAGGGCGACTTGTCCTTGCTGAACCGGGTGTCGCGATGCTGACGCATCATGCACTTCTTAGGGTCCGTGACGACGTCCGGGTCCAGTTCGAGCATCCGCCCAATCATCTCCTCGATGAACGTGAGCATGGGCTTCTTGACCGAAGCCTCATAGCGCTTCTTGTTTGCCTCGAACCACTCCTTGGTGTTGCTTTTCTCGAGTTCAGAGAAGAAGTCGAAGGCGTCTTGCGTGAACCAACTCATTGCTCAATCACATTCTCACGACGACTTCGAGGTCATCAAGCAGAATCTCTTCGACCACAAGGGGACCAGCAGATTCCGAGTAGCAATAGAATCCAAAGCCTAGCGCACCAATAGGCGTCACAAAATCCGGATGGCTCGAGTTGGTAAATGACTTGGTGTGCAAGGCAAACTCGATAAAATCGGTACTTGTTAAGCCGTTCCAGTTCACGGTAGTTGCGGCACCGACCACGTGACGTTGCGTTGAGACGAACGTCTTGAAGTTTTGGAATATGACGACGCCAACCTCAGGAGTTCCGCCTGCAGCTTGAAATAATACAGCGCGGAAGGAAAAGTCTATGCCAACAACGGCGCGTTTGTATGAAAGAAACTGGTGCACATGTGACAGATCAATCATTTCGCAAAGGGCCCAACCCTTTGGACTGAAGCCTCCCGATGGCACTAAATCCCAGAGGACGCTCAGCTCTGTCGGTGTAGTACCCTTGCTAGTCTTTGAAGCGACGACACTGCCGGCGCCCTCCGTTCTATACGAATGCGACCAGTCCTGCGCTAGGAAGGCGCTGTCATCATATGTGACGTGACTTACAAGTGACTGGAGGGGACTACCACCACCGCCGCAGGCAAGAATCGTCAGGAAGGCTACCGATAGACCAACATTCCTTAGGGTCGACATTGGAGCCGATTCTACCTACAGGCTCTCACGTTGCGCACACGGCAGATCTTCCAAGAAGTCCGCGTACACCTCGTCTCCACCCTCAATCCTGAGAACGACATTGTGCCCTGAAGCACTCGCCAGCAAGGCCCGATCTTGCTCCAGAAACAGCCCACCATATTGCATCGGCGTTGAATACTCTGGCTCCGCTCCCCGAAGCACGTACACGATATCGCCTGGAGCCATCCGAATCTCATCGAGTATCTCAGCGCAAACGGCTTCGATCTCGGCGCTGGCCGACGCCGGATCAGCGTCGTTCAAGGCATAAATGTCCAGCCCGCGCTCCTGCAAGCGCGCAAAGGGACCAAGAATCGTCGTCATCGCCCCTTTGAAGCGACGACCGGAACCTGAATAATCTCGCCCTTCGACGTCACTTGCATGTCAGGGTTTGACCACGTGGGTCGCGACCCTTGCGGATTGAGCGCCATCAATCGCGCGGCCTGCATCGAAGGCTCCATAGGCTTGAGGATCATCCCAGGGAAGAAGCCAGTGATAAACACCAAGACCACGAGGGAACCGCTAAGCGCAACTTCCCAAGGTTTCAGGTCGCGGAGCCGCTGGTTCTCAGGGTTCTTGTTCTCGCCATAGAACATCTTTTGGAACATCCACAGCAAGTACGCCGCGGCCAGAATGACTCCTGCTCCAGCGATGACCGCATAGCCGATGCTCAGACCATAGAGATTCTGATAGGCGCTTTGGAATCCACCGTACAGGGCAAGAAACTCACCGACAAACCCGTTCAACGGCGGCAAGCCCACGCTCGAAAGCATGATGATCAAGAAGATCGCCGCGAATACTGGCATCTGCGCCTTCAAGCCGCCGTAGTCCACGAACATGCGCGTGTGGCGTCGCTCATAAATCAACCCAATGAGCAAGAAGAGCGCGCCGGTGCTGACGCCGTGATTCAACTGTTGCATCGCGCCACCCATCAAACCTAAGTGGTTCAACGAGAAGATGCCGAATAGGACAAACCCCATGTGAGCCACCGACGAATAGGCGACCAACTTCTTAACGTCAGGCTGAATGGTCGCGACGATCGCACCGTAAATGATGCCAATCACCGCCAAGATCATGATGTACTTGACCTGACTCTGAATCACATCAGGGAAGAGCGGCAGGCAAAACCTAAGCATTCCGTACGTGCCCATCTTCAACAGGACGCCAGCCAGAATGATCGAACCTGCAGTCGGCGCTTCAACGTGCGCATCCGGCAACCACGTGTGGAACGGAAACGCAGGACACTTCACCAAAAGCGCGATCGCAAACGCCCAGAACACCCAAACCTGAAGGTGCATCACGCTCGCCCAAAGTTGCCCGTTCGCGACCTGGGCTTGAATGTCAATCAGACTGAACGACCACGATCCTGTCGCCTGCTTGTGCAGATAGGCGAGCGTGATCATGCCAAGCAACATGAAGATCGAGCCAGCAAACGTGAAAATGAAGAACTTCAGACTCGCATACGCCCGACGTTCACCTCCCCAAATCGAAATCAGGAAGTACATCGGAATCAGCGAGGCCTCGAAGAACGTGTAAAACAGGATCATGTCGAGGCTGGTAAACACGCCAAGCATGGCGGTCTCCAGAATCAACATAAAGGTCATATACGCCTTAACCCGGTTCTCAACGTAGTTGCTAAACCAGGTGGAGAGCACCATCAAGAACGTGGTGAGAACGATGAGCCAGATGCTGATTCCATCGACGCCCAAGTGGTAGTTGATCCCGGCTCCAGGCATCCAAGCGAGTTTCTCAACGTGCTGGAAGTGATAATCCGCGCCGTTAAACTGACCAAGCAAGACGAGCGACGCGGCAAACGCAACGATGGTCACTCCGAGGGAGAACGCCTTGATCGTCTTGTTCGACTCCTTGGGGAAGAACAACAACGCGAGCGCACCCAGCAAGGGAAGAAAGGTGATGAGAGAGAGCAAGCCCATCGTGCAGTGAAGACTTTACCCTTTTGAACTAAGCAATGCGAGCTCAAGGATTCAAATGAACTTTTGATTGTCAGGATTTCGAGCACCCAGTCCCACTCAACGTTGGGTTTGAGGTCGTTCAGAACCGACCAAAGTCGGTTGACTTAAGCGATTGGCTTAACTTATCCGAATTTGACCGTGTCTTCTCAACGGGTGTATGGCTAACCTGTTGGCTTAGCCCAAGATTGGAGCACCCTTTTTGGGCTGTTCATGGGAGGAGATGTGTTAATGAGAGTCAAGCAGATATTACGCCGTTTCGCCGTATTAGTCGGAGCGTGTTTGTTAGGTTCGGTCGCCTGGGCGGGAAGCGATGAGTTTGAGATCAACCCTAAAGCAACCTACTTGCGCACGCAGAGCGACCCTTCCGCTGAGAACACGGTGCCGATCGATCTGGCATCGCTGGGCATCTTTCCTGGAGATGTTATTCGATTGGAAAAACTTGGCTCCTTCTCGTCGACCACAGGTTTGACTGGGACGCAGTCTGGAATGGCTGCCGTCTTCAGCACATCCGATGTTCTTACCGCTAGCACAAACCTCAATCGAGTCTCGGGCGCAATAGAATTCGGTACCGATGTCTCTACCCCGCCGACTCAAGTTGGGAATCTGAGCACCAATGTTTCGCAGGACTTTTCTGTGACCACGCTTGAGTTCACGGTGCCGATCAACGCGGCGTTTCTCTTCGTTTCAGGGCTCGATCGATTTTATGGAGACAACACCGACGATGATGGTGACTTCAAGATCAGGATCACCAAACTCGTCAACGGCATCATCTTCACAGCAAATGAGGAGATCGACGAGGCGAACAACTTCTTCGAGGACTATAACGTCGTCGTGAGCGGTTGTACTGTGTCCATTACTGGTACGCACCAGTTCTATGCGCTTACGGTCGTCAACTCAGGCGTGGTTACCCACCGTGCGGGCGCTGAGGTTGGAATGGACCTTTCAATTACTAACAACGTCTCGGTGGATTCGTCGAGTGCGATCACGACCCTTGCGAAGGGCTATGCCGCGCGGCAGGGCCCCGGAGCAGGTGGGTCCCTTGTATCTCAGGGTGGAGGGGGGGGCTATGGAGGTCGAGGAGGCTGGGGTAACGGCACCTGGCCCATCGGCGACTCACCTTCGGGTGGACCTTGTTATGGAAGCGTTACTGAACCCATGGCCGTTGGTAGCGGTGGTGGTGGCACCAACGGAGGAGCCGGCGGAGGATCGATTAATCTCCTCATAGGGGGGACTCTGCAAGTCGATGGAGTAGTTGCTTCCGATGGACAGGGTCACCTAGTCAACGACGGCTCTGGAGGCGGTTCGGGTGGCAGCATCTGGATTACGGCGTCGACACTCGCCGGTAGCGGAATCATCCGTGCTAATGGCGGGACCGGTTCCTATGGAGGAGGTGGAGGCGGCCGAATAGCTTTGGTCTACACCAGTGATCCAAGCCAGATTGTTGTCCAGGCGTGGGGTGGGGTTGGAAACAACGGCCGTCCGCACGGTGGTGCAGGAACGGTGCTTCGAAAACTGCCATCGCAGTCGATCGGAACTCTACGAGTTGCCAACTGGGCGGCAGGTATGTTCACCGAGTTCACCGGGATCAACACCTTTGATTCCATCGAGATTGGTCCGAACAGCTATGTAGGACCAGCTCCCCTCGATACCACCTTCCACCTGATCGCGACTGGCGACATGACCGTCGAAGCCGGTGGACTAGTCATTGCCGATGCCAGAGGGTTCCCTGCCCGGCAGGGACCTGGAGCAGGAGCCACTAGTGGAAGTGCAGGCGGTGGCGGAGGATATGGAGGACGAGGAGGATGGGGCAACGGAACCTGGCCTATCGGAAGCTCTCCTGTCGGTGGCCCCTGCTATGGAAGCGTAACTGAACCAAATGCCCAAGGTAGCGGCGGAGGCGGCACCAGTGCTGGCGCTGGCGGCGGTGTTCTGCGATTGACCGTGGGCGGCACTCTAACTGTGAGTGGCATCGTGACCGCCGATGGACAGGGTCACCTAGTCAACGACGGCTCTGGAGGCGGTTCGGGTGGCAG